>JAURKV010000102.1 GCA_030831585.1 Ramlibacter sp. | reverse complement strand
ATCCGGAGTTCGGCACCGTGTTCAAGGTGATCCGGTCATTGGGATTGCGTTTGCACTTGCAGCCCGAGGCCTGATATTCACGTCCGGAGCCTCCAGGGTGTGTAGCCCTCAACGCCGCCTGGCGCTACGCACGCCCGTCACCTCGCGCACCAGAGACAACACCTTGCCCAGGCGACTGGCGTCGGCGATCTCGATGGTGAAGGTCATGAAGGCGGTGCCCTTGACCGACTGGGTTTGCACACCCACCACGTTCATTTTTTCCTTAGCGAAGACGTCCGAGATGTCCCGCAACAAGCCCTGGCGGTCGGCCGCCTCGACCGACACGTCCACCGGGTAGACCGGTGCGTCTGCGCCTGAGCTTGCGCGACCACTTCCGTCACCGCTTGCACGCCCCCACTCCACCTCGATCACCCGCTCACCCTGGCGCGCGGCCATCTGCCGGAAGTTGCTGCAATCCTCCCGGTGGATGCTCACGCCCTTGCCCCGGGTGACAAAGCCGCCAATGGCATCGGGCGGCGCCGGCTTGCAGCAGCGCGCCAACTGGGTCATGAGCGAATCGATGCCCACGACCAGCACACCGTCCTTGGTCGCGGCCCCCGGCAAGGCGGCGCGTGACTTTTTGAGCAGCACCTCGTCGACGTCGGGCGGTGCCTCGGCCGGGCGCAGCAGGGCCTCGATGGTGCGCAGGGAAAACTCGTCCTTGCCGACCACCCCGAACAGGTCGTCGGCAGATTTGAAGCCCAGTTGAACTGCCAGGTCCTCGAGCTTGAACGCGGTGCGGCCCTCGCGCTGCAGAAGCTTTTCCACCGCCTCGCGCCCACGGGCCACCGTCTCATGGCGCGCCTGCTCATTGAACCAGGCCCGCACCTTGGACTTGGCCCGGGGGCTGGCCAAAAAGCCCAGCTCTGGGTTGAGCCAGTCGCGCGAGGGCCCGCCCTCCTTGGCGGCGACCACTTCCACCGTCTGCCCGTTTTTCAGGGGGGTGCTCAATGTGACCAGCGCACCATCGACCCGGGCGCCGCGGCAGCGGTGGCCGAGGTTGGTGTGTACCGAATAAGCGAAGTCCACCGCGGTCGACCCCTGGGTGAGCTCGACGACCGTGGCCTGGGGCGTGAGCACATAAATTCGGTCGGCGAACAAGCTGGTGCCGGCACCCGCAATATCGCGCTCCCACGCTAACAACTGGCGCAGCACCGCGATCTTGGCGTCGTACGCACTACTGGCCGCAACGCCCGCATAGCCTTTGGTACCCGCCTCCTTGTAGGCCCAGTGGGCCGCCACGCCGTGCTCGGCGTGTTCGTGCATGGCCTGGGTGCGGATCTGAATCTCGATTGGCCGGCCGGCCTCGTCCCGTACCACGGTGTGCAGCGACTGATAGCCATTGGGCTTGGGCCGGGCGATGTAGTCGTCAAACTCGCCCTCCACCGGCTCAAAGCGCTGGTGCACCCAAGCCAGGGCTGCATAGCACTCGCGCGGCTCACGGACGATGACGCGCAGGGCCCGCACGTCAAACACGCGGTCAAAGTCGAGTGACTTGCCGCGCATCTTTTTGACGATGCTGTAGATGTGCTTGGGCCGCCCGGCCACCTGGACTTGCAGGCCTTGCGTCCGCAGCTCGGCCTCGACCTCGCCACGCAGCTGCGCCATGTAGGTCTCGCGCTCGACCCGCTTCTCGTCGAGCAGGCGGGCCACCTGCTTGTAGGTGTCGGGCTCAAGGACGCGAAAGGCCAGGTCCTCGAGCTCCCACTTCACCTGCCAGATCCCTAGGCGGTTGGCCAGAGGCGCAAAGACCTCCAGCGACTCGCGCGCCACCTGCTCGGGCACCTGGCGCTTTTGCGCGGCGAACCAGCGCAGGGTCTGCAGGCGGGAGGCCAGGCGCAGCATCACCACCCGCAGGTCGCGTGAGAACGCCAGCAGCATCTTGCGCACGTTCTCGGCCTGGTCGGCGGCGCTGCCGCTGGCGGCCTGGCGCTGCACGGCCACCAGTTGGTTCGTCTGCACCGCCAGGTCGGCGTAGCTTTCGCCAAACCCACGGGCGATGGCCTCCTGCGGCCGGGCCAGCATCGGGCAGGCGTAGACGAGGTAGCTGGCCGCCTGCATCGCCTCGGAGCCGCCCATCCGGGCGAGGATCGCGGCCACTGCGTCGGCATGGGCCAGCATGTTCTCGCCAGTGTCCAGCGTCTCGTGGGCGATCAGGGGCTCGGCAAACGCGCGGGCCCGCGACAGGGCGTCGGCCTGCTGGGGCAGGCTCTGCTCGGCGGCGGCCACGACGCCGGCCAGGGTCGGGTCCTGGGCGGGGCCATCCTCATGCGTTTTCATGAGCGGCCTGTCATCTTGAACGGCCTGTCATTGCGACGAGAGGAGAAAGTCGACCACCGGCGCCACCTGGTCGGCCGCCACCAGCGTGGGTGCATGGCCCACGCCAGCAAACTCGATCATGCGGGCGCGCGGTCCGCGCTCGGTCATGGCCTGTGCGGTGGCCGTGGACAGCAGGTCGGACTCAGCGCCGCGCAGGAGCAGCGTGGGCGCAGTGATGTGCTCGTACAAGGCCCAGAGCACCTGCGCTGCGTCGCGCAGGGACTGCTCAGTGGCCTGGCGCAGCGGTAGCGCGATCGCCGGGTCATAGTGAAGGGTGAAGCCGCCCCCTTGCTCGGCGGGCAGCGCGCGCAGCTGGGGCCGGGTGAGCGCCAGCCACTGCTCGGGCGTGTGCGGGCCAAAGCTGGCCGAGACGGCCCACAAGGCGCGGGCCGCCTCTTCCTCGGTGGCGAACCGCACCTGCCCGCCGATGTAGCCCCGAATGCGCTGGATCGCAGCCCACTCGGTGACCGGGCCCACGTCGTTGAGAACAAGGCGATGCAAAGGCGCGGGCAAGGGCAGGTCCGGCGTGCCGAGCAGGCCCAGCCCGATCAAGCCCCCCATGCTGGTGCCCACCCAGCTCAGACGGGCGATGGGCGCCTGCTGTTGCAGGGCCTGCAGCAAAACGAGCATGTCGCCGACGTAGGTCGGGGGCACATAGTGCTGCGGATCGGCCAGCCACTGGCTGCGGCCACGCCCGGCGATGTCGGGGCAGACCACCCGGACCGGGCGACCGCGGGCGACGCCAGCCTCGACCAGCGCCTGCGCCAGCACGTCGAAGTCGCGGCCCTGCCGGCCCAGGCCGTGCACGCAGACGATGAGATCGAGGGCGTGAGGGTCGCCCCACTGCCACCAGGCCATGCGGTGCGGGCCGGCGGGGCCTTCGCAAAGGATGTCGTGCAGCGTGGGTTCAGACATGGCAGGGCGTGGGAAAATGGCGGGACTCGCCGGGTCAGTTTTTGGGAGTGGCCGCGAGGCGCTTCGGGCGCGTCAGCGGCTGCAGACGCAGGCCTACAGGCTCATTCAAGGGCGCTGATTCACCGGCGCTCACCCCCTTCGTTTTTGGCATCGTACTGGATAGGAGCCTTCTCATGCTCAAAGGAAAAACCGCCCTGGTGACCGGATCCACCAGTGGCATCGGCCTTGGCATCGCCAAGGCATTGGCCCGGCAGGGCGCCCATATCGTCCTGAACGGCTTTGGTGACGCTACCGGCCCGCAGGCCGAGGTCGAAGCGATCGCGGCTGCGCATGGCGCCCGGGTGGCCTTTCACGGCGCCGACATGAGCCGGCCCGCCGAGATCGAGGCCATGATGACCTTCGCCGCCGGGCGCTTCGGGCAGGTGGACATTCTGGTCAACAACGCCGGCATCCAGCATGTGGCTCCGGTGCAGGACTTTCCCCCTGAGCGCTGGGACGCGGTGATCGCCATCAACCTCTCGAGCGCCTTTCACACCAGCCGCCTGGCACTGCCGGCCATGCGCGCAGCCAACTGGGGTCGCATCATCAACGTGGCCTCGGTGCATGGCCTGGTGGCCTCGGCCGAGAAGGTGGCCTATGTGGCGTCCAAGCACGCCATCGTCGGGCTCACCAAGGTGATCGCACTCGAAAACGCCACCACCGGCGTGACCTGCAATGCCATCTGCCCGGGCTGGGTGCTCACGCCCCTGGTGCAGAAGCAGGTCGACGCCAAGGCCGCCGCCAACGGCTGGACCAACGAGGAGGCCACCCGCCAACTGCTCGGCGAGAAAGAGCCCTCCATGCAGTTCACCACCCCCGAGGAACTGGGAGAACTGGCGGTGTTCTTCTGCTCGCCCGCGGCGGGCAATGTGCGCGGCGTGGCCTGGAACATGGATGGCGGCTGGGCAGCCCAGTAAGCCATCCAAAGACGAGTCGAAAAGAATGTAAGCGGAGGTGAAGGAGAGGTCCTAAGCTCGTATTGCTTGCAACATCTGGCTAAGAATCGGTGTTGTTACAACTCCGGTGGAAGCCATGAGCACTGCCCACTCTCACACCGACAAGATCCTGGTTGTCGATGACGACGCCCGCATCCGCGACCTGTTGCGCCGCTACCTGAGCCAAGAGGGCTTCGAGGTCATACTCGCCGAGGACGGCAAGGCCCTCAACCGGCTCATGCTGCGCGAGTCGGCCGACCTGATCGTGCTCGATCTCATGATGCCCGGCGAGGATGGCCTGTCCATCTGCCGCAGGCTGCGCGCGGCCAACGATCGCACCCCTATCATCATGCTCACCGCCAAGGGCGAGGACGTCGACCGCATCGTCGGTCTGGAGGTGGGCGCAGACGACTACCTGGGCAAGCCCTTCAACCCGCGTGAGTTGCTCGCCCGCGTTCATGCGGTGCTGCGTCGGCGACCTGCGCTGGAGGCGCCGGGGGCGCCTTCGTCCGATCACGAGGTGGTGCAGTTCGGGCCTTTCTCTTTTGACCTGGGCGCGCGCACCCTGCGCAAGAACGGCGGCGAATTGCCGCTGACCACCGGTGAATTTGCGATGCTCAAGGCTCTGGTCCGCCACCCGCGCCAGCCGCTTTCGCGCGAAAAGCTGGCCCACCTGGCGCGTGGGCGCGAGTTCGAGCCCTTCGACCGCAGCCTCGATGTGCAGGTCTCGCGCCTGCGCAAGCTGGTCGAATCGGATCCGGCCACGCCGCGCTTCATCCAGACCGTCTGGGGTGTGGGCTACGTCTTCGTACCAGACGGTGCGGGCTGAGCCGCCCGGGGCCGGCGCCGGCACGCCCACCACGCCCATGGACCTTCCCCTTTCCAGCGACACGCCGGCGCCCCGGCTGGGCCTGTCGCTGTTCTGGCGCACCTTCTTTCTGCTGGCCCTGCTGCTGGTCGGCTCGATCATTGCCTGGCTGCAAACCTTCCGCTCGCTCGAGTACGAACCGCGCGCCGCGCAGACGGCGCAGCAGATCGCCTCGCTGGTCAACTTCAGCCGCACCGCCTTGCGCCACACCGACCCGATCGCCCGGGTGCTTCTGCTCAAGACCCTCGACGACGAGGAAGGGGTGCAGATTCGTCCGCGCGAGCCGGACGACCGCTACACGCCGCTGCGTGACGGGCTGATGGACGGCAGCATTGCCGAGCGGCTGATCGAACAACTCGGCCCGGGCACCGTCATGGCCGGCAGCGTCAACGGCGAGGGGGGCCTTTGGGTGGGCTTTCGCATCCAAGAAGACACCTATTGGCTGCGCCTCAACCAGGAGCGCTTCTCCCATGTGGGCGGCCGCACCTGGCTGATCTGGCTTGTCACCGCCGCCGGTCTGTCACTCGCCGGCGCGGCGCTGATTGCGAGACTGATCAACCGGCCGCTCAAAGAGCTGTCCTTTGCCGCCAGCCGCGTCCGCGATGGCGACTTCGACGCCAGCCGTCTTGACGAGGATGCTGTGACCAGCGAGATCCGGGAGGTCAACATCGGCTTCAACAGGATGGCCGCCCAGCTCGCCAAGATCGACCAGGACCGGGCGGTGATGCTGGCGGGCATCTCGCACGACCTGCGCACGCCGCTGGCACGGCTGCGGCTGGAGACCGAATTGAGCGTGGCCGACGCCGACGCCCGCCAGATGATGGCCGCCGATATCGACCAGCTCGACGCCATCATCGACAAGTTCCTCGACTACGCCCGCCCCTACCCCAGCGCGCTGCGGCCCGTGCGGCTGGCCGCGATCTTGAGCGCCTGCGTCGCGGCGGTGCGCGAGCATCACGACCTGATGGTGTCGCTCGATGTACCGCCCACGCTGGAGGTGCAGGCCGACGAGGTGGACCTCATGCGGGTGCTGGCCAATCTGCTGGAGAACGCCCGCCGCTATGGGCGCAGCCCCGGGACGGGCCTGGCAAGGGTCGAGATTTCTGCGCGGGCCCGCGCCGACTGGGTGATGGTCAAGGTGCGTGACCATGGCCCGGGTGTGACCGCCGAGGCCCTTCCCAACCTGATGAAGCCCTTCTTCCGCGGCGATGCGGCGCGTACCGAGGCAACCGGGGCCGGGCTGGGCCTGGCCATCGTCAACAAGACGGTGCAGCGCATGGGCGGCGTGTTCGCCCTGTCCAATGCCCCCGGCGGCGGATTGGCGGCTCATCTTCGACTGCAGCGGGTGGGGCCGCAGGTGGTGGCGCCTCACGAGGCGGTTGGGGGGGTTGGGGCGGGTGCGGCCGGCGCAGTGAGTTCGGTTGATGGGACGAACAAGCCGGTTGTCGCGGCAGAGACCGCCAGGCGCCCAGCGCCCATGACACCCGCCGAGCCCACCTCGCTCAGCGGGGGGGCAGCAGCTTCGCCGGATCGACCGGCTTGCCCTGCCGACGAATCTCGAAGTGCAGCTTGACGCGGTCGGCGTCGGTAGAGCCCATCTCGGCGATGCGCTGCCCTTTGCGGACCGCCTGGTCTTCCTTGACCAGCAGGGTCTGGTTGTGCGCGTAGGCAGTGAGGTAGGTGTTGTTGTGCTTGAGGATGATCAGGTTGCCATAGCCGCGCAAGCCAGCACCGGCGTACACCACCCGGCCGTCGGCAGCCGCCAGCACGGGATCGCCGGCCTTGCCGCCGATGTCCAGGCCCTTGTTGCGAACCTCATCGAAGCCGGCCAGTAGGTTGCCGCCGCCGGCGATGGGCCAGGCCCAGGCGACTTCGTCATCGGCAGGGGTCGCGGTGCCGGCCGCCTCTGGCGCGCGCGTCGCCTGTGCCGCGGAGGCTGGCGGTAGGGGCGGCACCGCCGTCGGGCCGGACGCCGCGCCCACCGGCCCCATCGCTTGTGCCTGCAGTTGGCTGGCGGTGACCGGAGAGGTGGTCACCGCCGAAGTGGACGCCGCCTGGGACGAAGCCGGTGCCGCGCTGGCGGGTGCCGGTATTGATGGCGCCGGCGAGCCGCCCTGCGCGGCGCGGGGCATGACCGGCTCGCCCACTGGCGGGGCGATGCGGATGACCTGACCCACTTCGATCACATTGGGGTTGTCCAGCCGGTTCCAGCGCGCCAGATCACGCCAGTTATTGCCAGAGTCCAGGCCAATGCGCACCAAGGTGTCGCCCGGCTTGACGGTGTAGTAACCCGGCTTGCCAGCGTTCTCGGCACCCAGCGCGGCGCGGGAGTCCGCGGCGGCAGCGCGGGGAGTGCTTGCCCCCGGCGCGCTCGGCAGGTTGAAGTCGGCCCGAGGCCGGCCCGCCAACGCACGCTCTTCCACCGGCGCCGGCCCCCGCGACCCCGAAGCGCAGCCGGCCAGCGCGGCGACTAAGAGCAGGGCCGGCAACGCGCCCAGGGGTGAGAACACAGGCTGCGCGCGCAGGGGGTGCGGGTCGGGCGGAGCGTAACGCATCGGCGGTGGGCTTCCTTCAGGCAGTGCCGGATTTTAGGGGGACGAAATGCACCGCCTCAAGAACATTGCGCACCAGGCCAGTGGGTGTGCGATCAATCACAACCAGGGCCTGCCGGCCGCCCTCCATCACGGTGGGTGCCACCAGCCGGCCGCCCTCGGCCAACTGGTCGAGCCAGGCCTGAGGCACCGCCTCGCCACCGGCGGCGGCAATGATGCCAGCATAGGGCGCGCCCTTGGGGTAGCCCACCATGCCGTCGCCGAACAGAAGGTGGATATTGCGAATGCGCAGCGGCCGCAGGTTCTCGCGCGCCTTGTCATGCAAGCCACGCAGGCGCTCAATGCTGTAAACCTCGCGCGCGACGCAGGCCAGCACCGCTGCCTGGTAGCCGCAGCCGGTGCCGATCTCGAGCACCCGGCCCAACTGCGGCAAAGACGTCGGTAAGGCCTGGCCTGCTCGGACATCGATGCGACGCCCTGGCGCGGCCAGCAGCAGTTCGATCATGCGCGCCACCACATTGGGCTTGGAGATCGTCTGGCCCAGGCCGATCGGCAGGCTGGTGTCCTCGTAGGCCTGTATCACGAGGGCGCTGTCGACAAAGCGGTGGCGCTCCACTTGGCCCATGGCGGCAAGCACCTGGGGGTCGGCCACACCCTGGGCGACGAGCTTGCGGACCATGCCGGCGCGCACCGCGGCTGAGTCGAGGCCGAGGCCACTGGGGGTGGCTGGCAGCGGTTTGACGTGGCGTCCGGGGCCAGCCACCGTCACCTGGGGGGACGGTCGTCCCGGATTGGCGCCAGTCCCTCGGGCCGTGCTGAGGCTATGCGCCTCTGAAACAGCGGGGTTGGCTGGCTTGGAAGTGACGACCTTCGGGGTGACGACCTTTGGGGCGGCGGGCTTACCCAGATCGAGCCGGGCGGGAAAGCTGGGACGCCGCTGGGTCATGACTTGAAGCGACCCGCCCAATCGCCCAGCGCCGCGTGGTGGGTGAGGTCGACCTGCAAAGGTGTCACAGACACCCGGCCCATAGCGGTGGCGTGGAAGTCGGTGCCGTCGGCGCCGTCCTTGGCGGCGCCGGCGCCGCCGATCCAGTACATGGTCTCGCCCCGCGGGCTGGTCTGGGCGATCACGCTTTCGGCCGCATGGCGCCGGCCCAGGCGGCAGACCTCGACGTCGCCGATCTGCTCATAAGGCCGGTTCGGAATGTTCACATTGAGCAAGAAAGGATGGGGGCGCTCGAGCCAGCCCTGGGACAGCGCCTGCTGCACCAGATCGCGCGCCACACGCGCGGCCGACTCCAGGTGGGCCCAGCCCTTTTCTACCTGCGAGAAGGCGATGGCGGGAATGCCAAACAGGTAACCCTCCATCGCGGCGCCGACCGTGCCGGAGTAGATGGTGTCGTCGCCCATGTTGGCGCCGTTGTTGATGCCAGAGACCACCAGGTCGGGCCGGTAGCCAAGCACGCCGGTCAGGGCGATGTGCACGCAGTCGGCCGGGGTGCCGTTGACGTAGCGAAAGCCATTGGCGCCCGGGTGCACATAGAGGGGCTGGTTGAGCGTGAGGGCATTCGACTTGGCGCTGTTGTTGTGCTCGGGGGCGACCACCTCGACCTCAACCCCCGCCACCACCTGGAGCGCCTGGTGCAGGGCAACGATGCCGGGGGCCTGGTGGCCGTCGTCATTGGAAATCAGGATCTTCATGGGGCTTTCTTTGCTTGCGGTCATTGTAGGTGGCGGCCGTCGCGCGCGAGACAAGGCCGCCCGGCCTGCCCAGCCAGCGGCAACCTATGATCCCGGCACCAGAACGAGAGGAGCGCGAGATGCATGCCTGGTTGTGCGAGAACCCCGTGGGCGTCGAAGCCCTCCAGTGGAAAGAACTGCCCACCCCTGAGCCCAAAGCCGGCCAGGTGCGGGTGCGCATCGAGGCGGCCAGCCTGAACTTTCCGGACCTGCTCATCGTCCAGAACAAATACCAGATGAAGCCCCCCCTGCCCTTCGTGCCCGGCTCGGAGTACGCAGGCATCGTCGAGGCCGTGGGTGATGGCGTAGCGCACCTGAGGGTAGGCCAGCGCGTGGCCTGCCTCTCGGGCACCGGCGGCTTTGGCACCCACACCCTGGCCCCGGCCGCGCTGTGCATGCCGCTGCCCGAGGGCTTTCCAGCGGTGGACGCGGCGGCGTTCATCATGATCTACGCCACCTCCTATCACGCGCTGATGGACCGGGCCCAGTTGCAGCCGGGTGAGACGGTGTTGATTCTGGGCGCCGCCGGCGGTGTAGGCACCGCTGCGATCCAGATCGCCAAGGCGGCAGGCGCGCGGGTCATTGCTGCGGCCTCCAATGCCGAGAAATGTGCGCTGTGCCAGAAGATCGGCGCGGACGAGACCATTGACTACAGCGTTCACACGCCCCAAGCCGGCTTGCGCGACGCCATCAAGGCGGCCACCGGCGGCAAAGGCCCGGACGTGATCTATGACCCGGTGGGTGGCGACTTCGCCGAACCCGCCTTTCGCTCCATTGGCTGGCGTGGCCGCTACCTGGTGGTGGGCTTTGCCTCCGGCCCCATCCCCAGCCTGCCGCTGAACCTGGCACTGCTGAAGGGCGCATCCATCGTCGGCGTGTTCTGGGGCGACTTCGCCAAGCGCGAGCCCCAGGCCAGCGCGAAGATGATGCAGACCCTGGCCGGCTGGTACGCCCAGGGCAAAGTCAAACCGGTCATCGACTGCACCCTGCCCATGGCCAACCTGCACCAGGCCTATGCCCGCATGGGCGCGCGCGGCGTCATGGGCAAACTGGTGCTGGTGAACTGAGCGTCGGTGGAGCCCGCCAGGCCGCTATAATCACGCCCTCGACGGTGGCTGTAGCTCAGTTGGTAGAGTCCCAGATTGTGATTCTGGTTGTCGTGGGTTCGAGTCCCATCAGTCACCCCAATTTTTTGCTTTGGAATAGTCGATTCAAAGCAGTTTTAAGTTTTTAGGCCTAGCCTAGGTCTGATCACTGAAAAGGCAAATACCTCAAAAAGCCCGGCATCACCGGGCTTTTTTTGTGTACAGCCTGGATGCGCAGGCCTCCGGTCGCATGGCCCAGGTGGTCGACACGTTGGGCCAAGAGTGGCAAACCCTCACGCATATGACGATCAAGCTCGTGCCCGGCGGGCACCCGCATCACGCAATCGCCGAGGCGTCGGCGCAGGCGGCCCGCATGGCCAATGTGCCGGCAAGCGAGATCAGCGCCATCATTTACTCGACGCCCGGCATGAAGAAGATGCCGGGGCCGCGGCATCCGGAGAACCTCATCGATATAGCGCACAGCCCGATCTATTTAGCGGCGGCGGGCGTAGCCGACAGTGGGCTCACTTGGGCGCATCAGTGTTCGCTCCTCGGGGCTCCGCCATACACGGCATCGAACGGACAGACATCGACGAAAAGCTTCGCGCGCTCTGCCCGGGCGCCTGCTGCCGAGCGTCGTGAACGCGAGCGTGAGTAAGAATGGAGCCTCCGCAAAACCGGGCAGGTCAGCGTCGCGCTCGCCTCTTCAGTCCTTTACCAAGCGAAGCACCGCCCTGCAGCCAACCGCCTCCGCATAACGCTGCACCGTCCGCAGGGCCGGAGGGCGCTTCCCGCCCTCAAGACGGGCGATCACGCTTTGGGTGGTCCCCATGCGAGTGGCCACCTCCAACTGGGTGAGGCCGGCGCGGCTGCGGGCCGCGACAAGCTCTCGCGCCATCTCGAACTCATCCGACAGGCCATCGTATTCAGCGCGAACTGCCGGGTCGCGCAAGACCCGGTCCTTCACGGACTGCAATGACTTCATCGTCTTATCAGTCTTCATTGCGGTGACTCCAGTCGATTCAAGGCTGCCGCCATAGCGTTGCGCGGCGTGGCTTCGGTCTTCTTCACGAATACATGCAGAACCCGAAGGTGTCGGTCCTGGACTGCGACATACACGGCCCGGGCAATGCCATCACGTCCCTGCATACGCATCTCCCAAAGCTTGGCGCCCAACGGTCTCACATGGGGCATGCCAACCCGCTGGGGCCCGAATTCTTCCAGCAGCTCTGCGATGCGCAGACACCGCGCCTGCATATCCGCTGGCAGGGCCAATAGCTCCTGCTCGGCTTTCGGATGGAAGGTCACAGTCCACGGCGTCATGATAGCTTTTATGCGATATAGAGTGAAGGCGGCGTCTACCGTCATTCGCTATCGCGGATTGGAGCTCGCCCGCTCTGGCCTTGAACCGAGACTCAGCTGACGACTGAGGTCCGCCCTGCTCCTATGCCTAGGCAGGAAGGCAACGGGTTGGGAATCAGGCAGGCCTTGCTGGGGGGCCGCCCACAAAAAAGCCGACCCTCAGGCCGCCTGGTCTTGGTGTTTGGCTGAGCTCCCGAGTTTTGCTGCGTCTTCGGGGGCCTGACGAGAAGGGGGGCTGGCCGACGCCCGCTCTGCCTCACCCCACCCCAACGCCTACTTGGGCGCCGACAAAGGCGCCAAAAAAGGCGCCAACAACAGACGCCTATTTGGACGCGACCTCGTCGCCCTTGCCCGGCGTGGGTACCGGGACCTTGACCTGCACCTTCATGCGGTCCTTCAGTAGGTTGTAGTAGGCCAAAGCCTCGGCCTGGGTCCACCACTGGGTGTACTGCTGGGCCTCGGCCTTGGCGGCGGCGGCGTCGGGCTCGGCGCGCGCGATCACCTTGACCACTTTGACCACTGCGTAACCCGCCTCGCCGAGGTCGGCGCCAACAAAGACGGGCGCGTCGCCGGCCACGGGGGCCTTGAGCGCGGCCTCGACCACCTGGCGGGCCTGGCCAGCTGGCTGCTGGCGCGAGACGACCACGGGCGCAGGCAGGGTGGCAGATGCAGGCTGCGCCTTCCAGGCCGCAAGCTGCTCCTCGCCGGCCTTGCGGGCCTGCTCCAAACCGCGGGTCACCTGCAGACCGACGCGGACTTGATCCTTGACCTCGGCCAGCGGCCGGGTGCGGGCGCTCTGATGCTCGGTCACGCGGCCTGAGACGATCTGGCCAGAGCCGAATTCCACCGCCTCGGTGTTGCGCTTTTTCTCCACACTGTCGGCGGCAAACAGGGCGCCGAGGAACTTGGGGTTGACCAGCGGGCTCTTAGGGTCGGCGCCCGGGGCAGGCTCACGGCGCACATTGGTGGCCGTGCGCAATTCGAGCTTGAAGCGTTCGGCCACGGCCTTGAGCCCGTCGGCCTGCTCGTAGACCGCATTGCTAAAGGCGTCGGCACTCTCCGCGAACTTGCGCTGGGCCTGCTGCTGACGCAGCTGCGCCTCCAGGCTGGGCCGCATTTCCTCGAAGCTCTTGACCTTGGGCTGCTTGATGTCGGTCAGGCGGATGATGTGGAAGCCGAAGTCGGACTCCACCACAGCACTGGTCTCCCCCTTCTTCAGCGCGAAGGCGGCCTCCTCGAAGGGCTTGACCATGGCGCCGCGGGCGAAGAAGTCGAGGTCGCCGCCCTTGGTGGCCGAGCCCGGGTCTTGCGAGTTCTTGCGGGCCAGCTCGGCAAAGCTCTCGGGCTTGGCCTTGATCTGGGCGAGCAAGTCGTCCGCCTTCTTGCGGGCGGCGGCGCGCTGCTCGGCGCGCGCTGCCTTGTCGGCCGTGATCAGGATGTGGCTGGCACGACGCTCCTCCTTGCCGGCCATCTGGGCGCTGTTTTGCTCGTAGTAGGTCTTGAGGTCGGCCTCGCTGACCGTGATGCCCTTCTTGATCGACTCGATATCGAGCACCAGGTACTCGATGTTCGCCTGCTCAGGAGCCAGGAAGCGCTTGGGGTTGGCCTGGTAGAAGGTCTCGATCTCGGCGTCGGTGGGCTGCACCTTGGCGGCGTAGGCGGCGGCGTCAAAGCGGGCGACTTGGATCTCGCGCCTTTCAAAGTAGGCGTCGAAGGCGCCGCGGGCCACTGCGTTGGCGGGCAGGCCCGTGCCGGCAACGCCGGCGAGCACCTGACGGGTGGCGATATCGGACCTCAGTTGGGCCTCGAAACCTTCGGGGGTGTAGCCCTGTTGGGCCAGGATCTGCTTGTAGCGGGCTACGTCGAGCTTGCCGTCGGGACCGCGCAGGGCCGCGACGGCTGGGATACGTTGCAGTTCGCGGGCCAGGGCCTCGTCGCTGACCGCCAGGTGGGACTTTCGCGCCGCGGCGGCAATGACCCGGTCACGGACCAAGCGCTCGAGGGTGGCGTAGCGCGCCTCGGGCGAATCAAAAAACTTGACGTCCAGAGTGGGCATCTGCTGGCGCAGACGGTCGGTCTCGGCCTTGTGGGCCGTGTCCCACTCGCCCTGCCGAATGCCGTTGCCATCGACCTCAGCCACCACCTTGTCCTTGTCGGACATCCGCAGGTAGCCCTCCACGCCGAACAGCACAAAGGACGGAATGATCAGCAACAGCAGAATGAACTGCAGGACCTTGTTGTACTTGCGAACGAAATCAAACATGCGGCGCTACCGGGTGGGTCGGGGGAAAGTAAGCCGGAATTATCCATGGTTTGCTTCCCCCGCCTGAGCCGGCGCCCGACCCCTCAGGCGGTGCGCCACTGAAAGCGCATGGTCGCCAGATCGTCCTGGGCTTTTTGCTCGACCCGGTCACGCCAAACCCGCTCGCGGGCGCGGGCATGGGCCTCGAGCTTCTCGGCCTTGTCCACCTCCGCCCGGGCGGCCAGGACCGCCTGGGCCTGGGCCTCTCGGTCCCGCCGCGCCTGGGCAGTCGCCCGAAACGACTGGTCCAGCAGCCGCTGCAACTGGGCCATGAACTGGCGATCGTTGCGCGTATCGGCCATCATCTGACCGCCATCAAGCGCTTCTGTCTGGCGCCGGCGGTACTCGGCCAACATGGCCTGTACCCGCTGCTCGCTGGCGAGCAGCTGGGCCTCCCGGGATTGGGCCAGGGCGAGTTGCTGCTGGGCCTGCTGGTGAGCGCGCTGCGCTTTGAGGAGCAGCAAGCTCCAGGCATCGCGTTGGCCGTCCTGTCGTGGGTTCATGAGTGTTCTCCTCGTTCTGTTTCAGGGCAAGCGCTCGGGCAAGGGTGAGGTTGGGCCGCCTCAGCCACCCACGACGCCACCCACCGCCGCGACGCAGTCGGGGTAGACCACCCCCTCGTGCATGTCCTGGCGCAGGAAGGTCTCGAGGGCGGGCCTCAGGCGGATCGCCTCGTCCAGCTCGGGGTTGGTGCCAGTGACATAGGCGCCAACCTGAATCAGGTCGCGGTTTTGTTGGTAAAGCGACCACAGCCGCCGAAACTTGTTGGCCTGCTTGAGCGTGGCCGGCTCGATGAGGCTTGGCATGATTCGGGAGATCGAGCCGTTGAGGTCGATCGCGGGGTAGTGAGCGGCATCGGCCAGGCTGCGCGAGAGCATCACCTGGCCGTCGAGTGAGGCCCGGGCCAGGTCCACCACCGGGTCGTGGGCGTCGTCGCCCTCGGCCAGCACGGTGTAAATACCGGTGATCGAGCCCAGCCCGTGGCGGCCAACACCGGCGCGCTCGATCAGATTGGGGAGCAAAGCAAACACCGAGGGCGGGTAGCCCTTGGAGGTGGGCGGCTCGCCGACCGCCAGGCCGATTTCGCGCTGGGCGTGGGCCACGCGGGTGAGCGAATCGACCAGCATCAGCACGTTCTTGCCCTGGTCGCGAAAGTACTCGGCGATGGTGTGCGTCATCAGTGTGGCCTTCAGGCGCAGCACCGGCGAGACGTTGGCCGGCGCGGCTACCACCACCGACTTGGCCAGGCCCTCGGGGCCGAGCGACTCCTCGATAAAGGCCTGCACCTCGCGCCCGCGCTCGCCGATCAGGCCGATCACGACCACGTCGGCCTGGGTGTAGCGCGTGAGCATGCCCAGGAGCACGCTCTTACCCACGCCAGAGCCAGCAATCAGGCCGATGCGCTGGCCACAGCCGAGCGTGAGCATGCCGTTGATGGCCTTCACGCCGACATCGAGCACCTGGGTGATCGGGCCGCGCTCCATCGGGTTGACCGGCCGGCCCTGCAAGGACAAGCGGGTGTCGCAGCGGGGTGCGGGCTTGCCGTCGAGCGGTTCGCCGCGGCCATCGATCACCCGCCCGAGCAGCTCGGGCCCCAGACCCACACTGGCCGACGGGTTGATCACCCGCACACTGGCACCGGGGCCAATGCCCTGGGGCTCGGTGAAAGGCATGAGGTAGAGGGTCTGGTCGTTGAAGCCGACCACTTCGGCCTCGATCCGCGCGCCAGAGGGGTCGACCACCTCACAGCAGGCGCCCAGCGGTGCCATCAGGCCACGGGCTTCCAGGCGCATGCCCACCAGGCGAGCCAGCGTGCCGCTTTTGCGGGGCTCGGCCACGCGCAGACTGGCCGACAGGCGGTCCACCTCAGCAGCAAAGTCGATCATGCCAAAGGCTCCTCGCCGGGACCGGCGCGCAGCGGGCTGTCGGTATTGGGCGCGTCGCTCATGGGACGGGCGGTGGCGTCGATCACCTCGCCCAGACCGGTGGCGCGGCGGCGAAGGCCTGCCGCCAGAGGTTCGGCCGTACCCGCCATGGGAGGCGCAGCAAACTCACGCAGCAGCGCCGATTCGCGCGGGCCGGCCGCCGCCTCGCCACGGCCACCGGGGTGCACCAGCAGACGGTCGACCAGGGCCTGGAGCCGGTGTTCCACCAGATCTTCCAGTACCGTGTCGTCCAGACGCAGACGGACGCTACCGCGATGCAGCTGGGGGTCGGCCTGGACCTTGAGCCCATCGACCGTCAAAAAGCTGGGGGTGGCCGCCTGGAGTAAGGCAGCGTCCTCCGGATGCAGGCAGACCAGCACCGGATCGCCCGGCGCCGGGTCGAGGGCGACAAGGGCTTGCCGCACGATCTGGGTGATAGCCTGCGGCGCGGCCTGCAACTCGCCACGCACCAGCTGCTCGGCGATGTGCAGGGCGAGACGCCGCAGCGGCTCGAAGAAGCGATCTGGATCTTCGGAAAGGGCGCGCAGCTCAATGGCCAAGTGGCGAATCAACTCGGCCTCACGGGCACGCTCGGCCTCGACTTCGGCCAGGGCCTGCGCCCTGCCCTCTTGCAGGCCTTGGGCATGGCCGCGGGCCTCTGCCTCGGCCAGAACTTCGGGGCTGGCCTCGCCGAGCCCACGTGATTCAACATCCGTGTACCCCGGCGAGCTGGGTACGCCGTCGCCGCGCAGGGCACTCGGAGTGGCCGATGCAGATCCGGGATGCCCCTCGGGATCGTGGGCACGGCCCGACGGAAGCAAGAGCTCGTGGACTGGGAGCGCCGGGTCTACCGGCTCCCCAACCCGCCAGGGGCCAAAGGCCTGCGATGCCTTCTGGTCCCAGGCGGCACGCAGGAAACGGGGCGTCTCGCGCGGCGTGAGCAGCAAGGGGCTAGGCACCCATTGCGCGGCCGCGTGACCGCCTGCTCCCCCCGAGCCGGTGGCGCCAGCCGCACCTAAATAGGCAGCGGTGCCGGCTGATCCCAGGCGGGGGCGGGCTTCAGACAAAGTCGTCTCCGCGTCCCGCCAGCATCATCTCGCCGGCGTCGGACAGGCGCCGTGCGATCCGAATGACCTGCTTTTGTGCCTCTTCCACGTCGGCCATGCGCAGCGGACCGCGGGCCTCCATTTCGTCGACGAACATGAGGCGCGCGCGCGCCGACATGTTGTCCAGGAACTTGCTCTTGACGATATCGGGGGCGCCCTTGAGCGCCACCAGCAGCATTACGGACTCCACCGCCCGCATCAGGGTCTGGATGCTGCGGCTGTCTACCGCCTGCAGGTTTTCGAAGGTGAACATGTTGTCCTGGATCTTGAGCATCAGGTCGCCGTCGAGCTTGCTCAGGCCCTGCATGATCCCGCCTTCCATTTCCACCTTCACAAAGTTCATGATCTTGGCTGCCGCCTTGACGCCACCGAAGCTCGAGCTCTTGGCTGAGGAGTTGGTGGAGAACTGCTTCTTCATGATCGCTTCGAGCTCCTCCATCGCCGAGGGCTGCACCGTCTCCAGGCTAGCGATCCGCTGCACGATCTCGGCGCGGTGCTCGCCAGGCAGATAGGACAAAACGTCGGCCGCCACGTCGTACTCGAGTACCGACAAGATGATGGCCACCACCTGCGGGTGCTCGCCGGCAATCATGTCGGCGATCGAGCGGGCGTCCATCCACTTGAGAATGTCCAGGCCCTTGCTGCCCTGCCCCGGCATGATCCGCGAGAGCACCGAAGCGGCCTTGTCGTCGCCCAGAGCCCGCTTCATGACCTTCTCGACATAGTCGCCAGTGCCCAGGCCCAGGCTGGTCTGCTTCTTCAGGGTGGAGACGAAGTCATCGAGCACGATGTTGACTGCCTCCTGCGACAGGTCAGCTACCGAGACCATCGCGGCGCCCAGCGCCTGAACCTCCTTGGGGTTCATGAAGCGGATGATTTCTGCCGCCTGCTGCTCGCCCAGGAGCAACATGAGGACAGCGGCGCGCTGGGTGGAGCTGAGGTTGTCCAGCTCCTCCTGCAGCTCCGGCGTCATGATGAAGTCGGCAGCGGTGGGCGCCGTCGGCTCCGTCTTGCCGTCCTTGGCTTTATCGTCTTTGTCGGCCATGGTGTTCTCCTGCCTGGGTAGCGGCGGCGCCTCAGGCGGCCTTGATCATGTTCTTGAGGACGTTGGCCACGCGGGCAGAGTCCTCGGCCACCAGCATCCGGATCAGAGCGACCTTGTCATCGTAGGTGTTGGCGGTGTCCAGCATGTCGATCGAGATGCTCGAGCGCTTGGGCTTGAGCTTGGCCTTGATCTCTTCGAGGCTCTCGCCCTCGCCGAGCTGGATCATTCGCATGTCGTCATCAGATAGTTCGCCATCGGCCAGGGGCTTGTTGGCTTCGGCCTCGGCCTCGGCGTCCTTCTTGGCGTCGTACATCGCACGCATGATGGGCCGGATCACGATCAGCAGGAAGGCCAGGAAACCCAGGGCAATGAGTCCGCTCTTGAAGGCCAGGTGTACATCGGGCTGAAGGTACCAGGGGATGCCGGGGGTGGGCAGCTCGCTTTCAAAGCGGGCCGGCACCACCGAGACCTGGTCGCCGCGGGCCTGGTCGAAGCCCACCACGCTGCGCACCAGTTCGGTCATACGCTGGAGTTCTTCAGGGGTGTAGGGCTGGCTGGCTGGCGCAGCTGGAGTCCCGGGAGCCGGTGCAGAGGCGCCCGCCACGGGCGCCGGAGCCGGCGCAAGCCTTTCGTTGACCACCACCGCCACCGAGATGCGCTGCACCCCGCCCATGGCGTTGGTGACATGGCGAACAGTCCGGTCCAACTCGTAGTTGCGGGTAGCCCGCGTGGTGTTGGTCGAGGTCGAGTCGGCGGCGCCGCTTCCGCCTGCCGCCGCGGGGGCGGAGGCGGAAGCGGCAACAGCGGCAGCGTTGCTGGTCGCCGTGGTCACAGGTGCGGGCGGTGCGGTGTTTGACAGGGTGCCCGGCACCCCCTCGGCGTTCTTGCGCTGCGTGCGATCCTCCGAAACCACCTCGGAGCGGGTCTTGGGGCCTTTCTCGCGGGTATCGAAGTCCTCTGTGGTCTGCTCAATCTGGGTGAAGTCCAGGCTCAGGTGGACTTGCGAGCGCACGTTAGCCTCTCCAACCATGGGCGAGAGGATCTGCATGATGCGGCTGCGGTAAACCTCTTCCAACTGCTGCTTGTGCGCCGTCTGGGCCGAGGTCAGGCCCAGCTTGAGCTCGGTGGCCGACTCGGTGAGCAGCTTGCCCACGTTGTCCACTACGGCCACGTTGTCCGGGGTCAGATAGGGCACGCTGGACGACACCAGGTGCACGATGGCCTGCACCTGCGAGGGCGAGAGCACCCGACCGGGGTGCGGGGTCACCACCACCGAGGCCTTTGGCGGCACCCGGTCGCGCACAAACACACTCTGGCGCGGGGTGGCCAGATGCACCCGTGCGCCGGCAATGGTGCCGATCTGCATGATGCTTCGGGCCAGTTCCTGCTCCATGGCGGCATTGACACGGACCTGCTCCATGAACTGGCTGGTGGTCATTGAAGACTGGTCCTTGAGGCCTTCCAGCCCCACCGTCCCGGTCTTGGGCAGGCCCTGGCTGGCCAGGAAGATGCGCGCCTCGTGGAATCGGTCGGCCGGCACGGTGAGCTGGCCAGACTGCGGATCGATCTTTGGTTTGAATTCGGCAGTCCGCAGCGCATCGAAGGCAGCCTGCTGATCGGCCTCAGACAAACCAGGCATCACCGGCCGGTGCGGGGTGGACTGGATCCAGAGGTAGGAAAGGCCGAACACGAGCAAGGCGAACACGACCACAAAGGCCGGTAGCGCACGTCGGACCGCTGGCTGCTGGACGACCCGGCGCACGCCGTCGATCAGCCCGCCACCGGCGGGCACGAGCGCGCCGCCTTGCGCAGCGCCGGCCTCGCCCGCAGGCACCAGGGCCTGGGAGGTGGTAGCGGGAAGACCCGCGCCTGCCGGAGCAGATGCGGTTGCCGGCGCGGTGCCGGCGGGAAGGGTGGCGGTAGCTGTAGCCATGATGATTGCCTCTGTGCTTCTCTAGGGCTGGATCAAACCGGCATGTTGAGAATGTCCTCGTACGCCTTGAGGACCTTGTTGCGGATCTGGAGCGTGGCCTCAAAGGCGAGAGACGACTTCTGCATGCCCAAGACGACATCGGTGAGGGGCAAGTCCTCACCGCGTTCGTAGGCGGCCTGCAGACGGCTCGACTCCAGCTGGGCCGAGTTAACCTGCCCGAGTGCGCCCTTGACCATCTGGCCAAAGCCGACCTGGTTGGGGCGGACAGTGCCGCCAGCCTGTACACCAGGGGCGGTCACCGGGGCCAGGCCACCGGCAGGGCCGTTGGCCTCGACCTGCAAGGAACGCATGGTCTGCAGCATGGAGGCGATGTTGGCGGCGGAGGTGGCGCGTTCGATCATGCGAGGCTCCCTTCAGCTTCCGTCACCAAACCCTGGGCGCGCATCTGGGCCAGCTTGTAGCGCAGCGTGCGCGGGCTGATCCCCAGGCGGAGGGCAGCCTCGGCACGGCTGCGTGTGGCGGACAGGGTGGCCAGGATGATGCGCAACTCGTTGTGCCGGGTGGCGCTGTGCAGGTCGGACGGTGCCGCGTGAGCGCCGTCGGCCTGCGGGGTGGCTGCCGGCGCGGCAGCCACCGTGGTGCAGATCGACTCGCCCTGCCAGGGCGCAGGTGCCGTGAAAGCGGTGGCCGAGGGGACGACGGCGGACGCGGCGGAGGCGAGCGGCGCAGGGGACACAAGCGGCGAAGCAGACACGAGGGACGCAGCAGGCGCAGCGATCGGCGCGGGCGCAATGGCGGTTGCGGTTGCGGTTACGGTCGCGGGCAGCGGTACGGCTGCGGGTACGGCTGCAACCGGCGCGGCGGCCGGGGCGCCCCAGGCCTCTCCCTCGCCAGCGTCGAGCCAGTCGTCGAACATCAGCTGATTGGGGCCAATCACCCCGTCATTGCTGATCACGACCGCGCGTCGCATCACATTTTCCAGCTCGCGCACATTGCCGGGCCAACCGTACTGGGTCAGCAGCTGCTGAGCCTCGGGCGTGACTTGCCAGCCGCCCCGATTGCCCGAGGGCGCCGGGTGCTGCGAGACGAATTGCAGCGCCAGCGGCAGGATATCGCCCGGTCGCTGCGCCAGCGGCAGCAGGCGCAGGCGGAACGTGGCAATGCGGTAGTACAGATCTTCGCGGAACTCGCGCTGGGCGATGGCCTGGCGCAGGTCGCGGTTGGTGGCGGCCACCAGGCGCACATTGACCGGCACCGCCTCTTCGCTGCCCAGTCGCACCACCTGGCGCTCCTGCAGCACACGCAGCAACTTGGCCTGCAGGTGCACCGGCATCTCGCCGATCTCGTCGAGGAACAAGGTGCCGCCCTCGGCTTGCTCGAACAGACCCTTGTGCGCGCGCTGGGCGCCGGTGAAGGCCCCCTTCTCATGGCCAAAGAGCTGGCTCTCGATCAATTGCTCGGGCATCGCCGCGCAGTTGATGGCAACGAAGGGGCCGTGCCGGCGGTTGGAAGATTCGTGGAGAACGCGGGCCAGCACCTCCTTGCCCGCGCCTGTAGGACCGACCAGCAAGGTGGTGACATCAGCGACGGAGACCCGCTGGGCCAGGGCCAGCAGATTGCGGCTGGCCGGGTCAACGAACACCGCGCGGCGAACAGCAGGTGCTGTAGGCGCAAGGTGATTGCCGGCGATGAATGCGGTGTGCACGCGAAGTTCTCCAATCGGTTGAACGCAGTTAGCTATCGCAACCGCCGTGCCATCGATGATTGAATTCCTTGGTGCTCTTAAATATCTTTTGGTTAACTATTCCGGACTCATCGGGGTGCCGGAGAACCGTCGTTGGGAAGATTGGACTGCCGACCCGCCGACAGCCACAAGCTAAGTCCGGGAGCAGCTTGGGTGGGGGGACGCACACGCACAGCGCACGGCGCACGGCGTTGGGTGCCCGCCAGAAGCGCGTGGGAGGGCGCGGCAGGGGCGGGCTCGAGTAATCGAGGGCAGACGTGTCTGATCCAGGGGCTCATGGGCGCCCCGGAGTGTCTGAATGCGCAGGAGCGCCGCCGAGGGCGGCCGTGCGATTACTGCAGGAGTTTCAGCACCGACTGCTGCGAGGTGTTGGCCTGCGCGAGGACAGCCGTTGCAGCCTGCTGGATGATCTGCGTGCGAGCCAGCTCGCTGGCGGTCTTGGCGTAGTCCGCGTCCAGAATCCGGCTGCGGGAGGCAGAGGTATTGGTCGAGACATTGGTCAGGTTATCTCCGGCGTGCTGGAAGCGATTGATCTTCGCGCCCATGTCACTACGGAAGCTGTCGATTGCCGCCATCGCGGTATCTATGGAGGTGATTGACGTGTTGGCTTCGGTCACGGTGCCGATCGCCGCAGAGAGCATCGCCGCAGTCATGCCGGTCATGCCCTCAATATCCTTGAAGGTCACCGTGATCACTTGGCTCGCGTTGGCTCCAACCTGGAACGTCACTGCGGTCATGGTGCCGTCGACGATCTTGGAGCCGTTCCATTCAGTGTTGTTCGAGATCCGGGTGATTTCCGCCTGGAGCTCGGCGAATTCAGACTGCAGCGCAGTGCGGTCTGAGGCGGCGTAGGTGCCGTTGGTCGATTGCACCGCAAGCTCGCGCATTCGCTGGAGCATGTTGGTGACTTCGTTGGTGGCGCCCTCCGCTGTCTGGAGCATGGAGATCGCATCGTTGGCATTACGAACCGCCTGATTCAGCCCGCGAATCTGCGAGGTCTGTCGGTTGCTGATCGCCAAGCCGGCCGCATCGTCGGCTGCGCTGTTGATTCGCTTGCCGGTTGCCAACTGCTCCATCGACTGGCCCAGGGACCGGTTGTTCTTGGCCAGTGCAGCCTGAGTGATGAGCGAATTGAGGTTGGTATTGATGACGGTCATGGTCTCTCCAGAACGTTCTAGGCGGCAAGTCCTTGCCGCCGATCACTTGTTTAATGTGTGCTTGCCTGCAGTTGGTCTGCCTGCGGGGCATCGGCCAACAACTCGGAAAGTTCGTCGAATTCCTGCTGCAAGCCCTCGTGGTCAGGGTGTGCCTGCAGGGAGGCAAGCGAATGCCGCCAAGCTGAAAAATAGGCGGCCCGGCAGCGCATCACCCGAACCAGGTGCAAGTGGCTTTCAGCAGTGGCTGCGTCCCCCTGCAAATCCATCAGGGCTTGCAAGCAGTTCTGGGCACGGTCCCAGTCCTGCTGAATCTCTGCTAGCAGCGCGCCGACGGCCAGAATGTCCGGGCTCTGGGGGAACTGCAGCATGCCGGCATCAACCAGAACCTGGGCGATGTCAAGGCGTTCGCGGCCAACCCAGAAGGCCATGGCCTCCCGGACCTCGGCGGGCGTGAGGTCAGCCACCTGGTCGGCCGAACAAACCTGCTCGTAACGACTGGCTTCCATGAGGGTGACGGGTTGGGACATCGAAATTCTCCACGTTCGGTTGAATCCATTGCCGTAGGGCGGCAAACCATTGCCACCGGGTGGCACAGCCTCGTTCATGCAATCGGCGTGCCAGCTTGAATTGCAGGGGCGTGAGCGGTCCCGGCGGGTATCTGACCTTGCTGCAACACCTGCAGAAAGAGTGGGAGACGCCTGTGGCACGCAAGATGCAAGAGGACCGACATTCGTTGGCCGCGGTGTCGGGAACTGGACAGTTCCGGGCACTGGCCACACCTCACTGCCCCGCCATGGATTCGTCAACGATCACTGTCACGCCGCCTCGCGAAGCGCCAAGCCGGCTGCTGAGTTTTGCGACCGAGGCCTCCCACGCCAGAGGCCTGGGTCACTTCATGCGTTGCTTCGCCCTGGCACAAGAGGCCCGGGCCCGCGATATTGAAAGCCGCTTCATCCTGCCGCAAGCGAGCGCGGCGATGCGCGCCCGTCTGGCGGGCATCGGCGCGCAGTGGGTCGAGGCAGGAGACCAATGGGCGCAGGCGTGCCTGGCGCAAACCCTTGCAGCCGACGCCTGGTGGGTAGTGGACAGCTACGCCACCACCACCGACCTGCTCGATACGCTACGCCGCCGGAACCGGGTGCTGTATTTCGACGACCTGTGCGCCTTGCCGCACTTTCCTTGCGATCTGGTCCTCAATGCCTCACCCCAAGCAACCCAACTGCCCTACGCGGACCGGATGTCTGCTCGATGCAGCTTGCTAGCGGGCCCCGCTTACGCACAGATCCGACTGGAGCTGCGCAAGGCTGCACGCATGCCAGGTCTGACCCGTGGCAGCCCCAGGCAGATCGGTTTGATACTCGGCGGCAGTGACGCCACCGGCCTGTCGCTTCAGGTCCTGACTTCGCTCAGGGCCGCGCTGCCCGACGCCGACCTGCAAGTCTTTATGGGACCGGCCTCGGCAGACATCTCGCAAGTTCGCGAGGCCGCAATGCGGCAGACCCAAAGTACTGTGCTTTCAGATCCGCCCGACCTCGCCGAGCGGCTCGCCGCTTGTGATCTGGTGGTCACTGCAGCGGGCGGCAGCGTCTGGGAGCTATGCGCCTTGCGCCAGGCGGCCATCGCACTCGTGGTCGCTGACAACCAAGTGGCCGCCCTGCAGGCCTGCCCCTTCCCGTCACTTGACGCACGCCAGGGTGTGCCCAGCGAGTTGGGCGAGATCGCCAAAAAACTTCTGGCCGATCCGACTGGCCTGGAGCGCCTTCGCCAGCGAGCCGTCGATGCTGTGGATGGACAGGGCGCCGCGCGGACGCTTGCTGCGATGGGTTTGGATCGACCCGCGACACCGGTTCCGGTGCCCGCTACCGCCAGCCTAACGACCGAACCAGAAGGAACACTGAGATGAACCCGCAAGAAATCCAGATCAGCGGCCGCAGCATCGGTCCGGAGCATCCACCTTACGTCATCTGCGAGCTTTCCGGCAATCACAATGGCAGCCTGGACCGGGCGCTGCAGATGATCGACGCCGCTGCAGCGACTGGCTGCGACGCGATCAAACTTCAGACCTATACGCCCGACACCATCACCCTGGACAGCGACCGCCCCGAGTTTCAGGTGCGAGGAGGGCTGTGGGACGGCCAGAGCCTCTACCAGCTTTACGCGCAGGCGTACACACCCTTCGAGTGGCATGCGCCGCTCTTCGAGCGGGCCCGGGAGCTCGGGGTCACGCTCTTTTCCTCGCCTTTCGACCCGACCGCAGTCGACCTGCTCGAGGCCCTGGACACGCCGGCATACAAGATTGCGTCGTTCGAGCTGATCGACCTGCCCCTCGTGGCCTATGTGGCTTCGAAGCGCAAGCCCATCATCATGTCCACCGGAATGGCCACGCATGGCGAAATCAGGGCGGCCGTGGAAACAGCGCGAAACCACGGCTGCAAGGAACTGGTGCTGCTCCATTGCGTCTCGAGCTACCCCGCTCAGGTGGCAGATGCCAATGTGCGCACGGTACCCGCGCTGGCCAGTGAATTTGGCTGCCCGACTGGTTTGTCAGACCACACCTTCGGCACCGCTGCCAGCGTGGCGGCGATCGCCCTGGGCGCCTGCGTGATCGAAAAACATTTCACGCTGGCTCGTGCCGATGGCGGTCCAGATGCCGGCTTCAGCATGGAGCCGGACGAGTTCAGACAACTGGTCCAAGACTGCAGGCACGCCCATCAGGCGCTGGGTCAGGCGCATTTCCGCACGCTCGAGAGTGAGCAGGGATCCCTGCAGTTTCGACGTTCACTTTATGTGGTTCGCGACACCGCCCGCGGCGAAGCCCTCACCGAGGCCCATGTGCGCTCGATCCGGCCAGGGCTGGGGCTGCACCCCGCTCGCCTTTGGGACGTTCTGGGTAGGCCCGCCAGTCGCGATCTGGTGCGAGGTGAGCCACTGGCTGTCGGCATGGTCGAAGGACTTGAAGGATGAACGTACAACTCAGCCCGGGCGCCGCCCAAGGCGCCCCCATACAGATCCTACGTGCAACTGCGGAGGACTCGCCGCATCTCTGGGTGTGGCGCAATGACGAGTTGACACGAAAAATGTCGGTCAACTCCGAGAGGGTCGATCGCGAGGCGCATGAGGCCTGGTACCAGGGCTTACTCGCCAGCCTAGACCGCCACCTGTACATCGGGCTGCTCGACGGCGTGGAGCGGGTTGGTGTCTGCCGCTTTGACATGGAGTCTGGCAACGGGCGCGCAGAAGTTTCAATCAACCTGAACCCGGCCTGCCGGGGCAGGCGACTCTCGGCCGCCTTACTCGGCGCAGCGATGACCCGCTTCCGGCAAGAACAAGGGGTCAACCTGAGCGCCCGGATCAAGCCGTCGAATATCGCCAGCATCCGGTGCTTCACCGCCAATGGCTTCGTGCTAGTTGGCGGCGACGCGGATATGGCGCATTACCGCTATGACTACCAGCCATACACGTATAGGCCGAGCGCCAGCCGCCCCCAAACCTGGGCTGGCTGGCATGCAAAGTGCTGAATGAATCGACAAAGCATCAGAGGTGTCAAAAAATGGACATGCGCGTCAGCCCCCACCAAGATATTTGTGACCAATCCATCCTGATTACGGGTGGCACTGGTTCATTCGGTCGTGCCTTTGTGCGCGCAGTGCTAGATCACTGCCCCAAGGTCAAACGCCTGGTTGTCTTTAGCCGCGACGAACTCAAGCAGTACGAGATGGCGCAGGAGTTTCCGGAGAGCAAGTACCCGGCCTTGCGCTTTTTCATCGGCGATGTACGTGACCAGAAGCGTCTGAGCCGCGCCCTGGAGGGCATCGATACCGTGGTCCATGCCGCCGCGCTCAAACAGGTACCGGCAGCGGAATACAACCCCTTCGAGTTCATTCAGACCAATATCCTGGGTGCGCAGAACCTGATCGAGGCCTGCATGGACACCCAGGTCAAGCGTGTCGTCGCCCTGTCCACCGACAAGGCAGCGGCACCGATCAACCTGTACGGCGCGACCAAGCTGTGCAGCGACAAGTTGTTCATCGCGGCAAACAATTTCCGCGGTGCACGCGATTTGCGATTCTCGGTCGTGCGTTACGGCAACGTCATGGGCTCTCGGGGATCCGTGATCCCGTTGTTCCTCCAGCAGGCGCGCCAGGGCAGCCTCACGCTGACCGACCCGGACATGACCCGCTTCAACATCTCACTGGCCGACGGCGTCGAGATGGTGATGTGGACACTCCAGAACGGACTGGGCAGCGAGATCTTGGTCCCCAAGATCCCGTCTTACCGGGTGGGGGATGTGGCCAAGGCCATCGGTCCGAATTGCAGCGTCAATATCGTCGGCAGCCGGCCGGGCGAAAAAATTCATGAGGAAATGATCACCTCCGCCGACAGCGCGACAACCTTGGATTTAGGACCCTACTTTGCGATCCTTCCATCAGGAAGGAGTGCGATGAACGTGCATCGCTATCGGGAACTGCGCAAATCCGATCCGGTGGCGCCAGGCTTCAGCTACGACTCGGGTAGCAACCATGATTTCCTGTCAGTCGAAGGAATCCGTCACCTGATTCGCGCCCATATCGATCCCGAATTCGAGCCTGCCTGATCATGACCCGCCGCATCATCCCCTATGGGCGTCAGAGTATCGATGAAGAGGACATTGCCGCAGTCGCGGGTGTACTGCGCAGTGACTGGCTGACCCAGGGCCCTGCGGTTCCTGCCTTCGAGGCGGCGCTGAGCGCTCGGTTTGGCGCTGCCCACGTCGTGGCTGTCAACAGCGCCACGAGCGCCCTGCACCTGGCGTGTCTGGCGCTAGGTGTGGGCGCTGGCGACGTTGTGTGGACGACCCCAATCACCTTCGTTGCTTCAGCCAATTGCGCACTTTACTGTGGCGCTACGGTCGACTTCGTCGACATTGACCCCGTGACCTACAACATGAGCGTCACTGCGCTGGCACAGCGGCTGGCCGTGGCAGCGGCGCGGGGGTGCCTGCCCACGGTCATCATTCCGGT
>JAURKV010000101.1 GCA_030831585.1 Ramlibacter sp. | reverse complement strand
AGCGCCTCCGGATTGACCAGACCCTGCGGAGTGCCTGCCGCAAAGGCGACGATGTTGCGAAAGGCCGTGCCGTAGTAGTTTTCGTAGTTGTCTTGCTCGACAAATCCCAGGTGCGGGGTGCACAAGGCATTGGGCAAAGCGAGCAGTGGATGGCTCGCGCCCAGAATCGGCTCGTCCTCGAAGGTGTCAACCGCGGCGAAACCGGGCCGCCCGGCCTTCAGGGCATCGACCAAGGCCCCGGGCTCGATCAGCTCTGCACGGCTGGTGTTGACGATCAACGCTGTCGGCTTCATTCGCGCCAGGTCCTCCCGGCGCACGATACCGCGGCTGGTGGGGCTGAGGCGAATTTGCAGACTCAGGACGTCGGTCTCTTCGAAGAAGGCCTCGCGCGAGGGCGCCACCTCAAAGCCGTCGGCGCGTGCCCTGGCGGTGGAGTCGGGGCCGCCCCAGACCCAGACTTGCATACCAAAGGCCCGACCGTAATCTGCCACCCGCTTGCCGATGCGGCCGTAGCTCCATACGCCCAGACGGCGGCCCTGCAATTTGTAGCCGACATGGCCCTGCCACTGCCCGCCCTTGAGTCGGTTGGCCTCGTCGACCAGACGCCGGGCGCTGGCGAGGATCAGGCCCCAGGCGAGTTCGGCGGTGGCAGTGCCGGCGCCTTCGCCGGCGGCTACCGCGATGCCGCGCTCGGTGCAGGCCGCCACATCTAGATGGGCCGCAACCGCACCCGTCTGGCTGATGATGCGAAGGCGCGGCAGGCGATCCAGCAGCGCGCTGGTGATCACGGTGCGCTCGCGGGTCAGGACGATGGCCTCGGCCTGCGCGAAGCGCTCGGCGAGGGCCTCTACGCCCTTGACGGTGTCATGGTGAACCGTGACCTCCTGCCCTTGAAGGACCTGCCAGCAGTCGAGGCGGCGAACGATATCTTGGTAGTCGTCGGGGATGACGATGCGCATGAGGAGTTGTCCTTCAGTCTAGTTTGATTTGCAGTCGATCGACCAGCGTTTTCCATTTGACCAGATCGTTGCGGATGATTTCTCGGTATTCAGCAGGCGGCATGCCGCCCGCGTCGACTGCCGCGCCGCGGAATTGCTCGCGCACTTCGGGTGTGGCCAGGGCGATGCGAACCGCGTTGTGCAACAAGTTGACCATCGGCTCGGGCGTACCGGCGCGGGCTAACAGCCCGTACCAGCCATGCACGTCGAAATTGGGATAGCCCTGTTCGGCAACCGTGGGTACGTCGGGCAGGAGGGCGATGCGTCGTCGCGGCGCGGCCGCCAATGCGCGCAGTTTGCCGGCGCGGATCTGGGGAATGGCAGAGTTGGTGTCTAGGAACATGCACTCCACTTGACCTGAGAGCAGGTCTGTCAGGGCGGGGCCTGCGCCCTTATAGGGCACGTGCAGCATCGAGACTTTGGCCTCGGAAGCGAGCAGCGCGGCTGCCAGGTGCGCCGAGGTACCGTTGCCCGAGGACGCATAGGTGACCGAATCGGGCTTGGCGCGGGCGGTGGCCACCAAGTCGGCCAAACTCTTGGCTGGATGCTCAGTGCGCACAGCCAGCACGTGTGGGATGAAGCCCACCACCGTCACTGGTGTGAAGTCACGCAGGGTCTCGTAGGGGTACTTGGGCATCAGCGCCGGGTTGGTCACCGCCAAAATGGAAGGGAAAGCCAGGGTGTAACCGTCGGCCGGCGCGCGCTGCACCTCCGCGAAGGCGACCAGCCCGCCGCCCCCGGGCTTGTTGTCCACCACTACCGGCTGGCCGAGCGTCTGGCTCATGCTCTTGGAGATGGCCCGTGCCATCATGTCGGTCGGGCCTCCGGGAGCGAAGGGCAGGACGATACGTAGGGGCTGGGTATAGGCTGGCGCCGGGGCTTGCGACTGCGCGCGGGCCGGCAGCACGGCGGCGCCCAGCGCGGGCAGCGCCAGCAGGCTCAGGCAGTCTCGGCGGGTGGGCAGGTGGGGCATTGCTGTCTCCTGGTTATTGGGGCGAACGCCCAACGATTGTCCTCAGCGGGACGCAGGGCTGTCATCGGGAAATTCCATTGGCTGGAATCAGCGCCCACGGCTTTGCGCCGTTCAGTCCACAGGACGGGGGGCGCAACCTTTGCGTCGGGGCACGAGCGAGGAGCCTGATCGCAGCAAAATCCCCGCAGCACAGGCCCAGGCCGTAGAATCAGCGCCGGCGGAGCGTAGCGCAGTCTGGTAGCGCATCTGGTTTGGGACCAGAGGGTCGTAGGTTCGAATCCTATCGCTCCGACCATTTTTTCTATGTCGGCCTTCGGCTGCCCGTAGCTCAGTTGGATAGAGCAACAGCCTTCTAAGCTGTGGGTCGGGGGTTCGATTCCCTCCGGGCAGGCCAGCAGCTCCAAGATCACCAGCCCCGCATCGCGGCCCGATTTCCTATTTCCCTTGTGGCCCCGCCAGTGGGCCCTTCGCCGCGTAACTCTGGCTCATGACCTTCTGGGTCCGCGCCGTTCCAATGAGCCATCGCTGCGCGAAGCAGCCTCTTGCACCTGCTTGCGCAGCGCCGACTTGAGCACTTTGCCGGCAGGGTTACGCGGCAGGCTTTCCACCCGCAGCAAGGCCTCGGGACATTTATAGATGGCCACCGACAGCGTCTCCTGGAGGTGGTGTGTCAGGGCCGGCAGATCGAGGGTCGTACCCGGCGCGAGCACCACGACCGCGCACACCGTCTCGCCCAGGCGCTCGTCGGGCAAGCCCACTGCCGCCGCCTCCTGGATGCCCGGCACCTGGGTCAGCAGCCCCTCTACCTCCAGGGCGGAGATATTCATCCCGCCCCGGACGATGATTTCCTTGCGCCGTCCGACGAACCGCAGCCACTGGCCACGTTCGCCAGCGATCTCGAACAGGTCGCCGGATCGGTACTCGCCATGGCGTGTGAAGGCCGCCTCGCTGGCTTCTGGCATGCCCAGGTAGCCACCAAACACCATCGGGCCGTCGAAGCACAGCTCGCCGACCACGCCGGGTTGCTCAATCGTGGCCTGGGTCTCCGGGTCGATCAGTCGTGTCTGCACATAGCGGGCGGAGCGGAGGGTGGACTCGCAGCTCGGTGCGCCAAATCGGGCAAAGTAGCGTGTCCGCGCGCCCAGATCATCCATGTCGCGCGGTGTGGCGGACAGGGAGCCGCCCTCGCTGGAGCCGTAAAAGTTGAAGATGTCGATTCCGCAGTCGCGTTTGAATCGCAGCATCACCTCCTCAGGCAGGGCGGCTGAGCCGCTGGAGATGCAGCGCAGCGGGCTGTTCGCCAGCAACTGCATGGCTTGGGGATCCACCATCAGCTGCTGCAACAGGGCAGGTGGTCCGCTGGTGAAGACCGGTCGCTCGTCGGCGATCTGCTGCAGAAAAATGGGCAGGTTCAGGGGCTGGTGCAGCACGACCTGGGCCGCGCAGTCCAGCCAGGTCATGACCGTGCCTGCGAAGCCGCCCATCGTATTGAGCAGACGCGGCGAGAGCAGGCATTCCCCCGTTTGGAGACCCGCAGGCTCCGTCATCAGTTTGCGCGCGGGCAGGCAATTGTTGTGGGTCCGGGGCACCGGCTTGGGCAGGGCTTCTGTGCCCGAGGTCCAAAGCAGGAGGCAGACGTCGTCCGCGCTCACGGGGTTCGTCCGCTCGGCCTCCTGCAGCCGAGCTGCCAGGGTCGGGTCCTGCGCCTGACCACGCATTGCTGCGCCGAGATCCAGTGCGCCGGTCGGCAGGGACTCGCCCCAGAGCATCACTGCGTGAACATGGGAGTGCTGCGCCATCTGCATCAGCAGTTCGCCGTGATTGAACTCACCCACGCGATTCATGCCTATCAGCGCACGCACGCGGGCGTGCGGAACGATATGCGCCAGCTCGTGGGCCCGATAGGCTACCGGAACAGGCGAGGCCACCAGGCCCAGCCTGAAGCAGGCGATATAGGCCACGAGGAACTCGTGAACCGAGGGCAGTTGCAGCAGCACCACGTCGCCCCGTCTCAGGCCGGACTGCAGCAACACGCCGCACAGGGCCTTGACCGCCGCATCGACTTCTTGCCAGTTCAGTCGTCGCGGTGCCCCATCGGTGAAGCGGGTGCGATCTGGCGGGTCGACCACGCTACAGGCCTGGGGTCGGGTGGCCACCCAATGGTCGAACAGGTCTTGCAGCCGGGTGTCGCCCCACCAGCCCTGCTCGCGGTAGCGGCGGCGGCGCTCTTCGGCGATCGGATTCATGGGCGCAGCGCCTGCGCGGTGTGCCTGTGCCCTTCGCTGGCGCGCCAGCGTGCCATCCAGGGGTCCTGGTCTAGCCGTGCCAGGCATTGCGTGTATTCCTGCCGCAGTGTGCCGACCACCGCGGCGACCGTTTCGATCGCCCGGACACTACCGACCCCGTGCCCGGCCGACCACAGGTCTTTCCAAGCCTTCACTTCCTCCTCGGGACGGTTCAGGTCAAAGCGATCCTTGGCCACCAGCTTGTCCGGGTCCAACCCAGCGGCCACCAGGCTGGGGCGAAGTTTGTTGGCCCAGGCACCGGTGAAGGCGTTGGTGCAGATGATGTCGGCGAAGTCGCTGTCGACGACCATGCGCTTGTAGGCGTCCACCGCGGCGCTCTCCTGCGTCGCGATGAAGCGGGTGCCCATGTAGGCGAGGTCCGCCCCCATGGCCTGGACGGCGCGGATGCCGTTCCCGTCGACCAGGCCGCCGCCGACGATGATCGGGCCGTCAAAAAACTCACGCACGGCGGCGACGAAGGCGGCGGGCGTCATCGGTCCCGTGTGTCCGCCGGCGCCAGAGCAGATCAGGACCAGACCGTCCACGCCGTAAGAGGCTGCTTTGCGGGCGAGGACAGGGGTGTTGACGTCGGCAAACACGAGGCCGCCATAGCCGTGAACCGTCTCCACCACCGCGCGCGGGTTGCCCAGGGCCGTGATCACCCAGGGCACTTTGTGCTTGACGCAGACCGCCAGGTCGGCGGCCAGCCGCGGGTTGCTGCCGTGGACCACCAAGTTGGCGGCCCAGGGAACTGCACCGCCCAACTCGGCGTGCTTGGCCGCAATCGTTGCGGCCCATTCGTCCCAGATTTCGGGGCTGCGCGCATTGAGCGTGGGCATGGCCGCCACCGCCCCCGACGCCATGGCCGAAAGCACGAGGTCGACCGAGGTGACCAGGAACATGGGCGCCAGGACCAGAGGCAGGCTCAGGCCCTGCGTTACTTGCTCTCGCAGTTGGGAGGCGGGGGAGGGGGCGGAGGAGGCAGGGGACACGTCTCTCATTCCAGAACGATCTTGAGTTCCTTGTTCAACTCCTTGAGCTCGTCGACCTCCCGCTTCACGCGGCTGGCGAAGGCCTCCCCGGTGAGCGAGCGGGCCTCCATGCCAGCCTTGACGAAGTTGGCTCCGATCTCGGGGTCACGGGCGGCGGCTGCGAATGCGTTCATCAACTTGTCACGCACTGCCGCAGGGATGCCCGCGGGGGCGGCAAAGCCCAGCCAGCCCGAGCTCACATGGGGAACGCCTTGCTCCTTGGCGGTGGGCACGTTGGGCATGAGGGGCGAGCGGGTTTCTCCGGTGTAGGCCAGCATGACCAGCTTGCCTGCCTCGGCCATCTGGCGGCTCGAGACTGAGGAGAAGGCCAGTTCCACCTGGCCGCCGGTCAGGTCGACCAGGAGCGGGCTCTCGCCCTTGTAGGGAATGTGTTGCAGCTGGATCTTGGCCGCGCGCAGGAATTGCTCAGTGGCCACATGAAAACCCGTGCCGATGCCGGTGGAGCCAAACCTCAGCTTGTCCGGGTTGGCCCGGGCGCGGTCCATGAGCTGCTTGAGGTTGGTGATTCCTGAGCCCGGATGAGTATTGACGAGATAGTGCGACTCAAAGCCCATGGACAGGTAGGTCAAGTCCTTGAGCGGATCGTAGGGAAGGCCAGTGCCAAGGGCGGGCCCTGCCACCACGCCGGCGTTGGTCACCACGCCAATGGTGTAGCCGTCCTTGGGCGCTTTGGCCAGGGCGTCTGTGCCAATGCGCTGGCCGGCGCCAGCCATGTTTTTGACCACGATGGGCTGGCCCAGAAGGGTGCTGGCTTTGGCGGCGAGCAGGCGGGCGTTGCCATCCACAATGCCCGGAGGGAAGGGGATGATGAGCGTGATCGGCTTGTCGGGGAAGGTCTGCGCCAGCGCGCTCCCTGCCATGAAAACCGAGACGAGGGCGGCCAGCGCGCTGGCCCAGGGCTTGGATTGAACTGCTTTCATGCGGCGCTCCTTGAAGGGAAGTGGTGGGACAGGAATTGCAGAAGAAGCTTGTTGAAGGTGTCGGGCTGCTCGGCCCAGCCGAAGTGGCCTACCCCCGGAAGGGCAACGAATTGCGCCTGCGGCAACTTGGCAGCCATCTTGGCCATGACCTCGGCTGGCGCAGTGCGGTCAAGCTCGCCGGCCACGCACAGCACCGGCACCTGCATGGTCGGCAGCAGGGCGCGGCCCTCGTAGGTGGCGATGGCGGCAACCGCAGCGCGAAAGGTCTCCTCGCGCATCAGGCTGACCGTCGCAATCAGCAGGTCCACCGCCGGGCCTTCGGCGCCGGCTGCCATCATGGTTCGCAGCATGCCCGGCGCGTGCTCGGGCAGGGTGCGACCGGCGTCCAATGGCGCGACCCGCTGGCGCACGAATTCCTTCTGCCAGTCTCCATCGGACTTTCCGAAAGCGGCGCTGGTGGCCGAGAGCACGTAGCCATGGATCCTCTGAGGTGCATAGGCCCAAGCCTTCTGGGCGATCATCCCCCCCATGCTGTGCCCCATGACCACGTTACAGGTACCGCCCTCTCGGCGAAGTAGCTCGGCAAGTGCCTGGGCGCAATAGTCGATGCTGAAATCCGCTGGCAGGGCCGACAGACCGTAGCCCGGCGCATCCCAGGCCACCACCCGGTGGCCTGCGTGGGCCAGGGCCTGGATTTGCGCGCGCCAGTATTCTTTGGCGCCAAAGGCGCCGTGCAACATGAATACCGTCACACCACTGGCATGCCCCTGCGCGTGGGTAATGCTGAAGTCCGGGCAGCTCGGCTGGCTCATGCAGTGTGGCCCTTCAGGTCGGACATGGGCATCCAGTAGGCGTGTGCGCCCAGGGGGATGAAGCCAGGAAGCTCAACACGGCACAGGGGACCTCGGTCAATGGCCTTTGCGTCAAAGATCACGCACTCGGCGCGCCGGTTTCCGGCGTCGGTCATGAAGGTGAGCACATAGCCGTCGTCCTCGTCCTGGGCGCCGACGCGCGGGGCGAAGGGCGACTCGCTCACGTAGCAACCTGGGGGGCAGTGCCAGCTCTGGGTCTTGCCGGTTTGCAGGTCGTATTTCTTCAGGCCATCGAGCAGCCAGTATCCAGGCACCATGTGGGCGGTGTAAACGAAGCGATTGGCGCGGCCCTTATGTCGACCGTTGATCATGGGGAACTCGGTCACCTCATCGTCTAGGTCCTCCTCTCGAGTCTGCCCGGTCTTGAGGTTGAAGCGCCAGCGGTGCATGCGGGTTTCCTGCCTGTGCATGTCCAGCAGTGCGTTCATTCGGTCATAGCCCTCTTTAGGCAGCCCGCTGATGTCTGGCACTGGGTTGGTCTGGATACAGCCTTCCATGACCACTTCGTCGCCCTGCTCGTAGCTGTTCGACAGATGCAAGATGTAGCACGGCTGGCCCTCGAACCAGCGCACGTCCCTGTTGTGCCCCATCCGGGGAATGATTCCGAAGCGCGCCGGTATGTCCCGGTGGAACTTGAGGCGGTGCTGTCCTTTGGCCAGAGCCGCCTGATCGAAGAACATTGGCAGGTCGTGCAAGATGCAATAGTTTTGCGTCATGCCCATGTCATGCGGCCAGCGAGCACCGGGCAGCTCGATCGGGGTGTAGTGCACCAGCTCGTTACGGGCGTTGACGACCCCGTAGTTAAAGTACGGCGCCTTCTCCCCGTAGTTGAAGAACATCATCTCGCCGGTATGCTCGTCGATCTGAAAGTGCGAGCAGATGCCACGTTCGCCCAGTACGCGCGACCAGGCAGCATCCGGGCCCAGAGTTTCCAAGGTAACCGGGTCTAGGCGGTAGGGCTCGCTGCACTGGCTCATGGCGGCAAGGGCCTTGCCCGCGTGGACGATGATGTCAGTACCCGCGTTGTCCTTCATGGCCCCGATCGATCCCCAGCCTCGGCGTACCGCTTTTCGGGGTTCGATGATGCCGGGCCACAGCGACTGGCCGGCGGCAGCCTCGGCCAGAAAGCCAGTGGTACGAACCCAGCGGTTCCGGTAGGTCATCTGACCGTTTTCGAAATGCGCGGCATGCACCATGCCGTCGCCGTCGAAGGGGTGATACTTGCCAATTGGAGCATGCACCTGGTTGTGACCATTGCGCATATACACGCCGTGCAGGTCTTTCGGTATCTCGCCTTGCACCACCTTGAGCGTGGGGGTGCTGGCGGTCCACTCGGTGTCGCAGGGCTCCCAGGCGCCATTGAGGTAGGGGTTATCGCTGCCCAGGCAGGTGAGCGTTTTTCGGTCGTGGATTTCGAGCATATGTGCCTCTTTAAGTTCGTAGGGTCAGCAGCGTTCGATGACAGTGGCGGTCGCCACGCCGGCGGCGCCGGCAATGGCCACGACCCCGCGCCGAAGGTCACGCCGCTCCATTTCGTCCAGCAGGCAGCTGACTAGCATGGCGCCGGTGGCCCCCATGGGGTGGCCCAGTGCGATCGAGCTGCCGTTGACGTTGAAGCGGGCCAGGTCTAGGCCCAGGGTGTGGATGTAGTGCAGGGTGATGGCGGCGAAGGAGTCGCGTACCTCCCACAGGTCGATGTCCGCGATGCCCAGACCGGCTCGGGCCAAGGCCTTTTGTGTCGCGTCCACTGCGCCGGTTTGTACCAGCGGCACGCAGGCTTCAGCGCTGGCTAGGATGCGGGCCCGAGGCCGCAGTCCATGCCGTTGCAGCGCCCCGGCGCTACCAACGATCACGGCTGCTGCCCCGTCGGCCATGCAAGGCGCGTTGCCGGCAGTGTGGACATGGGCGATCGCGCCAATTTGTGGCTCGCGCGCCAGGGCCCACGCGTCCAGTTCGGGCGCACCGCCCTCGTAGACTGCCTTGAGTGTGGCCAGTTTTTCAGCGGTGCTGCTCTCGCGGATGTTTTCGTCTTGCGCCAGAAGCACCTGACCGGCGTCATCAACCACAGGCAGCAAGGAAGGCATGGGCGTCTCCCGTCGGGCCTGCGCAGCTCGGGCCTGTGACAGCGCGGCGTATTCGTCGCATTGGGCGCGGCTGATGCCGTGGCGGGTAGCGACCAGGTCGGAAGTCCACGGCGGTGGCATGAAGCCGATGGCCTCGATCAGGGTTTTGTCGGTGTAGTGCGGGGCTGTGTCGCCGAACATCGGAACGCGCGACATCATCTCGACGCCGCCGGCCAGAATCAGGTTGTCACCCTGCAGGGCCTCGAGCGCGGCCAGATTGACGGCGCTCAGGCCGGAGGCGCAGTAGCGGTTGATGGTCATCGCCGACATGTGCGGGCTCCATCCGGCCAGCAGGGTGGCGACTTTGCCGACATTGCCGCCCTGTTCGCCCGTCTGGGTCACGCAGCCAATCAGCGCGTCTTCCACCGCGTCGCAGGCCTGCCCCATCTGCGCACGGACCGCGCGCAAATGGCTGGCCAGCAGTCCGGCCGGGGTCAGCCCGTGCAGGCTGCCGGCGGCCTTGGCCGCGCCGCGCGGCGTACGAAAGGCGGCCGCGATCAGGGCTTGTGTCATGCGTGCGTTTCCTCCAAGGGCTTGGCGCGGGCCCTGAGTCGGGCGCGCTTGACTATCTTAGACAGACCAAATTTTAGCCACGATATGCCCCCACCCTATTCGGTAAACTCCAATAAACAGATCAAATAAGTTGTGATAAAGAGCCCTCTCCCTAGCGTCTCTGGCTTGCCGGAAGCAGCCCAAGCGGCCCAAGCTGCACCCGATCGGGAGGGCGGCAGCGCAGCTTCTTTGGTAAGCTCTCGTCGCCAACTCCAGGCCAGTGGCGCCGCACGCGCGCTGGACCTGTTGGGGGATGCCTGGATCCTGCGGCTGCTGCGGTCGCTCTTCCGAGGTCAGCGCCGGTTCAGCGGCTTCATCGAGGAGACCGGCATTTCCCGGGCAGTCCTGGCAAACAGGCTTGAGCGGCTGTGCGCGGCAGGTCTGCTGCGCAGGGACGAGTCCCCAGGTCGGCATGCCTTCTACCTGCTGACCGATTGCGGCCTGGATTTCTGGAGCGTGCTGCTCGCCATGTGGCAGTGGGAATCCCGCTGGGGCACAGGCCTCGTGAAGCCACCCATGCCGCATGACCGGCCTCGCGGGGAGCCGATGCACACCACCTGCGGTCATGCCGCGGACCCCCGACCGGTCTGTGCTTGCTGCGGTGAGCTGGTGACAGCTTTCGACACCCGAGGCGAGATCGATGCTGCTGGGGCGCACGCGTCCGCTTGCCTGGTTGCTGAGGCGGGCGCAGATCCGGAGCGACGCTTCCGCCAGTCGCACAGCACCTGCCGCGATGACCTGCCGACACTGATGCGCGTTTATGGTGACCGCTGGAATTCCAGCGTGATGGCTGCAGCCCTCCAAGGCGCTCGCACCTTCACCGACTTCAGCGAAGCCACCGGCATCGGTGCCGGGCCGCTCACCCGCCGGCTACAGGAGCTGCAGGCCTTGGGACTGCTGCGCCCGCGCGCCTACGCCGGCTCGCGCAGCGAATACAGGCTGACCAGGTCCGCGGTAGCGACCTTCCCGATCACCCTGGAAATGATCCGCTGGGGGGATCGGTGGCTCTGGAATGGCCAATCGCCGATGACCATTCGCCACCTACGCTGCGGCCAGCCGCTGCGCCTGAGATGGCAATGTGCGCACTGCCAGCGAGGCTTGGAACGCCAGACCCTTCGCTTCGACTGAGCCTTTTCGCCTGTGTGGGCCTCGCTGGGCTTGGGCGAGGTTTCCACGAAGGTGGGTCCCTGGCGGGCAGGCTGTGCGGTGGTGGGCTCAGTGCTGATGCGCTTTATGACGTGACCGGCCGGGCCAGGCTGTCAATCACCGCCGCAAGCCGGCTGGGGTCGGCCGGCTTCACAAAGTGCTGGTCAAAGCCAGCTTCCTTCGATTGCAAGATGTCTTGGGCCTGCCCGTAGCCGGTGAGCGCAATCAGCGTGGCGTCTCGGTTGCGGGGGTCCTCGCGCAAGCGCCGCGCCAGGGTGTTGCCGTCCATGCCCGGCAGGCCAATGTCGAGCACATAGACCTGGGCGGGTCGGGCATGCGCGGCGGCCAGCGCTTCCACCGGGTCCAGGCAGACCCGCACTTCGTGACCCTGCGACTCCAGCCAGATGCCCATCAGGTCGGCTGCGTCGGCGTTGTCGTCAACCACCATCACGGCCAGCCCAGCGCGCGCTGTCCCCTCAGCCTGATTCGGGATCTTCGGTTGCGCGGAGATCGTTGGCCCGGAGAGGGGCGGCTGGGCAGTCGCTGGGGCCGAGATCGCAGACGGTGCGGGGGGCGCCGATACATCCTTCGGGCCCGACTCCCCGACACGTGTCTCGCGACCGAGCGACGGCTCATCGTTGCCAGCCTCCTCTGCGAGAGGCAGGTACACGGTGAAGGTGCTGCCCGTGCCGGGACCGTCGCTGTGGGCCTCGATGCTGCCGCCGTGCATTTCGACCAGACTGCGGGCCAGGGCCAGCCCGACACCCAGGCCGCCCTGGGCGCGGTCTGGCATGCGCTCGGCCTGGGTGAAGAGGTCGAAGACATGCGGGAGCAGCTTGGCGTCAATGCCGAGGCCGTTGTCGCTGACCTCGATGGACACCCGATCGCCGCAGGGCTCCATCTTGACCTGCAGCTGCCCGCCTTCAGGGGTGTACTTGGCGGCGTTTCCCAGCAGATTCGCCAGCACCTGGACCAGGCGGACTGTGTCGCCCCTGACGGTCAGCGGCGCGTTCGTCTCGGGCAGCTTCAGTTGGTGGTGGCGGGCTTCGATCTGAGGTCGGGTCTGCTCGAGTGCATCGCCCAGCACTTGGCGTAAATCCACCCGGTCCTGGCTGATCCGCACCAGGCCCCGGGTGACCCGGGAGACGTCCATCAGGTTATTCACCAGTTCGGTCATGTGTCCCACTTGCCGCGCGATCAGCTCGCTGGTCTTGCGAACCCGATGCGGGTCGTTTGCGCTGAGCTGCAGCAGCTGGGCGGCAGTGCTGACAGGCGCGAGCGGGTTGCGCAGTTCATGGGCCAGCATGGCTAGAAATTCGTCCTTCTGCCGGTTGGCCTCCATCAGGTCCTGCTGGGCCTGCTTTTGCGACTGGATGTCGGTGAGGGTGGCGATCCAGCGAACGATGCGGCCGCCCTCGTCGCGCATCGGTAGGGCGCGGGCCAGGATCCAGTGGAAGCCGCCGCTGTGGTGCCACAGCCGGAATTCCCGCTCGAAGGGCTTGCCACTCGCTAGGTGGTGCGCCCAGACCTTGCGCAGATTTTCCTGATCGTCGCCATGGACCCGAGCCATCCAAGCCCCTGGGCGGCCACTGGCGCTCTCTCCGGTGAAGTCCAGCCAGCGCTGATTGAATTCCTCCTGCTCGCCATTGGCATTTGCCGACCAGATGATTTGGGGCAGCAGCTCGGTGATCGCGTGCCAGCGCGCCTCACTTTCCCGTAGCGCGCGTTCGACCTTCAAGCGTTGTTCGAGGCTGCGCTCGTTCTCGCGCAGCAGCAGCACGCGCACCACGTTCTGGGCCATTTTGAGCAGGTGCTGGCGTGCGCGCTCGTCCAGTCGACCAGGCCGATCGCCGATCACGCACAGCGCCCCGATGCGTTCGCCGCCCGGCATGACCAAGGGCGCGCCGGCGTAATGGGTGACATGGGGGCTGGCGGTGACCAGCGGGTTGTCGGCGAAGCGGGGGTCGAGCCGCGCATCTTCGACCTCGAACAAACCCTCGTCGGCGATCGCATGGCCGCAGAACGAGATCGCCCGCGGTGTCTGGCTGCCCTGCGGCAGTCCCACCGCCGACTTGAACCACTGCCTGTCCCGGTCGACCAGGGTGATCAAGGCAATCGGCAAGCCGGTGATGGAGGCGGCCAGTTCAGTGAAGGCGTCAAGAACTGCCTCAGCCCCCGTACCCAGCATGCCCAGTTGCTGCAGGCGGTGCAGCCGCTGGGGTTCGTTCTCGAGCACGGGTGGAGCTTGCATGTGGCCGGCCTGACAGTGCCACGCGCTGTAACTGGACGGAATATGTTGCGCGGCCGATCACCTTAGCACGCAGGTGCGTGCGAGATGTTGCGCTTGCAGTTGCTTGCATTTCCGACTGTGACGGCCGGTCCTCCTGCGGATCCGCCTGGGCCGAGGTGCAGGCCCGGGCGGGCCAGACTTCACTCGCCATTGCCCAGTGCGCTGGGACCTTGCGCTAGGACCTTGCGCGAGGGCCCCGCTGGGGTTTACAGGGGCCCGAGCATCAGCGCCTCGGCCATGGCCAACCGGCGCGATGGCGACAGGTCGAGGCTGGTCAGTAGCCGGCGCGCAGCCTGGCTGAGGGGCAGGGGCAGGGCGCCTTGTCCGGGGACTGATGCGCCCAGTGCCAGGCCTCGGCAGATGGACAGCCAGGTGGCGGAGGGCACCCGGCCGATTCGGTCGGAAATGTCCAGCAGCAAGGCGCAGAAATGACCGGGAGCAATGCGCGGTCCCCAGGCTTGTTCCGCAAGGAGGCGGGCGGTGGGTATCAGCTCGGAGCGTGGACTGTGGCTGCTGGAGATGAACTCCCCCAAGCGGCCCAGTGCCTCGTGCGCAGGTGTCGGGGAGTCGGTGGCTGAGGCTGCCGCCAGCGGATTGCGGGGGACCGGGGATGAAGGGGCAGGCAGGACATCCGGGCGAGGTGACTGGGACATGAGGGCAGTGCTCGGTCAAGGGTCGAAGGGCTCGGGGGATGATCCCTGCGCGACAGGGCAGAAGGTCGCCCACTAGCTGACAAGCTAAAGTCCTCGCATGCATCACACAGAGCCGGCCCTAGCCCAACTCGCCGACGAAAACCGCGGCACGGTGCTCTTGCTGGCCGGCGCTGCCTTCTTCAGCGCTGTCGCCTTGCGCATCTGCGACGGCCTGATTCCGCGGCTGGCGAGCGACTTCTCCGTCACCGTCGGCACCGCAGGCCAAGTCGTGCTCGCGTTTTCAGTGGCCTACAGCCTGATGCAACTGGTGTCAGGGCCTTTGGGAGACCGCTTCGGCAAGGCTCGCATGGTGGCGCTGGCGCTGTCGGGATGCGCTTTGATGTCTGCCGTGGCCAGCCTGATGCCCCGGTTCGAGCTCCTGCTGGGGGTTCGAATTGCCTGGGGCATTGCCGCGGCCGGGATCATTCCCATGGCCATGGCCTGGATCGGCGACAACGTGCCCTATGCCGAGCGACAGGCCACGCTGGCCCGTCTGTTGGTGGGGACACTGTCCGGGATGGCTGTGGGGCAACTGGCAGGTGGATTTTTCGGCGACGCCGCGCCCGGATGGCGTGGCGCTTTCCTTGCGCTCGCCCTGGGTTACACCCTCATCGCCGTGCTGCTGGTGTGGCGATTGTCGCGATCGGGCTCGGTGCAACGCGTAGCGCTTTCAAATCGCCACACGGGCGCCGCCGCCGCCGAGCCACTTGCGACGGCCGAAGGCGCTCTGACCCGCGCTCGCAGGCAGACCCTCGCTGTGGTGACTGCTCCTTGGAATCGTCTGGTTCTGGCGGCCACCTTTTTGGAAGGCCTGTTTCTTCTGGGTCCCCTGGCTTTCGTGCCGACGATGCTGCACCGCGAGTTCGGGCTGAGCCTGTCGGCGGCTTCAGGGCTGATCGCCTTCTACGCTCTGGGGGGGTTGATCTACGCCTTCATGGCCCGCCGCGTTGTACTGGCCCTCGGCGAGCGCCGGATGGTGCTGCTCGGTGGTCTGCTGATGGGCTTGGGCATGGCCGCCTGGTGGCTATCGCCCCTGGCCTGGACGGCTGCGCCCGTGGCGCTGCTGGTTGGCTTTGGCACCTACCTCTATCACAGCACTCTGCAAACGCTGGCCACGCAGATGGCGCCGGAGTCTCGCGGTACAGCCGTCTCGTTGTTCTCGTTCGCGTTTTTCTTCGGCCAGGCCCTGGGGGTGACAGGGGCTGGTTGGGCCTTTGACCACCTGGGTGGTGGCGCCATGTTGTCCGCCTCGGTGGTGGCGCTGCCTCTGGTCGCCTGGCGGT
>JAURKV010000100.1 GCA_030831585.1 Ramlibacter sp. | reverse complement strand
GCCTGACCTTACCCATCATTTCCATGGTGATCACCTTCTTGTCTCTCCTGCTGAAATTTTCAGCAGGCAAGTGGAACACCCTGGTCAATTTTGAGTCGGCAGCGACTCGTCTACATGGTCAGTTTTCGGTCGGCGTCAACAACCCAGGGTCATTTGCAGCGCACCAGATGCAAAGGCAAAGTGGTGTCGATCGGTCCGCATGATGGCCGGGCCCGCAATCGAAGCTGGCTTGAGGACGGATTGCTCCACCCAATCCGAGAAGTGCATGCCGACGACCTTCGAAACCATCAGGGCGACCATTTCCGGGTCTGAATTTCGATAGGCAAATGCAGTACCCGGCTGAAGGGGCCGGCCCGAAGGATCCTTCTCGGCGGTATGGACCTTCGGCGTGAGCATCAGATCTTTGATCGTCATCTGACCGGACCATATTTCTCGAAATTGCTCGGGAGTCGCGACATTGGAGTCTCGAAAGCCGACCCACGTACCCGAGCTCATGGTCAGCAGGTCCTTCAAAGAAGCGCCGCCCATATCGGTCGCTGAAAACTCGGGCAATATGTTGCCGACCTTTGATTCCAGCGTGATCAGATTCCGACAAACAGCCTGCCCCGCAGCGATGGCTGTGACGGTCTTGCCGACGCTCAGGCCATAAAACAGCGCGTCCTGAGGGACACCGTCCTTCCAACTCGCATGAATGACCTTGTCGCCATGCAAGAGCGCAAACGCTCTGATGCTTGAGGCGTTGAATATCCGCTTGGCTGCATCAACGACGGACTGCTCTTGCGGGTCTGGCGCTCGAACATTCAAGGCCCGGGGCGTGGCGTTGACGCCCACCTGGTAATCCCATGGCCGTCCCTTGTTGATCAAGAGAGCGTCACATGTGCCTCTACCGCCTTCGCACGGGTTCTGGGCACCCGCAGTGTTTGCCAGAAGGATGGCGCCAAAAACCAGTGACGACCGGATTAGGCTGGCGACTACCCATTGCATGCGCCTTGTTTGATTAAAGGGTGATGCCATCAGAGAGCTCATTGGGTGAAGAACTAGATGAGCTCACTTTAGCCTGTTTGGTTTGCGCGGACCGTCGACAGTTCGCGCAACTCGTCGGTCATTGGCTCGTCATGGATCACGTGATCGACCTGGGAGTGCTCGGCGGCAAATTGCCTGATAGGTCATCCGCTAACAACGACGTTGCGCCAACCGAGATATCGGGAATTGCCAGTCGCAGGTCACGCCAGCACTTGAGGCCCACCTGGGCCGACCACTCAAGGGGCACCCCCGGCATCAACATCCGGGCGCTGCTGATGTCGAGCCCATAGCGGAGCCAAGATCCGAAGCCGTCGAGCCCAAGCGCGTGAAGCATGCCGCTGATGGCGCTGGTCCCACTGCTCCAGGGGCCGCAGATCAAGATCAACTTCATCGCAATTGATTTCTTTGTATTAACTGAGGCCGCGAACGGGTTGATAGGAAGTCAATCGGAGTCTCGGCGATGCTAAAAACGGACCAGTTTACTGGCTCGATCAGTGAGCTATTGATAGTTGAAACCACTAGTTGTTTTAGAAAAGGTATCCAAATTCGAACTTGTATCGCCCCCTTCTGATCCACACTCCTCGCCCCACCGGGCTAGGTTTCAGGACCCACATTTTTGTCTCGGGGTCTGGCGTATGCGCACTGCGCGGTTTATCCACTCGCGGCTCGGCCCCCACAGGTGTCCAAGGCCCGAGGCAACCCACAGGAAATTAGTTCAAAAGAATCCATGGCGTGCGAACGCACTGAATGGTCCCCCTGAACTTAGCAACTCAGGTCAACCGGCTGAGTCGGGAATCCGTTTGAGTAACATCACGCCGGGACTCTCATTTTTTAATCATCATTACAAGGGAAACACCATGAACGGTTCATCTAACGCGTCTAACCGCCGCACCTTCATCCTGCAGTCCATCGCTGCCACCGGCCTCATCGCCGCCGCTGGCGCCGCACAGGCCCAGCCCATGGCCTCCGAGAAGGACCCGGCCGCCGCAGGACTGGGCTACAAGGAAGACGCGACCAAGGTCGACAAGGCCAAGTTCCCCAAGTTCGCCACAGGCCAGAACTGCGGCAACTGCGCGCTTTACCAAGGCAAGGCCGGCTCTCCTGCCGGTGGCTGCCCGCTGTTCGCCGGCAAGCAGGTTTCAGCCAAGGCCTGGTGCAACTCCTGGGTCAAGAAGGGCTGATCCACTTTTCGATCCAAGCCCAAGGGCTGGCCCAGGGAGACCTGGCCAGCCCTTCTTCATTGGGGCGTGGCTCGGCTTGGGCCGCTGTCCGACAGGCCAGTGGTGGGCAAATTCCTATCGTCGGGCCTTCCGACTTCAGGAGCGCCTCATGCAGATTCCCGCCGACCCCCATGCCCCACATGTCCATTCGCCACTGGCCTATTCCCCATCGGCCGACTCTCCGCGGCTGGCCAGGCGCCAGTTCAATGCCTTCGGGCTTGCCGCTTTAGCCGCGCTTGGTGTTGTCCTACCAGGCTGCGGGGGCGGCACTCAGGGCCAGGAAAACCTCGCAGAAGGAGGCGAGGGCGGGCCGGCGCAGGCAGAGGCACAGCCCCGGGCCTTGAGCACGGTCGGTGCCGGCATGCAAGGCCTGACCGAGTGGGCGGTGGCAAGCGCAGAAGGCCAAGTTCTGGCCCTCAAGTCCCTGAACCGTCTTGCCAATGGCGAAGTTGCTCTGGTCTGGACCGAGTCGCCGCTACCAGGCGCCGTGGGACCTCGCAGGCTGCGGCTGCAGCGCTTGTCCTGCCAAGGGGGCTGTGCAATGTCGCAGCGGCTTCTGGTCGAGGGCCTCGTCGACGCCAGCGCAGCGCTCACCGTCTTGCCCGACGGCAGCACCCTGGTGGCCTGGCGCGACACCCTCGAGCGGGTTCGGAACCATCCGCTGTCGGTGCAATGTCGGCTCTTTCTGCAACGCTTCACGCCCACCGGCACGCCGGTAAGCCCGCCGGAGTTGGTGGATGCCTTCCTTTTCAGCAACCGCCTCGAGGGCGGTGGGCGCGCCTTGGGGCCACCTGCCATTGGCCACTGGGAGGATGGAAGCTTTGTCGTCACCTGGGCCGACCTGCGCACGTTCAGCGGCTTCCCAGGCCTGGCCACCTCGGTCCGGGCCCGTCGCTACCACACCAATGGCTGGCCGGTGGCACCGGCGCAGACCGTGGCCACCAGCAACCGGGAGGAGACCTACAGCCTCGAACTGCCGCCTGCCAGCGGCGGGTATGTCATCAGCCATGTCCAGGAGCCGCAAGCGCCTTTTCATCAGGCCATCTTGCCCCTGGATTTCTGGAACCCCCTCCCTGCCCCCCACTTTGCAGGCCTGCTGCCCGGCTCTTTCTATCTCTCGATGGGCATCTTCGGCAGCTTGCTCTTTGCCGGGCGCGCCGATGCGGCCACGGGCCGGCCGGTCTACACCCGCGAACGCTTCGCGTACAGCGGCCATCCGGTGGGCTCGCCCGCGCCGCTGGCCAGCCTGCCGTCGGGCGGGGTGGCGCTGAAGAATGTGGAATTCCTCACTCTGCGCGCCTCAGGCCATGCCGGGCCGCGCCAGGCCCAGCGCATGGACAAATACGGCCGAATGATCGGCACTCCGTTCGACCTGCCAGAGGGGATGTACTTGCTGCTGGACGACGGCTCACTGCTGGTGGCCTGGACCACCGGTGGCGTCACCGGCTCCACAAGCGTCTCCAACTCTGCCGGCACCGAAGGCGGGGCTACAGGCAACCGGTTGATGCTCCAGCGCTTCGTACCCAATGCGCTCTCCCCAGGCTTGGCCAGCGTTTGAGTCTCATCAGGGCTACGGCGGCTGGCGCAACGATCTGGGCCTGCCCGGTCAGACTGTCACGGGTTTTGCATACACTTCGGGCCTGATTCAATTAATGCGTCCGCCCGGGCGCCGTTGGCTGCGCCCATGAAATTCCGCTTTCCCATCGTCATCATCGACGAAGACTACCGCTCGGAAAACACCTCCGGCCTGGGCATTCGCGCCTTGGCGCAGGCGATCGAGGCCGAGGGCTTTGAGGTGCTGGGCGTGACCAGCTATGGTGACCTGTCGCAATTCGCGCAGCAGCAAAGCCGGGCCAGCGCGTTCATTCTGTCGATCGACGACGAGGAGTTCACTCCTGGCCCAGACCTCGACCCGGCGGTGGTGAACCTGCGCAATTTCATCGACGAGGTGCGGCGCAAGAATGCCGATGTGCCGCTGTACGTCTATGGCGAAACCAAGACCAGTCGCCACCTGCCCAATGACGTGCTGCGCGAGTTGCACGGCTTCATTCATATGTTCGAGGACACACCGGAGTTCGTGGCCCGCCACATCATCCGCGAGGCCAAGAGCTACCTGGAGAGCGTGCAGCCGCCTTTCTTCAAAGCCCTGCTCGATTACGCAGAAGACGGCTCCTACTCCTGGCACTGCCCGGGACACTCCGGCGGGGTGGCCTTTCTCAAAAGCCCGATCGGCCAGATGTTCCACCAGTTCTTCGGTGAAAACATGCTCCGCGCCGACGTCTGTAACGCGGTGGACGAACTCGGCCAACTGCTGGACCACACCGGCCCGGTGGCCGCCAGCGAGCGCAATGCGGCCCGTATCTTCAATGCCGACCATTGCTTCTTCGTCACCAATGGCACCTCCACCTCCAACAAGATGGTGTGGCATCACACGGTCGCGCCGGGCGACGTGGTGGTGGTAGACCGCAACTGCCACAAGTCCATCTTGCATTCGATCATCATGACCGGGGCCATTCCCGTGTTCATGAAGCCCACGCGCAACCACTTCGGCATCATCGGCCCGATCCCGCAGAGCGAATTCACGCCCGAGGCGATCAAGGCAAAGATCCGTGCCAACCCGCTGCTGGCGGGGGTGGATGCCGACAAGGTGAAGCCGCGGGTGATGACACTCACACAGTCGACCTACGACGGCGTTTTGTACAACACCGAGACCATCAAGGGCATGCTCGACGGCTATGTCGACACCCTGCACTTCGACGAGGCCTGGCTGCCGCACGCGGCCTTCCATCCGTTCTACGGCTCGTACCACGCCATGGGCAAGCACCGCACGCGCCCCAAGGAGGCGCTGACCTTCGCCACTCAGTCAACCCACAAATTGCTGGCGGGCATCAGCCAGGCCAGCCATGTGCTCGTACAGGACTCGCAAAACCGCAAGTTGGACAGGCACCTGTTCAACGAGGCCTACCTGATGCACACCTCGACCAGCCCGCAGTACGCGATCATCGCCAGCTGCGATGTGGCCGCAGCGATGATGGAGCCGCCCGGCGGCACCGCTCTGGTGGAAGAAAGCATCCTCGAAGCCCTCGATTTCCGCCGCGCCATGCGCAAGGTGGACGAGGAGTATGGCAAGGACTGGTGGTTCAAGGTCTGGGGCCCCGACAAGCTGGCCGAGGACGGCATCGGCCGCGCCGACAACTGGATCATCAAGGGCGAATCGCGGGCTGCCAAATGGCACGGCTTCGGGAACCTGGCCGAAGGCTTCAACATGCTGGACCCAATCAAGTCCACCATTGTCACGCCCGGCATGGACCTCAATGGCAAGTTCGCCAAGACAGGTATCCCGGCGTCGATCGTGACCCGGTTTCTCGCTGAGCACGGCATCATCGTGGAGAAGACGGGCCTGTACAGCTTCTTCATCATGTTCACCATCGGCATCACCAAGGGCCGTTGGAACACCCTGCTCACAGCTTTACAGCAGTTCAAAGACGACTACGCGCGCAACCAGCCGATGTGGCGCATCCTGCCCGAGTTCTGCGCCCAGCACCCGCACTACGAGCGCATGGGCCTGGCCGACCTGTGCCAGCATGTCCACGCGCTCTACGCGAAGTACGACATTGCACGCCTAACCACCGAGATGTATTTGTCAGACCTCACGCCGGCGATGAAGCCCAGCGACGCCTACGCACACATCGCCCACCGCAAGACCGAGCGTGTGCCGATTGATGACCTTGAAGGTCGCATCACCACCAGCCTGATCACCCCTTACCCCCCGGGCATTCCGCTCCTGGTGCCGGGTGAAGTGTTCAACAAGAAGATTGTTGACTACCTCAAGTTCTCGCGCGAATTCAACGCCCAGTGCCCGGGCTTTGAGACCGACATTCATGGCCTGGTCGAGGAAACCAACGCCGAAGGCAAGCCAGCCTACTTCGCCGACTGCGTCGCCAGGTCATGAAAAAACACCGCAGATTTTTCATAACGCGTTGAGTTGATGAAGAAGGCCGGGGAAACCCCGGCCTTCTTCTTTAGGTGTTCCGTTTGCGCGTTGCTTCGGCAGGATGGTGGCGGCTCGCCGAGCTCAGGCGCCGGCCGGTTCTGCGATTCCGCCGACGACTTGGCTGAAGCCTCCGTCCACGTAGGTGATTTCGGCAGTGACACCACCGGCCAGGTCGGACAGCAGGAAGGCTGCCACGTTGCCCACGTCGTCGATGGTCACATTGCGGCGGATCGGGGAGGTTTCGGCGACCACGCTCAGGATCTTGCCGAAGCCCTTGATGCCGCTGGCCGCCAGGGTCTTGATCGGGCCGGCGCTGATGCCATTGACCCGCATGCCCTTGGGGCCGAGTGACTCGGCGAGGTAGCGCACCGAGGCCTCGAGCGAGGCCTTGGCCAGGCCCATGGTGTTGTAGTTGGGAACGGTACGGATGGCGCCCAGGTAGGTGAGGGTGAGCAGCGCCGACTTGTCGTTCAGGTGGGGCAGGGCGGCCTTGGCCATCGCCGGGAAGCTGTAGGCGCTGATGTCGTGGGCGATCTTGAAGCCCTCGCGCGAGAGGCCGTCCAGAAAGTCGCCGGCAATGGCCTCACGCGGGGCATAGCCAATTGCATGCACAAAACCGTCGAATTTCGGCCAGTGGGCCGTCAGATCGGTGAACAGCTTCTCAATCTGGGCGTCGTCCCCGACATCACAGTCGAAAACCAGCTGAGAGCCAAAGTCGGCGGCGAACTCGGTGATTCGGTCCTTGAAGCGCTCGCCCACGTAGCTGAAAGCGAGCTCGGCACCCTGGGCGTGGCAGGCCCGTGCAATGCCGTAGGCGATGGATCGGTTGGACAGAACGCCCGTGATCAGCAGTTTCTTTCCTGTGAGGAAGCCCATGTTCTGTTCCGGTTGAAAAAAGTCGGCAGAATTGTCGCATGCGAGCCTGGTACGCCCCGCCCACAGTGTCCCGACTTCTGACGGTCGTGCTCGTCGTCGGCCTGGCTTGGTTTGGGGCATGGTCTGGCAACGCTCTGGCCGCCCATGCCTACGGCCAGTTCGGCGACATCAAATACCCGGCCGATTTCAGCCACTTCAGCTACGTCAACCCCCAGGCTCCCAAGGGCGGAGAGATCCGGCTGGTGCCCCCCACCCGGCCGACCAATTTCGACAAGTTCAATCCCTTCACCCTGAAGGGCACCGCTCCTTTCGGGATGGGGGACCTGATTTTCGAGAGCCTTCTCACCGGGAACTCCGACGAGCCCACCACCGGCTACGGCCTGCTGGCCGAGGATGTGAACGTGGCTGCCGACCGGCGCTCGGTCACTTTCCGGCTGAACCCGGCCGCGCGCTTCCACGACGGCAAGGCGGTCTTGGCGGCCGACGTGGTGCACACCTTCAAGACACTCACCAGCAAGCTGGCGGCACCGCAGTTCCGCTCAATCTACGCCGAGGTGAAGGACGCAGTACTGGTGGACGAGCGTACGGTTCGCTTCGATTTCGCCAGCCCCAACCCGGAGTTGCCGCTGGTCGTGGGCAGCATGCCGGTGTTCAGTCGCGACTGGGGCGGGGGCAAGCCCTTCGACCAGATCGTGACCGACCTGCCCATCGCCTCCGGCCCCTACCGCCTGGCCAGCCCCCGGATGGGGCGCGATGTGACCTACGTGCGCGACCCCCAGTACTGGGGGCGTGACCTGCCGGTGCGTCGAGGCCTGTACAACTTCGACCGGGTCACCTATCGGATCTACCTCGACGAAACCTCCCGTTTCGAGGGCTTGAAGGCCGGCGAATTCGACTTCATGCGTGAGTTCATCTCCCGGAACTGGGCACGGCAATACACCGGCCGGGCCTTCGAGTCCGGTGAACTGACCAAGCGCGCCTTCGAAAATCGCAACCCAGGCGACTTCCAGGGCTATGTGTTCAACCTGCGCAAGCCTAAGCTGCAAGACCGACGCGTGCGCGAGGCAATTGCCCTGGCCTTCGACTTCGAGTGGATGAACCGGCAGCTTTTTTACGGGCTCTACAAACGGGCAGACAGCTACTTTCCCAACAGCGAGTTCAAGGCCGAAGGCCTGCCGGAGGGCGAGGAGCTGGCGCTGCTCGAGCCCTTGCGCGCCCAGCTCGCCCCCGAGGTGTTCGGGCCGCTGCCCAAGGTCGCCTCAACGGCGCCACCGGCCAGCCTGCGAGACAACCTGCGCCGCGCCCAAACCTTGCTCGGCGAGGCCGGCTGGACCTACCGAGACGGTGCGTTGCGCAATGCCAAGGGCGAAGCTTTCACCCTCGAGTTTCTCTCTGACCAGCCCTCGCTGGTGCGGGTGGTGACGCCCTTTCAGAAAGCCCTGGAAAAACTCGGCATTCGGCTCACTTTCCGATCGGTGGACTTCTCACTGGCCAAGCAGAAGATGGACGCCTTCGATTTTGAGCTGACCTCGCTACGCATTCCCGGCAGCAACTCGCCGGGCACGGAGCTGGTCGAGCGCTGGGGGTCTGAAGCCGCGCGCACGCCAGGTTCATCCAACATCTGGGGCATCACCGACCCGGCGGTGGACGCCCTGATCCGCCAGGTCACCGCCGCCACCTCGCGCGCGCAGTTGCGTACGGCGCTGCGGGCACTGGACCGAGTACTGATGCACGGCCAATACTCAGTGCCGCACTACTACGGCAGCACCTTCCTCATTGGTTATCGGCCCGGCCGCTTCCAGCTTCCGCAGGGGGTGCCCCCCTATTACGACGCGCACCAGTGGGCAGTCGCCACCTGGTGGGCCGCACCAGGCAATCGCTGAGTTTCGTCATGGCCAGCTACATCTTCAAACGTCTGCTGCTGATGATTCCCACCCTGTTGGGGGTGCTGCTGCTGACCTTCATCGTGATCCAGTTCGTCCCTGGCGGGCCCGTCGAGCAAATGGTGGCCCAACTCCAGGGGCGTGATGCTGGCGGGGAGGGCGCGGCCTCGTCGGGTGCGGGTTATCGGGGGAGGCAAGGCGTCGACGAGAGACGCATTGCGGAAATCCGCGCACTCTACGGCTTTGACAAGCCGGCGCATGAGCGCTTTGTCCAAATGCTGGGGCAGTTCGCCCGCTTCGACCTGGGCAAGAGTTTTTACCAACACAAGGACGTGTGGACCTTGGTCAAAGAGAAGCTGCCGGTCTCGGTCAGCCTGGGCCTGTGGACCTTTTTCCTCTCCTACCTAGTTGCAGTACCACTGGGCGTGGCCAAGGCGGTGCGGGCCGGCTCGCGCTTCGACCTGGTCACCACGCTGATGGTGCTGGTGGGTTACGCCATTCCGGGTTTCGTGCTGGGTGTGGCGCTCCTGGTGGTGTTTGGCGGGCAGCTGCAGTGGTTCCCGCTGCGGGGACTCACCTCGTCAAACTGGGAACAGCTCTCGCTTTTGGGGAAGGTGGTCGACTACCTGTGGCACATCGCGTTGCCGGTGACAGCCATGGTCTTTGGCAGCTTCGCGGTGACTGCCATGTTGACCAAGAATGCCTTTCTGGAGGAGATCCGCAAGCAGTATGTGCTGACCGCCCGCGCCAAGGGCCTCGACGAACGCCGTGTGCTGTGGAAGCACGTGATGCGCAACGCGCTCATTCCCATCGTCACCGGTTTTCCTGCCGCCTTCATCGGCGCCTTCTTCACCGGATCGCTGCTGATCGAGACATTGTTCTCGCTCGATGGCCTGGGCCTTCTGAGCTACGAGAGCGTGATCCGGCGCGACTATCCGGTGGTACTGGGCACCCTCTATCTGTTCACGCTCATAGGCCTGGTGACCAAGCTAATTAGCGACCTTTGCTACGTGTGGGTGGATCCGCGTGTCAAATTTGACTGAGCTCGTCTCCCCTGCCGCCCTGCCACCGGTGCCATTGAGCCCGGGGAGGCGGGCATGGCAGCGTTTCCGCCGCAACCGCCTGGGTTTCTTCAGCCTGCTGATTTTCAGCGTCATGGTGGTCGGCAGTCTGTTCGCCGAAGTGCTCTCCAACGACAAGCCGCTGGTGGTGCACTACCAAGGCCAGTGGTACTTCCCGCTGGTGCAGGACTACCCGGAGTCCACCTTCGGCGGCGACTTTCCCACCCCGGCCGACTACCTCGACCCGTTCATCCGCGACCGCATCACCGGCGGCGACAACTGGGCAATCTATCCGCCCAACCCCTACGGACCCAAGACCCTCAACTACTTCGCCGACCTGCCCAACCCGGCCCGGCCCACCGCGGCGAATGTGTTCGGCACAGATGACCGTGGACGAGACCTTCTGGCGCAGCTCATTTACGGCTTTCGGGTGAGTGTGCTGTTTGGCCTGGCGCTCACCGCTATCGGCGTGTTGCTGGGGGTGATTACCGGCGCCATTCAGGGATTTTTCGGCGGCAAGACGGATCTGGCCTTTCAGCGTTTCATCGAGATCTGGGGTTCGATGCCCGAGCTTTACCTGCTGATCATCTTCAGCGCGGTGTTTGCGCCCAGCGTGGCCTTGCTGTTGGTACTGCTCTCGCTCTTTGGCTGGATGGGCCTGTCCGACTATGTGCGGGCTGAGTTCCTCCGCAACCGGCAGATGGACTATGTGCGTGCCGCCCGGGCGCTGGGCGTGAGTAATCTGCGGATCATGGGCCGGCACATCCTGCCTAACTCGATGACGCCGGTGGTGACCTTTCTGCCGTTTCGTATGAGTGCCGCGATCCTGGCCCTGACCTCACTCGATTTTCTGGGTCTCGGGGTGCCGCCCGGCACGCCCTCACTGGGCGAGCTCCTGAGCCAGGGCAAGGCCAATATCGACGCCTGGTGGATCTCGCTGTCTACCTTCGCGGTGCTGGTGCTGACGCTGCTCCTTCTGACCTTCATGGGTGATGCGCTGCGCGATGCGCTCGACCCGAGAAAGGATCCGTCATGAGCGCCCCCCGCGCACAAGCCCGCTTGGCTCCTGTCCCCGGGGAGTGGGCCGCCGGCGAGGAGCCCCTTCTGCAGGTGCGGGGCCTGACGGTGGCCTTTGGCGGCAAGTCGGTGGTGCAGGGGATCGACTTCAGCATCGCCGCTGGCGAGAAGCTGGCCCTGGTGGGCGAATCCGGCTCCGGCAAGACGGTGAGCGCCCTGGCCCTGCTGCGGCTCGCGCAGGGCGCCCGGCTGGGCGGTCAGGCCTGGCTGGCCGGGCGCGGGCTGGGCGCAGCCCCCTGCGACCTGCTCCAGTGCACCGAGCACGACATGCTGGGCCTGCGCGGTGGTGACATCGCGATGATCTTCCAGGAGCCGATGACCGCGCTCAACCCGCTGTTTTCCATTGGCGACCAGGTGGCTGAAGTGCTCGAGCTCAAGCAGGGCCTGTCGCGCCGCCAGGCCTGGACCGATGCGGTGGCCATGCTCGCAGCCACTGGCATCCCCGATCCCGCGCAGCGCGCCCAATCCTTTCCACACCAGCTCTCCGGCGGGCAGCGCCAGCGGGCCATGATCGCGATGGCGCTGGCCTGCCGCCCACGCCTGCTTCTGGCGGACGAGCCGACCACCGCCCTGGATGTCTCCTTGCGCGGGCAGATTCTGGATCTGCTGTCCGACCTGCAGCGCCAGACCGGCATGGCGGTGCTGCTGATCACCCACGACCTGAATCTGGTGCGGCGCTTCGCCGACCGCGTCGCGGTGATGGAGCAGGGGCATCTGGTGGAGCAAGGCCCGGTCGGCGACATGCTGGCCTGGCCCCAGCATCCCTACACCCAGCGGCTGGTGGCCAGCCGCCCGAGCCGTGAGGTCGACGAGACCCCGCTGCCCGAAGGGACGCCCTCGCTGGTGAAAGCGCAGGACTTGTCCGTGGCCTACCCGATACGCCTGCCTGGGCTACGCGGCTGGTTCCGCAAGGGCGAGTTCGTGGCGGTGACGGATGCCTCCTTCCGGGTCATGCCCGGACGGACCCTGGGCCTGGTGGGCGAGTCGGGCTCGGGCAAGTCCACCCTGGCACTGGCTGCCCTGGGCCTGCAGCCTTATCGCGGCGAGTTGCTTTTCGGCGACACCCCCTGGGGGCGGGGCCGTTCCTCTGACCTGGCCCTGCGCCGCCGGGTCCAGGTGGTGTTTCAGGACCCGTTCTCTTCGCTGTCACCACGGATGACGGTGGAGGAGATCGTGGGCGAGGGTCTTCGGGTGCATGAGCCCGCGCTGGATGCGGAAAGTCGCCGCACCCGGGTGCGCGAAGCGCTGGCCGAGGTGGGGCTGGACGAGGCCCGTTTTCCGGGGCTGCTCGGTCGCTACCCGCATGAGTTTTCGGGCGGCCAACGGCAACGCCTGGCGATTGCCCGCGCGCTCATTGTGCAGCCGGAGCTGCTGGTGCTCGATGAGCCGACCAGCGCACTGGACGTCACCATCCAGCAGCAGGTGCTGGCGTTGCTGCAGCGCCTTCAGCGTGAAAAGGGTCTGGCCTACCTGCTGATCACCCACGATGTCGAGGTGGTCCGCGCCATGGCGCATGAGGTGCTCGTGATGAAGGACGGCCATATTGTCGAGGGCGGCCCGGTGGCATCCGTGCTGGGAGCGCCCCGGGAAGACTACACCCGCGCGCTGGTGGCGGCGGCAAGCTGAAGCGGGGGACGATGGGGTCGAGGTCTGAGACGACCGAGGCGAGCGAGGAGATTCAGCCGATGGATGCAACTGCGTACCAAGTGTGGCGGCGGCGCCAGGGCTCGGTGCCGTGGCACGCCGGCCATGGAGTCGCGAAAATTCTGCGCTGACACAGGCACTTGCCTCGGCGCAGGTTCCTAGGTCAGTCTGGTTCGGTGCGGACGCCTCTGCAGTCTGAGGTTTAGCCTGCGCCTTTCGTGCTGGGGGCGGGAGCCACTCTTCCCACAACGCCCAGGAATTACTACGAATGGCCACAAGTCAAAGTCAGGCCTCTGCTCCTGAGTCGTCAACGCTTTGAACAACCTTGAAAAAAGGAGTCAAAGCGCATTACAATGCGGCTCTTCGACCAAACCGGGCGGGTACCAACCGCCCGTTTTTTTTGGCCGATCGCTTTTAGACCGACAGACAACAGACACCCTCGATCCGACGGATGGCCCTACAGGACCTTGCCCTTTCTACCGTGACCGGCCTCGGTTACGAACTCGTGGAGCTTGAGCGCTCTGCAGGGGGCTTGCTTCGCGTGACCATCGACCTGCCCTGGACACCGGGCAGTGAGGCCCTGGTGACGGTGGAAGATTGCGAGAAGGTCAACCGCCAGCTGCAGTTCGCGCTGGAGGTCGAAGGCATTGAATACAAGCGCCTGGAGATTTCGTCTCCAGGTATTGACCGGCCCCTGCGCAGTGAACGCGAGTTCGAGCGCTTCGCAGGCGAGCTGGTGGACATCACCCTCAAGGCGCCTTTGGGCGCTGTGGCCGCCGGCTCCTCAGTGTCTGCCAACCGCAAGAAGTTTCGCGGCACGCTCGAGCGTGCAGAGGCTGGCGGCTGGCAAATCACCTGGAGCGACGAGCCGCCGCCCAAGCCGGGTCAGAAGGTGAGCAAAAAGAAGGCGCCGGCGCCGCTGCAGGTCTTGGGGTTCCGGCTCGACGAGCTGCGAGAGGCCCGCCTGGCGCCGGTGGTCGATTTCAAAGGGCGTGCGCCCAAGTTAGTTGCAGGAGAGTCGTGAACATGAACCGCGAAATGTTGATGCTGGTCGATGCCATCTCGCGCGAGAAGAACGTCGAGCGTGACGTCGTCTTCGGCGCTGTCGAATTGGCACTGGCCCAGGCCACCAAAAAGCTGTACCAAGGTGAAGTTGATATCCGTGTCTCGATGGACCGCGACAGCGGCGACTACGAAACCTTCCGCCGCTGGCTGGTAGTGCCCGACGATCAGGGCCTGCAAAATCCCGACGCCGAAGAG
>JAURKV010000099.1 GCA_030831585.1 Ramlibacter sp. | reverse complement strand
GCAGTTTCCAACAGCCGCAACATTTCGCAGCGGCCCGATAACAGCACTCTGCTGCAGATCTACGCCCTCTACAAGCAGGCCACCGAAGGCGATGTCACCGGCGACAAGCCTGGGTTTGGTGACCTGGTGGGCCGCGCCAAATGGGACGCGTGGAACAAGCTCAACGGCCTGTCGCAGGAAGACGCGATGCAGCAGTACGTGGACCTCATCGACTCCCTGTCCTAAGCAGGGCCTCCAGCCCATCGCGGCGCGCCGGCGCTGGCAGGTCGGCCAGCCGGCGCACTGCGGCGTAGAACGGCCGCCAGTCGGTACTGCCACCGACCTCGCGCGCGAACAGTGCCTCAAACGCTGGCACCCATTGGTCGTAGGCGCCCTCGGCGGCCAGGCTGGCGTTGTTGGCCTCTTCCACCCAGCGGTCGGCGGGAAAAACCCGCGCCGGGTCCAGACCCCAGCTCGTCCGAAGCTGCCGATAGGCTCCGCGCAAGTCCGCGAGCACCTGGGCCTTTCGGCCGAGCCTCTCCGAGTCGGACAGCCCGGTCTGGGCATAGACATCCGCCAGACGCTCTCGCGTCTCACGCTTGAGGGCCCGAAATGCCTGCCGTCGTCGCTCGGCTTCTTGATAGGCCTGGCGCAGGCGCTCGTCGGCAGAACCCGCCAGCCAACGCGCCAGACCCAAGCGCTCGACCGCAGTCGCAAACGATTCGTTGAAGGCGGTGTCGTCCTTCACATAGATCAGCTGGTGGGCCAGTTCGTGAAAGATGAGGCGGGCCAGTTCGAGCTCGCCGCCCTGAACAAAGGTGTTGAGGAGCGGGTCGCCGCCCAACCAGTTCGACCAGCCGAGCGTGGAATAGGCCGGGACCGGGTAGACCGCCACATCCAGCCCTCGCCCCGCAAGACGGGTCGCCGTCTCCCGCGCCCGGGCCTCGTCGAACCAGCCCTGGTAGCCAACGCAGCCCGTCACCGGGTGGCACCAGGTCCGCAGTTGCAGCGACAGAGGCGGCGCAGCCACCAGATTCCACAGGGCCGCCGACCGGCGCAGGTCTGCGTACCGGGTGTAGCTGGCATTGTCGGGAAGGGCCAGCGCCTGGCTGGCGAATTCGCGCAGCCGCTGGGAGAGCCGCAGGTGGGCCTTGAGCTGCGCGGGAGCGCCCTCCTCCACCAGCCAATCGTTGACCGGCCGGGCGGCCGCCAGCAGACGCAGGTGGCCCTCTGCAGACTGCCAGTAATAGGCCAGCGGTGCCTCGACCGGCTCCGAACCGGGTGGCGTATGGGCGCAGGCGGCCAGCCCCGCAACGAGAGCGATCGCCGACGCCGACAAGCGTCCTCGCCTGCCGACCGTCATCCGGCCGCGCGTCATGACTCCGCCTCGTCTCCAGCCGCCTCGACTTGTACCAGGCAGTCGTAGAACACCGGCGCGCGCCCCAGGTCGGTGAGCTTCTGGCTGGTGAGCTCATTCACATTGGTCCCGCGCGGGCCCAGCTTGCGCCACCAGATCCCCAGGCCATGCACCACCCCGGGCCGCGCCCGCGTGCTGACCTCGGCCTCGCAGTGGTACTCGCCGCGCTGGTTGAACACCCGCACCAGGGTCCCGCTGTCGATGCCACGCGGGGCTGCGTCCTGGGGGTGGATCTCCAGCAAGGGCCGACCCTCGATGTCACGCAAGCTCTTCACATTGACGAACGTCGAGTTGAGGAAGTTGCGCGCCGGCGGCGAGATCATGGCCAAGGGATGGCGCAGGTCGCTTCCGGCAGGTTCATGGTTGGTAAGCCAATCGGGCAGGCCATCCAGGCCCTGGGCCGCCAGGCGTTGGCTATAGAACTCGCAGCGGCCCGAGGGGGTTGGAAAGCCCCCTTCCGCAAATGGCGCCTCGGGGACTGAGAGCGGCGCGAACCCTTGCGCCATCAAGCGCTGCCAGTCCACCGCCTCGCCATAAGCTGCACGGCAGAGCGACTCGTCATCCTCGCTGAAACAGGGGTCGGCCCAGCCCATGGCCTGAGCCAGCCGGCGGAAGATTTCGGTGTTGGGCAGGGCCTGCCCGACCGGCGCGATGGCTGGCCGATTGAGCAGGACGTCGGTATGACCGTAGGACAGATGAATGTCCCAGTGCTCCAGCTGGGTGGTGGCGGGCAGCACGTAATCGGCGTGGTCAGCGGTGTCGGTGAGGAAATGCTCGAGCACCACGGTGAACAGGTCTTCGCGGGCAAAACCCCGCGCGACCTTTGAGGACTGGGGCGCGACCGCGACCGGGTTGCTGTTGTAGACCACCAGCGCCTCGATTCGCGGACCGAAGTCCGGCGAGGCCTCGCGCAACAGGTCATCGCCGATGGTGCTCATATTGATCGTGCGCGGCCGACGCCCCGCCAGAAGATCGGGCCGCTGCAGGGCCTCGCTGCGCACGGGAAACCGTCCTGAGTTGGACAGCAGCAGGCCACCGGCCGGATGCCGCCAGGCGCCCACCAGCGCCGGCAAGCAGGCCACGGCCCGCACCGCATTGCCGCCGCCACGGGCGCGCTGCATGCCGTAGTTGAGGCGAATGGCTGCCGGCCGGGTGTGGGCGTAGTCGCGGGCGAGGCGTCGAATCTGTTCGGCCGGTACCCCGCAGACCTCGGCCGCGCGCTCGGGAGGCCATTGCAGCGCCCGCTCGCGTAGCGGCTCGAAGCCCAGGGTGTGACGGTCGATGTAGTCGTGGTCCAGCCAGTCGTTGATCACCAGCTCGTGCATCAGAGCCAGGGCAAGCGCGGCGTCGGTACCAGGTATGAGTGCTATGTGCTCATGGCACTTCTCGGCGGTCTCGGTTCGGCGAGGGTCAATGCAGACCAGACGCGCACCCTGGCGCTTGGCCTCCTGCGCCAGACGCCAGAAATGCAGGTTGCTGGCGATCGAATTGCTTCCCCAAATGAGGATCAGCTTCGAATGGGCGAATTGCTCCATCCGCATGCCCACCCTGGCGCCAAGCGTGGTGACCAAACCTTCACCGCCTGCCGAGGCGCAGATGGTGCGATCAAGCAGGGAAGCGCCCAGCGTGTTGAAAAATCGGGCCGCCATCGCCTCTCCCTGCACCAGGCCCATGGTGCCGGCGTAGCTGTACGGGACGATGGCCTCTGGGTCACGGGCCGCGATGTCCGCCAGCCGGGCGGCGATGTCGGTGAGCGCGTCCTCCCAACTGCAGGGAATGAAGCGACCCGCGCCCTTGGGGCCCACCCGGCGCAGCGGGGTGAGCACACGCTCAGGGTGATAGGTACGCTCGGTGTAGCGGGACACCTTGGTGCAGAGCACGCCCTCGGTCATTGGGTGGTCTGGGTTGCCCTGCACCCGCACGGCCCGGCCGCCCTCGACAGTGGTGACCAGGGCACAGGTGTCGGGACAGTCATGCGGGCAGGCACCCCGCACGGTGCTGCTCGCGCCCGGGCGGAAATCGGCAGGCAAGGCAGCGGTATCGGACAAGGCAGCAGGTCCGGCAGGCAGCAGGGGCAAGGCGCCAGGGGCGGCAAGGGAGTTGACCATGAGGGGATTTTGGACCAGGCATCGACCGCCGGCACATCCCCCGCTAGACTGGAAACATGACTGGCGACGGCGCCGGGGCGGGCCTGGGGTCTGCTGCGCCGATGCCAGTGGAGCCTGACCCGCCATGAAACTGATCGACTCTCTCGTCACCCAATCGGCCGGCATCGCTGCCCTCCGCCGCGACCTGCACGCCCATCCTGAGCTTTGCTACGAGGAGCACCGCACCGCCGACCTGGTGGCCGCGCGGCTTACCGAGTGGGGCATTCCCATCCACCGCGGCCTGGGCCGCACCGGCGTGGTAGGGATTGTCAAAGGGGGCGACTCGCCGCGCGCCATTGGCCTGCGGGCTGACATGGATGCCCTGCCAATGCAGGAGTTCAACACCTTCGCGCATGCCAGCCGCCACCCCGGGAAGATGCACGCCTGCGGCCACGATGGCCATACCGCGATGCTGCTCGCTGCGGCCCAGCACTTGGCGCGCAACCGCCCGTTCGACGGCACCGTCTACCTGATCTTCCAGCCGGCCGAAGAGGGCGGGGGCGGCGCCCGGGAGATGATCAAGGACGGCCTGTTCGAGCAGTTTCCGATGGAGGCGGTGTTCGGCATGCACAACTGGCCGGGCGCACCCGTGGGCAGCTTCGCGGCCAGTCCCGGTCCGGTCATGGCATCGTCCAATGAATTCAAGATCACCATTCGGGGCAAAAGTGGCCATGCGGCGCTGCCGCACAACACGATTGATCCCGTGCCCGTGGCCTGCCAGATGGTGCAGGCCTTCCAGACCATCATCACCCGGAACAAGAAGCCGATCGACACGGCGGTCATCTCGGTCACCATGATCCACGCCGGCGAAGCCACCAACGTGGTACCGGACAACTGCGAGATCCAGGGCACGGTGCGCACCTTCACCACCCCGGTGCTGGACCTGATCGAGCGGCGTATGCGCCAGATTGCCGAACACCTGTGCGCCGCCCATGACTGCGTCTGCGAATTCGCCTTCGAGCGCAACTACCCGCCGACGATCAACGCTGTGCGCGAGGCCAACTTCGCGCGCGAGGTGATGGCCGACATCGTCGGCGCAGACAATGTGCAAGTCCAGGAGCCCACCATGGGCGCAGAAGACTTCGCCTACATGCTGCAGGCCAAGCCGGGCGCCTATTGCTTCATTGGCAACGGCGACGGCGCCCACCGGGAGATCGGCCATGGCGGCGGGCCCTGCATGCTGCACAACACGAGCTACGACTTCAACGACGACCTGATCCCCCTCGGCGCCACCTACTGGGTGCGACTGGCCGAGGCTTGGTTCGCCCGCCCGACGGCCTGAGGCACTGACCCGGCGCACCGCCTGAGGCGAAGGCTCGGACGCACTCTCTGAGGCCTAGGGCGCAGGCTCAGCTAACGCCCTGCGGCTGGAGATCCGACTCACGCCGGTAGCAATGCCCGCGACTGGGCGACCTGCAAAAGGCCGTCGAAGATGAGGCTGTCGACCAACTCAAAAGGCATGGTCAGATGCGGCGCCATCTTCCAGCCCGCGCCGCCGGTCATGTAGCACAGGGGCTCCACTCCGAACTGCTGGCGCTGGTGCATCACCATGCGCTCGATGGCGCCAGCGATGGCATAGGTACCACCACTGGTCAGCGCGTCGCTGGTATTGGTAGGAAAGGGCCGCACCTCGCCGGTAGGCACATGCAAGCCGGCGGTGCCAGACTCCAGCGCGCGCAGCATGATGCCGTGGCCGGGAAGGATGAGGCCGCCCAGAAAGTGGCCCTCGGGACTGACCGCCTCCACGGTGACCGCAGTCCCCACCATGACCACCACCAGCGGCCTTGCCTGGCCTGAGGCGCAGGCAGCGCGCATGCGATGCCAGCCACCGATCATGGCCACCCAGCGGTCTGCGCCCAAGCGGGCGGGATGGTCGTAGCCGTTGACCAGACCTGCCTCCGCGGCATTGGCATGAACCCACCGCGGCGCCAGGTCCCACAGTTCTTCGATCTGCTCCTGGACCCGTTGCTTGATGGCGTCGGCCGCCACGGTGCATCCGATCATCTGCTGGGGCGCCGGCAGCTCGCGCCAGGGGCCATCGGCGAGCTTGTCGATGTTTTCGAGAAATTCGGCGCCCTGGGAAAGGGACTGGGCGCCGGGACGGGCGTGTGGATAGAGCGCCCACTTCAGGCGCGTGTTCCCCACGTCAATAGCAAGCAGCATGCGGGTCTTTCGGGAAAGCCGTTCGTCAGCAAAAACGGCATTGTCACACTGCCTCGAGGACCAGGGTCAGGGTGAAGGCCAGGGACGGGTACGGGGCAGAGACCGAAGCTGCAGCCATCAGATGGCACCGATCCAGCTCGCACGCTGGATTGCCGCCAGCTTGTTCTCCACCTTGAGCTTGGCCATGGCATTGGCCAGGTGGTAATTGACCGTTCGCTCGGTGCAGGACAGGCGCGAGGCGCTCTCCCGGGCGGTGTGGCCGTCAAAGGCCAGGGAGAGGCATTGGCGCTCACGCGGGCTCAGCGCCGAGCGTTCGTCAGCGATGGAGCGGCGTACCAGGGGCCATACGCTCAGGGTTGACCAGGCCAACAGTGCTGCCTCGGTGCGGTCGATCAGCTCGCGCGGGCTGAACATGAAGCACTCGAAAGAGCGCCTGGCCGGCAAGGGGAACTCCACTCGCACCATGGACTGAAAGCCGTGCGCCCGGGCCAGGCCGCGCCAGCCGGTGTCGTGCAGGGCCGCGCCACGGGCGATGTGCTGCCAGGCCACCAGGGGCGCGTCGGAGTCGCGCCAGGCACCACTGAAGTCGGTGCTGGCGGCCAATGCGCTGGCGGTGTCGGACGCCATCGGCGGATGAACACAAACGACCTGGCGGTCATCGGCGCCGCCCAGCGGGTCGGGCCCGAGAACGACCACCGCCTCGACGGCAAATTCGCGCAAGGTGGCCAGCCAGTCACTCAGGATGCCGTCCAGGCACACGCTGTAGAAGTTGACAGGATCTCCCATGGTGTTTGTCGTATCTCCCCGAAAATGAGAACGATAGCACTACAAACGATGGCATCAACCCGCTCGCGCACGACGGCCAGGTCCTGGCGACAGGGGTGGTCAGGTATCCCGGCTTCATGGGCCAGTGGCCGGGCTGCTGCATGGTTCGCGTCGAGGGTCTCCGCATGGTTCTCCTCGTGGGGTGAAACCCTGCTGGCGCCGCTGTTCGACCCACTGCAGAGCCCGCTGCCCCGCCGGGTCAGGGCGCTGGGCCTGTTCACCGCCGTAGGACACCCCCTGTTCCACCTCCTGTGGACACGCTGGACGCCCCAGCCCTATGAAGACCCCTGGCAACGGCTTGCGATGAGCGGCCTCGGTCTGGTGCTCATGGCGACGCCAGCCCTGTCGAATTGCCCGCCCACCCGAACCGCCACTCTGGTCACGTCGGTGATTTTTTGGATCACCCTGCCCGTTTACTTCACCTGGATGTACCTGTGCAACGGCGGCAACCCGGTCTGGTTCGCCTCCGCCGCGGCAATGCTGCTGATCTACCTCAACCTGACCGACTGGCGGCTGGCGAGCCTGGGCCTCGCCACCGGCCTACCGGCCGGCTGGATGCTATTCGCCGGGTTCGGACCCGACACGCTGTCCTTGCCCACCGAAGCCGTGCAGGCGCAGGCGGTGGTCTTTGTGTTTTGCGCCGCCACCGGGCTGATGCTGGGCATGTCAACCTCCAACCTGCGGCGGGAACAGCTCAAACAGGCGCTGGACACCATGGGCATCATGGCCCACGAGCTGCGTACCCCGCTGGCCACGATGAATCTCATCGGTGAGGCCATGCGGCAGGAGGCCCGCACCACGACGCCCCTGCGCCATGAGCAGGTTGAGCACCTGGCCCATCGGCTACTTAACCTGGTGCGCAATATGCACCGACAAATCGACACCCAAATCACCAATGCACGCCTGCTCCGGCTGCCACCAGCCACCGAGAGTGTGAGTGCCGCCTGCCTGCTGCGGGAAGCCATGGCGGCACACCCCTTCCGCCATGAACGTGAGCGCCAATGTGTCGAGTTGGTGGTGCACAGCGACTTCGAATTCGACACCGTGCGCAGCCTGTTCCTACAGGTCATAGACAACCTCCTGCGCAACGCGCTGCGGGCCCTAGCCAGCCTGCCCGAAGGGCCTGGGCCTGGCGACCTGCGGGTGGAGATCGACCAAACCTCGCCCCGCTGGGGCTGCATCCGCGTGATCGATCGCGGCATCGGCATCCCACCCCATCTGCAGGCGCGCCTATTCCAACCCTTCGTCTCCAGCCACCATGCCAGCGGGCACGGCTTGGGTCTCGCCTTCTGCCAGCGGGTGGTTCACCGGTGCGGCGGCCGCCTGCGGGTGGAGTCAGCGCTCGGAGAAGGCGCCACCTTCATCATCGAGTTGCCGGTATCGGCCGCCTCACGCAAATCCACCGCAGCGAAGTCCCGGGCGACCCCGATCCGCCCCGACACGCCGAACAAACTCTTATGAGCTTTCACCTGTTCCGACGCCCCGGCAGCATCTTCCTGCTCGACGACGACCCTGATTACCTCGACCTGATGGCCCTGCTGCTGCCGCCCGAGCGCCATGTGCGCCTCTTCCTGCGGCCGCATGGCTGCTTGCAACATATGCGGGAGGAGCAGAAGGACTGGGCCGCCGACTGCTACCGCCAAGAGACCGTGGTCGACCTGTGGCGCCAGGGACGCCCTCTCATCCCGCAGATGCTCCGCTACTGGGCGCGGCATCCCCAGCGGTATGGTCTGACGCATGTCGGGGTCAGTGACCACATGATGCCGGGCCTGAGCGGACTCGAGGTGTTCGGCCAGCTGCGTGCCGGCTGGCCAGGCGCGCGCGTATTGCTCACGGGGCAGGCCGACGAGCGGGTGGCGGTCGACGCCTTCAACCACGGTCTGATCGACCAATACATTGCCAAGCAATCCGCTGAGATGGCCAGCCTGCTCGCGCGAAGCCTGGAGCGCCTGGCTGACCATTGCCATGACCGGCACGACGCCATCTGGCGCGGCACGCTACGACCGCAACAGATGGCCCTGCTCCGCCAAGGCGGTGCTGGTCGCGCGCTCAAGACGCTGATGGACCGGGAGTGGGTGGAGTATGTGGTGTGCGGCGACCCCTTTGGCGTGCTGGGGCTGGACGCCGAGGGGCACGCCAGCTGGCTGCAACTTCAAGCGCGCGAGGCACTGCCAAACCGAGTGCAAGACCTCGCCAAGGCGCCCGAGAGCGGCTTGCCGGGGGACTATCGAGGGCTCTTGGAGCAGGGCGATGTACTGGTGGCCCCAGAGGTTCACCAGAGCCTGGGTTTGGATGGTCCGGGCCCTTTCCAGCAGGCCTTTACGCTCGACGAGGGCGGCCAACTGCTGGCCGCCCTGTTTCCCCTGCCGACAGAGGCGCTGCCAGAGCCGATACAGGGCTACCGATCCTGGCTCGCAGCACAGGGGGCGCGCCGCATCCAGGGCTTGGGCGACTAGCGTAACGCTGGCTCGGGCATAGCTGGCTCAGGCATCACCGCCTTCGGATTCACCGCCTGGGGCATGGCGACGGCGCCCAGATCGGGCCCCAGACCTGACCCAAGCGCCGACGCCCGGGCCTCCGCTGCGCGCTGGCGCCGGGCGGCTGGCCAATCCCAGGGGCGCAGTTCAGGTGCCATGGCGGCCAGCACGGACTCCACCCGCGTGATCTCAGAATCGGTGAGGCCCGCGGTCAGGGTCAAGCGCACCATGGCCCGATCCCGTGCAGTGGCCGGGGCACAGAACATGGCGCCAAAGATATCCTGTGCCTCGAGCGCGTCACGCAGCGCCAGCGTATCGGCTTCCCGGCCGGTCTCCAGGGCAATGATCTGCTCGGTGCCCTGCCCCACCGGGTAGCCCAAGAGGGTGAGGTGGCGGCGCAGGCGAAGGGTGATTTGCCGTAAACGAAGCCGGGCGTCGTCTGCAGCCTGGACCACGGCGAGCGTCTCCTGCAGGCCAATCACCTCGTAGGGCAAGAGGCAGGAACTGAAGACACTGGGGAAACTGTTGAGGCTCAGGTAGGGCCGCACCTCGTCGGGGACGGTGAAGAAACCCGCCCGCCCCGCAAATGCCTTGGCCAGGCTGGCAGTGATGAAGTGCACCCGGTGCGCGAGGCCTAGACCGACACACAGGCCGCGCCCCTGTGGGCCGTGCGTGCCGAGCGAGTGCGACTCATCGACCACGATCATGCAGCCCCCCTCTTCGGCAACACGGACCATTTCTTCCAGTGGGCACAGAGCCCCGGTCGTGCTGTAGACCGCGTCTACCACCACCACCCCCGGACCATGCTCGCGGATGCAGCGGGCCAGATGGTCGGGCTGGTTGTGCCGGAAGGGCCGAGGCTGCGCACGCGCGGCGCGAATGCCTTCCCACAGCGACATATGCGCCAAGGCGTCGATATACACCGGGGTATCCGGCTCCGCGATCACCTGCAGCAGGCCCAGGTTGGCCGCATAGCCCGACTGGCAGAGGACCACGCCCTGGGCCTGCAGCCAAGCCGCCAGATCCGCCTCCAGCCGCAGGCCCGGCGAATCGGTTTTCTGGAAGATGCCAGACTGGACCATGAAGCTGGCGTGCCGACGTAGGGCGTCGATCTGGGCGGAGACGATCTTGGGATGGCCAGCGATTGACAGGTAGTCGTTGCCGTCTAGACGTACCGCCTGGGGGCCTGGTACACGCCCCTCGGCAAAGAAGCGCCCACCCCACTCGTGGGTCCAGCGCGGCATGAAATCTCTCGCAATGCGCGCGCGCAAGGCCTCGGAGAGGCCGGGGTGGGGAACTGCGCCGCGCGAACTGAGCGGCTGTGGGCCCGCACTGCGCGGGGCAAGGGACTGCAGGGGCAGGACCCGGGTGGGGATACCACCGGACACTGCCGATCCAGGGCCGGCAGGTCGTGCCGGCGCCTGGATAGTGAGCTGCTCGCTCATAGAAGGCCTCTTAAGGTTCGGGAACACCCCCTCATTCAATTCGGGAAAAAAATTTGGTTACAAGCAGCCCTGGCAAGACTACCAGTCAAGACTGCCATCCCTCACGGGTGCACCGTCCCGATTCAAGCAGGTCCCGCGGGCGGCCAGGCACGCGGCAGTGCCACGCCCCAGACGAGTGGCACTGAGATCAGCAGAACAGGCAGAGGGCCCTGTCTGTGCGCGCTCAGCTCAGCGCGCCGTGGCAGTGCTTGTACTTCTTGCCGCTACCGCAGGGGCATGCGTCATTACGGCCCACACGGGGAACAGCGGTTGCTGAGGTGGATGCGCCGGTGGTGACTTCGACCTCGCCGGTCTCGGTGGGTGCAGAGTAGGTGACGTTGGCGATCTGCTCGGCCCGACCCTCCAGGGCCTCGGCCGCTTTTTCCAGCTGCTCACCAGACTGCACCTTCACGGTCATCAGTATCTTTGTGACCTCGTTTTTAACCGAGTCGAGCAACTGGCCGAAGAGCTCGAAGGCCTCGCGCTTGTACTCCTGCTTGGGCTGCTTTTGCGCGTAGCCCCGCAGATGGATGCCCTGACGCAGGTAGTCAAGCGCCGACAAGTGCTCGCGCCAGTGGGTGTCAATGCTTTGCAGCAGCACCATTCGTTCAAACTGGGTGAAGTTCGACTCACCCACTTCGGCCACCTTGGCGGCGAAGGCAGCATGGGCCGCAGCCACGACCTTCTCGGTGATGTCCTCGTCGGTGATCGCCGAGGACTCCGCGACCTGCTTTGACAGCTCGAGCGGCATGCCCCATTCATCGGCCAGCACCTTGTCGAGCGCGGCCACATCCCACTGCTCCTCGACCGACTCGGCTGGCACATGCTGGCGCACCAGGTCGGTGAAGCAACCTTCGCGCAGGGCAGCGATCTGGGCTGAAAGATCTGCGGCGTCCAGGATGTCATTGCGCTGCTGGTAGATCACCTTGCGCTGGTCGTTGGAGACGTCGTCGTACTCGAGCAATTGCTTGCGGATGTCGAAGTTGCGGGCCTCGACCTTGCGCTGCGCGCTCTCGATGCTGCGGGTGACAATGCCCGCCTCGATGGCCTCGCCCTCGGGCATCTTGAGACGGTCCATGATGGACTTGACCCGGTCGCCTGCAAAGATGCGCATCAACGGGTCGTCCAGGCTCAGGTAAAAGCGCGAGGAGCCCGGGTCGCCCTGGCGGCCGGAGCGGCCACGCAGCTGGTTGTCGATGCGGCGCGACTCGTGCCGCTCGGTGGCGATGATGCGCAGACCCCCCTGGGCCACCACGCTTTGGTGGTCTTTCTGCCACTGCTCACGCAGCGCAGCGCAGCGGGCGGCTTTGGCGCCCGCGTCGAGCGACGGGTCGGCCTCGACCGCCTCGACCGCCTTCTCCACGTTGCCTCCCAGCACGATGTCGGTGCCGCGGCCAGCCATGTTGGTGGCGATGGTGATCATGCCCGGCCGACCGGCTTGGGCCACGATGTCGGCCTCGCGGGCGTGCTGCTTGGCGTTGAGCACCTGGTGCGGCAGCTTGGCCTGCGTCAGAAGCTGGGAGATCAGCTCCGAGTTTTCGATCGAGGTGGTGCCCACCAGCACCGGCTGGCCGCGGGTGTGGCAGTCGCGGATGTCGTCGATCGCGGCGTTGTACTTCTCGCGCGGCGTCTTGTAGACGCGGTCGAGTTGGTCGTCCCGACTGCTCGGACGGTTGGGGGGGACCACCACCGTCTCGAGGCCGTAGATCTCCTGGAACTCGTAGGCCTCGGTGTCGGCGGTACCGGTCATGCCCGACAGCTTGCCGTAGAGACGGAAGTAGTTCTGGAAG
>JAURKV010000098.1 GCA_030831585.1 Ramlibacter sp. | reverse complement strand
CGCGCGTGCGCGCTCGCTGGCCAGGCGCACCGCCTCTTCCATCGAGCCGGCGTCATGCAAGCCTACGCCAGCCGCTTGCAGGGCGCCGGCCAAAGCCTCGCGAATCAAGGGAGCGTCGCGGCCGATCAGGATGGCGTCGCGGCAGTGGCGGGCCACGGGTGAAGCCAGGGGCGAGAAGTCTTGGCCTTTGCCGTCCCCACCCAAAATGACCACCAGCTTGCGCTCGGCACCCAGGCCGTTCAGTGCCGCCTCGGTGGCGCCCACGTTGGTGCCCTTGCTGTCGTCGAAGTACTCGACCTCGCCGACGATGGCCACCGGCTCGACCCGGTGCGGCTCACCACGGTATTCACGCAGGCCATAGAGCATGGGCCCCAGCGGGCAGCCAGCGGCGGTGGCCAGGGCCAGGGCCGCCAGCGCGTTGGTGGCGTTGTGGCGGCCGCGAATGCGCAGGGCATCGGCGGGCATGAGCCGCTGGATGTGAAGCTCTTCTTCCTCGTCTTTGCGGCGCTTGTGGGTTTCGTCGGCCTCGAGGGCGCGCACCAGCCAGGCCATGCCAGCGACCACCTCGATGCCGAAGTCGCCGGGGTGGCGCGGCATGTCGGCACCAAAGCAGACATGGGCGCGCGCGTCCATCTTGCCGCCTTTCAGGCGCACGGGCGCGGGCAGCATCGCCGTCACGCGCGCGTCGTCGCGGTTCAGAACCATCACGCCCTGGCGCCCGAAGACGCGGGCCTTGGCGGCGGCATAGGCGTCCATGTTGCCGTGCCAGTCGAGGTGGTCTTGGGACAGATTGAGGACGGTGGCGGCGGTGGGCTCAAAGTCGTCGGCGCCGCTGGACGGGTCGAGCTGGAAGGACGACAGCTCCAACACCCAGATTTGCGGCAGTGACTGATTGCCGCGACGCGCGGCCAAGGTGTCCAGCAGCGAGGGGCCGATGTTGCCGGCCACGGCAACCGTGCGGCCGGCGCGCTCGACGAGTTGGCCAGTGAGTGAGGTGACGGTGGTCTTGCCGTTGGTGCCGGTGATGGCCAGCACCGCCGGCCGATAGCCTTCGCTGGCGCGCAGGCGGGCCAGGCCTTCGGTGAAGAGGGAGAGCTCGCCGCCTACCCGCAGGCCTTGTGTGCGGGCCGCCTGCAAAAGCGCGTCTGTCTGCGCAGGGGCCAGGCCCGGGCTCACGAACACGGCCTGCACGCCGCCCTCGAGCAGGGCTGGGGTGAATTCCCCTGAGACAAAGCGCGCTTGCGGCAATTCGGCCTGCAAGCTGGCCCATTGGGGCGGCTCCTGCCGGGTGTCGGCCACGGTGACCTGCGCGCCCTCGGCGACGCACCAGCGCGCCATGGCGAGACCCGAGAGGCCCAGGCCCAGCACCAGAACGGACTGGCCGTCGAGGATGGGGCCCTGGGGAATGGGCGTAGCCGGCACCGCATCGGCAACAAATTCAGCCGCCATCGCATCCGCCATGGCTTGCGCCTCCTGGGCCGACACCGGCGCCAAGTCGGGCAGCGCCGCTGGCGGCGTGTCCGGTGTGAGGGGCTGCTCGGGCAGGTCGCTCATGGTCTCAACGCAGCTTCAGGGTAGACAGGCCGGCCAGGCACAGCAGCATGGTGATGATCCAGAAGCGGACCACGACCTGGGTCTCCTTCCAGCCGCTTTTCTCGAAGTGGTGGTGCAGGGGCGCCATCTTCAAAATGCGCCGGCCTTCGCCGTAGCGCTTCTTGGTGTACTTGAAGTACATGACCTGGGCCATCACCGACAGCGCCTCGACCACGAAGATGCCGCCCATGATGGCCAGCACGATTTCCTGGCGCACGATGACCGCGATGGTGCCGAGAGCACCGCCCAGTGCGAGCGCGCCCACATCACCCATGAAGACCTGGGCCGGGTAGGCGTTGAACCAGAGGAAGGCGAGGCCCGCGCCGGCCATGGCGGCACAGAAGATCAAGAGTTCGCCTGCGCCCGGGATGTAGGGGAGGAAAAGGTAGCGCGAGAAGATCGAGCTGCCGGTCACATAGGCGAACACACCCAGGGCCGAGCCCACCATCACCACCGGCATGATGGCCAGGCCGTCAAGGCCGTCGGTGAGGTTGACCGCGTTGCTCGAGCCGACGATGACCAGATAGCTGAGGATGACAAAGCCGAACACGCCCAGCGGGTAGCTGACTTCCTTGAAGAAGGGCACCATCAGGCCGGCCTTGGGCGGCAGGTCCAGATCGAAGCCCGAGCGCACCCAGGTGAGGAACAACTCCAGCACCCGCCAGTTGGAAGACTCGGAGATGGAGAACACCAGGTAGACCGCCGCCAGCAGGCCGATCACCGACTGCCAGAAGTACTTCTCGCGCGAGCGCATCCCTTCGGGGTCTTTGCGCACCACCTTGCGCCAGTCGTCCACCCAGCCAATGGCGCCGAAGCCCAAGGTGACGATCAGCACGATCCAGACGAAGCGGTTCGACAGGTCGAACCACAGCAAAGTGGCGACTGCGATTGCCAGCAGCACCAGCACACCGCCCATGGTGGGCGTGCCGCTCTTGGCCAGATGAGACTCCACACCGTAGCTGCGAATCGGCTGGCCGATTTTGAGCGCGGTGAGGCGGCGGATCACCGCCGGGCCGGCCAGCAGGCCGATCAGGAGCGCGGTCATGGCGGCCATGACGGCACGGAAGGTCAGGTACTGGAAGACCCGCAGGAAACCGAATTCCGGCCCGAGGGTTTGCAGCCAGGTGGCCAGGCTCAGGAACATCCGCCCTTCCCTTCTTGTGTGCTCGCTTGCGCGTGGGCGGTGATGGCCTCGACCACCCGCTCCATCTTCATGAATCGGGAGCCCTTGACCAGCACGCTGGAGGCCCGGGGAAGTTGCTGCAGCACCGCGGCATGGAGCGCCTCGATGCTGTCGAAATGGGTGCCGCCCATGGCGCGGGATTGCTCGCCGAGCGTGAACAGGGCGTCGATGCCGCGCGCACGCGCATGCTCGCCGACCTCGGCATGGAACTGCGGGCCCTGCTCGCCCACCTCGCCCATGTCGCCGAGCACCAGCAGGCGCGGGCCAGGCAACTCGGCCAGCACGTCGATGGCGGCGCGCACCGAGTCAGGGTTGGCGTTGTAGGTGTCGTCGACCACGGTGAGGGCGCGGCCGGCCAGCGAGAGGCCGACGCTGCGCGAGCGCCCCTTGACCGGCTCGAAGGCCTGCAAACCACGGGTGATGGCCTCGGCCGGCACACCGGCGGCGAGGGCGCAGGCCACCGCCGCCAGCGCATTCATCAGGTTGTGGCGGCCGGCGATGCGCACGCTGAACTCAAGACCGCCGACGGGCGTGAGAGCCAGCACCTGCCAGGCGCCGTTCTGCCAGGTGGCGGTGTCAAGCAGCACGCTGGCGGTGGGGTCGGTGCCAAAGGTGAGGCAGCGGGCGCTCGCGCCCGCCGGGGCCTGGGCAACAAGCCCGCGCCACAGCGCGGTATAGGCGTCACCCGCCGGGAAGACGGCGGCGCCGCCTTGCGCCAGGGCAGCGAACACCGCGCCGTTCTCGCGTGCCACGGCTTCCACCGTGGCCATGAACTCCTGGTGCTCGCGCTGGGCGTTGTTCACCAGGGCCACGGTGGGTCGGGCAAGTTCAGCCAGGTAGGCGATTTCGCCCGGATGGTTCATGCCCAACTCGACCACGGCCACCTGATGCCCGTCACGCAAGCGGAGGAGCGTCTGGGGCAGACCGATGTCGTTGTTCAGGTTGCCCTGGGTCGAGAGTGCCGCTTCACCCCGCCAGGCGTGAAGGATGGCGGCCACCATCTGGGTGACGGTGGTTTTGCCGTTGCTGCCGGTGATGGCGATGAGGGGTCCCTCGAACCGAGCCCGCCAGGCAGCAGCCAACTGGCCCAGCGCCAGGCGGGTGTCTGGCACTTCCAGGCCGCTGGCACCGGCCGGTACGCGGCCGGCGTGAGCCAGCACCGCAGCAGCGCCGGCGGACAGGGCCTGCACCAGCAGGTCGTTGGCGTCAAAGCGCTCACCGCGCAGGGCGACGAACAGGTCGCCGGCTTGCAGGCTGCGGGTGTCGGTGTGCACGCGCGCAATCGGTGTGGCGCCGTCGCCGACCAGGCGGGCGCCCGGCAGCCATGCGGCCGCGTCGTGCAGGGTGAACAAGGCGCGCATCAGACAGCGCCTCCGGGCGGGGCAGAGTGGGCCAGAGCACTGCCTGGGGCGGAGTCCACTCTGCCAGCGCGCAGCGCCAGCGCCGCGCGGGCCTGCTCCCGGTCGTCAAAGGGCAGGCGTTCTCCCGCCACTTCCTGGAAGGTCTCATGGCCCTTGCCGGCCAGGAGGATCACGTCACGGGCGTCGGCGTCCCGCACCACCTGGGCGATGGCGCGGGCGCGGTCGACCTCGACCAGCGCCATCTCGCCGCGGGTGAAACCCCGCAGGATCTGGCTGATGATGGCCAAGGGGCGCTCGCTGCGTGGGTTGTCGCTGGTGACCCGCACCGCATCGGCAAGTTGCTCGGCCACCGCCGCCATGCGCGGGCGCTTGAGGGCGTCGCGGTCGCCGCCGCAACCAAAGACGCACCACAGCCGGCCACCGCGCTGCGCGGCGAGCGGACGTAGCGCGCCGAGCGCCTGGGCCAGGGCGTCGGGCGTGTGCGCGTAGTCCACCGCCACCAGCGGGGCGCCGGCTTGCTGCAGGCACTCCATGCGGCCAGGCACGGGCATGAGGCCTTCGCAGGCAGCCACCGCCTCGGGCAGGTCCAGGCCCAGCGCACGCAGGCAGCCGATCACGGCGAGCAGGTTGGCCACGTTGTAGTGGCCAATCAAGCGGGTGGCCAGGTCGATACGGTGCGCGCCTTCGCAGACGGTGAACCGCAGGCCGTCGCCGGTGTAGGTGATGTTCAGGGCCTGCAGGCGAGCTGCATTCGCCTTATTCGCCGAAGACGCCGCACCCGCAGGCTCGCAGGCATAGGTCCACAGCGGCAGGCCGCGGGCGGCCAGGTGCTCGGCGAGTGCGGCACCTTTCTCGTCGTCGAGATTGACCACCGCAGCCTGCAGGCCGGGCCAGTCGAAGAGTTCAGCCTTGGCGGCCCAGTAGGCCTCCATGCTGCCGTGGTAGTCGAGGTGGTCCTGGGTGAAGTTGGTGAAGGCGGCCACCGCGATGCGGGTACCGTCCAGACGTCGCTCGGCCAGGCCGATGGAGGAGGCCTCGATGGCGCAGGCGCCCAGGCCTTCGTCGGCAAAGCGCCGGAACTGCGACTGCAGTAGGACCGGGTCGGGGGTGGTGAGCCCGGTGTAGCGCACCTCGCCCGGGCGACCGGTGCCCAGTGTGCCGATCAGCCCGCAGCCTTGGCCTGCGATGCCGGCGCGGGTGACGGCCTGGGCCAGCCACCAGGCGGTGGATGTTTTGCCATTGGTGCCGGTGATGGCCAGTACGCGCAGACGCGCGCTGGGTTGCTCGTAGTAGGCGGCGGCAATGGGGCCAGTAGCGGCCTTGAGGCCCAGGTAACTGGCCACTGGCAGGCCAGCGTCGAAGGCGAAGGCGTCGACGCCCTCGGCCTCGACCAGGCAGGCCAGCGCGCCGCGCGCCAGGGCGCCTTGGACATGGTGGCGGCCGTCGGTGGCAGCGCCCGGCCAGGCGATGAAGCCGTCGCCGGCCTCGATGCGGCGGCTGTCGCAATGGAGTTGGCCCCCGGCCGCGCCGACGCGATGGGCCATCCAGCGGGCCGCTTCGCCGGGGTTGTGCAGGCGTTCCATCAGAACGACTCCTCCACACCGACCACGATCTGCGGCTTGACATTCATGTCGGGCTGCAGGCCCATCATGCGCAGGGTCTGCTGCACCGTCGTGCTGAAGACCGGCGCGGCGACTTCGCCGCCGTAGTACACGCCGGTGCCCGGCTCGTCGATCATCACCGCGACCACGATGCGGGGCTTGTCGACCGGTGCGAGGCCGACAAAGAAGCCGCGGTACTTGCCCTCGGCATACCCTTTGCCCTCTTGCTTGCGGGCGGTGCCGGTCTTGCCGCCCACCGAGTAACCAATGGTCTGCGCCTTGGGCGCGGTGCCGCCCGGGCCCGCGGCCATGAACAGCATTTGACGCACCGACTGGGCGTTGTTCGGGTCGAGGATGCGAACACCGGCCGCTTGCGCCTGCGACTTGAGCAGGGTCACAGGCACGAGCTCGCCGTCACGGGCGAACACGGTGTAAGCCCGCGCCAGCTGGAACAGGCTGACGGACACACCGTAGCCATAGCTCATGGTCGCCTGCTCGATCGGGCGCCAGGTCTTGTGGGCGCGCAGGCGGCCGCTGACGATGCCCGGGAAGGGCAGTTGCGGCCGCTGGCCAAAGCCCACGCTGCTGAAAAGCTCCCACATCTCCTTGGGCTGGAGCTTCATCGCCATCTGCACCGTGCCGACGTTGCTCGACTTCTGGATCACCTCGGCGACCGACAACACGCCGTACGGGTGGGCGTCGGAGATGGTGGACCCGGCGATGGTGATGCGGCCCGGGGCGGTCTGGATGGGGGTCTCGGGGCGGACCAGGCCGCGATCGAGCGCGAGGGCGACGGTGAAGGGCTTCATCGTCGAGCCGGGCTCGAAGGTGTCGGTCAGCGCCCTGTTGCGCAGCTGGGCGCCCGAGAGGTTGACCCGCTTGGCCGGCGAGTAGCTGGGGTAGTTGGCCAGGGCCAGGACCTCGCCTGACTGCACGTCGAGCACCACCACGCTGCCGGCCTTGGCCTTGTGCTGCTGCACCGCGTCGCGCAGCTTTTGGTAAGCGAAGAACTGCACCTTGCTGTCGATGGACAACTGCAGGTCGCGGCCGGGCACCGGCGGCACCTGCTCGCGTACGTCCTCGATGATGCGGCCCAAGCGGTCCTTGATGACACGGCGTGAGCCGGGGCGGCCCGCCAGCTCTTTTTCGAAGGCCAGTTCCATGCCCTCCTGGCCACGATCCTCGACATTGGTAAAGCCCACCACATGCGCGGCGGCCTCGCCCTCGGGGTACTGGCGCTTGAACTCGGTGCGCTGGTAGACGCCCTTGATGCCCAGGGCCAGCACCTCACGGGCGACGGACTCTTCGACCTGGCGCTTGATCCAGACGAAGGTCTTGTCATCGTCTTGCAGCTTCTTCTCGAGCTCGGCCAGCGGCATCTCGAGTAGCTTGGCCATCTGGGCCAGCTTGCCCTTGTCCCGCTCGACATCTTCCGGAATGGCCCAGATGCTCGAGGCCGGCACCGAGGTTGCCAGCAGCAGGCCGTTGCGGTCGAGGATGCGGCCGCGGTTGGCGGGCAGCTCCAGGGTGCGGGCAAAGCGGACCTCGCCCTGGCGCTGGAAAAAATCATTCTTGATCACCTGCACCCAGGCAGCCCGTCCGACCAGGGCCAGAAAGCCGGCAGCGATGAAGACCAGCACCAGGCGGCTGCGCCACACCGGCGTCTTGGACGCCAGCAGCGGGCTGGAGGTGTAGAGGACGCTGCGGCTCATGGTGCAGCGCCCTGGGTGACGTACACGGTGATGCCGGCGGTGGCCGGACGCATCTGGAGCTGGTCTTTCGCGATCTGCTCCACTCGCAGGGGCGTGGCCTGCCCGCGCTTGTCGGCCAAGAGCCGCTCACGCTGGTTGTCGAGGCGGCGGGCCTCGGACTGCGCCTTCTCGATCTCGGTGTAGAGGTGGCGCGACTCGTACTGCAGACGCACCAGGTACATGGCGGAGGCCATCACGCCGGCGAGCAGGAGGATGTTGACGCGCAGCATCTCAGTGCACCGTCCCCTGCGCGGTTCTGCGGGCGACCCGCATGATGGCGCTGCGCGAACGCGGGTTACCCGTCACTTCAGCGGCTGAAGGCTTGATGCGCTCCAGCGACTCGAGCTTGAGGACCTGCCCCTGGGCGAAGGGCACCCGGCGGTCCACCACCTCGCGCGAGTGGCGGGCGATGAACTGCTTGACGATGCGGTCCTCCAGGGAGTGGAAGCTGATCACGACAAGACGGCCTTCGGGTTGCAGCAGGTCCAGACTGGCACTCAGCGCCTGTTCGAGCTCTTCAAGCTCGGCGTTGACGAAAATCCGAAGAGCCTGAAATGTGCGCGTTGCAGGGTCCTGGCCCGGCTCGCGGGTTTTGACCGCGCCAGCCACGAGCTGGGCCAGTTCAGCGGTGCTTGCAAGAGGGCCCCGCTCCTCTCGGCGAGCAACAATCGCCTTTGCAACAGGAAGAGCAAACCGTTCTTCGCCGTAGTCACGAATCACCTGCGCGATCTGGCCGACCTCGGCCGTGGCAAGCCACTGGGCCGCACTTTGTCCGCGCGTGGTGTCCATGCGCATGTCCAGCGGGCCGTCGTGGCGGAAAGAAAAGCCCCGGGCGGGGTTGTCGATCTGGGGCGAGCTCACACCGAGATCCATCAGCACCCCGGCGCAGCTGCCGGCAGGCAGCTCGCTCAAGTGAGCGAAGCCCTCGTGACGAATAGAAAAACGCGCATCGGAGATGCGCGCGGCTTCGGCGATGGCTTCGGGGTCCTTGTCGAAAGCCAGCAAGCGGCCCTGCGGGGACAGGCGAGAGAGGATCTCCCGCGAGTGGCCGCCTCGGCCGAAGGTGGCGTCTACGTAGCAGCCCTGCGTGCTGTGCACGAGCGCGTCGACGGCTTCGTGCAAGAGGACGGTGGTGTGAGTCCATGCGTTGTCCACCACGCCGCCGTCAGAAGGAGAAGTCCTTGAACACATCGGGCATCTGGCCCGCCATCGCCTCGGCTTCCTTGGCCTCGTAGCTGGCCTTGTCCCACAGCTCGAAGTGGTTGCCCATGCCGAGCAGCATGGTCTCGCGCTCGATCCCGGCGGCTGCACGCAGCTCGGGAGAGATCAGCACACGGCCGGTGCCGTCGAGCTCTACGTCCATCGCATTGCCGAGGAAGATCCGCTTCCACCACTGCGCCGACATCGGCAACTGCGCAATGCGCTCGCGGAACTTTTCCCACTCAGGGCGGGGGAAAACCATCAGGCAGCCGTGCGGGTGGCGGGTGATCGTGAGCTGGTTGGCGGCCGTCGCAGACAGCACCTCGCGATGCCGCGTCGGCACGGAAAGCCGGCCCTTGGCATCGAGGCTGAGAGACGAAGCGCCCTGAAACACCGCTTTGATTCCTGCGAGGGGTGGATAAAACTGTTGACGGGGAAATCAGCCTTTGCGCTTAGAACGCCGGCACTTTTTCCCACGAAATTGCACTTCCTCCCACTGTAGCAGGAAAACTCTTCTGTGCAAGGGGTCTCTCCCCTGCTTTTTTCTAATGAAATCAAGGACTTAGCGCTGACTTCCAGACTGCTTTCTCGATGAAAAGCGTTAAAAATGAAGCACTTAGCGAGCCGAGTGAATGTGAAACTTGAAGGCCACAGGGGGCCGCACAAGTTTCATCCGGGCAAAAGCCAAGCCGGGCGGGCATCGACGACGCTCGCCCGGAGACAAAAGGGGGTGGGAAAACGCCGGCAGCAGCCGGCGCGGGGGGAGATCAGTCCCCGAACATCTTCTGCTTGAGTTCCCGTCGCTGCTGGGCCTCAAGCGAGAGCGTGGCGGTGGGGCGGGCCAGCAGGCGGCCCACGCCGATCGGCTCACCGGTTTCGTCGCAGTAGCCATAGTCGCCGGCGTCGATGCGCGAGATCGACTGCTCGATTTTCTTGAGCAATTTGCGCTCGCGGTCGCGGGTGCGCAGCTCCAAGGCGTGCTCTTCCTCGATCGTGGCACGGTCAGCCGGGTCGGGGACGATGACGGTTTCCTCACGCAGGTGCTCGGTGGTCTCGCCTGCGTTGTTGAGGATGTCCTGCTTGAGCTGCTGCAGCTTCAGGCGGAAGTACGCCATCTGCTTGTCGTTCATGTACTCCGCGTCCGGCATGGCCAGAACTTCGGCGTCGGAGAGTTGGTCGACCGACTTGGTCTTCCAGTTGTTGGCGAGTTTGGGGTCTTTTTTGACCGGTGCGAAAACAGGGGTGGTCACAGGGCGGGAGGGCGTCTGGTAGTAGCTGGCCTTGGCCGCGGTCGAGGCCACTGCCTGGGCCATGGAGGGCACGGTAATCTGTGCCAGTCTGGCCGAAGGCTTGGTCGCCCGGGGGGGCATGCCGGGCTGGGGCGCAGCAGGAGGGGTGGGCACGCTGACCGGCGCTTTGGGCGCAGGCACAGGGTGGGCAGGGGCCTTGGGCGCCGCCGCAACGGGCGCAGCACGCGAGGCCGGTGCCGCGGTCGCCTTGGATGAAGCGGCGGTCTTGGCGGCGGTGGATAGGGGAGCGGCCTTGGCAGGCGCCTTCACAGCTGGTTTACCAGCCGGTTTGGCGGCCGGCTTCGCAGCTGGTTTGGAGGGCTTGGGCACTGATTTGGCGGCGGGTTTGGCTGTAGCGGGGGCAGAAGCCTTTTTAACCACCGGCTTGGCGGCGGCCTTTTTTGCGGGAGACGGACTCACTTTGGCAACGACTTTCGCGGGAGT
>JAURKV010000097.1 GCA_030831585.1 Ramlibacter sp. | reverse complement strand
GGCAACAAATAGCCCATGAAAGCTTCGGCCATCAGGCACAAGAAGATGGCACAACCAAACAGCCACACCAATTCGCGAGGCTTGCGGTACGAACCGTAAATGAGGCCACGGAACATGTGCAGGTAAACCACGACGAAGAAGGCGGATGCGCCGGTGGAATGCATGTAGCGAATCAGCCATCCCCAGGGCACATCACGCATGATGTACTCGACCGAAGCGAAGGCAGTATTCGCGTCGGGCTTGTAGTTCATCACCAGAAAGATGCCGGTGACGATCTGAATCACCAGCACCAGGAGCGCCAGCGAGCCGAAGAAGTACCAGAAGTTGAAGTTCTTCGGTGCGTAGTACTCGGACAGGTGGTCGCGGTACGCGGCAAAGGCGGTCGGGAAGCGGTTGTCAAACCAGTTGGTCAGCTTCTCGGAGGCCGAGGCATTGGGGGAAATTTCCTTGAATTGAGCCATGGTCTGTCTCACGCCTTCTTGTCTTCGCCGATCAACAGCTTGGTGTCGGACACATACATGTGCGGCGGCACCTCGAGGTTGTCAGGCGCGGGCTTGTTCTTGAACACGCGGCCGGCCAGGTCGAAGGTGGAGCCGTGGCAGGGGCAGAGGAACCCGCCTTGCCAGTCATCGGGCAGCGAAGGCTGCGGACCCGCCTGGAACTTGTCGCTCGGCGAGCAACCCAGGTGAGAGCAGATGCCCACACCCACAAAAATTTCGGGCTTGATCGAACGGTGGGTGTTCTTGGCGTAGTCCGGAGTGGGGTACGCGGTGCGATCGGACTTGGGGTCAGCCAGCTGACCATCGAACTTGGGCAGGGCCGCCAATTGTTCGGGCGTGCGCTTCATGATCCAGACCGGCTTGCCGCGCCACTCGACAGTGACTTTTTCGCCGGGCTGCAGGGCGGAGATGTCGACCTCTACGGCAGCGCCTGCGGCCTTGGCGCGCTCGGAAGGCTGGAAGCTGCTCACGAAGGGAACGGCGACGAACGCGCCGCCCACTGCGCCGGCACAGCCAGACGCGATCAACCACGTCCGTTTGCTGGCGTCCACTGGGGTGCTACTCATGGGGGTCCTCGACGGAAGATGCATGGATTAGGGTCAACCCGCGATTGTAGCGAACCATTTCAGCCCGCTTCAACGTAAGGAGACATCCGGCGCCAGTCCGGGTGGTACAGAAGGATTCAATGCACGAGGCCGCGCGCGCTTCGCACCGCAGCCAGCAAGCTGGCGGGGTCGGCACGGCCACTGCCGGCGATGTCGAAGGCGGTACCGTGGTCGGGACTGGTACGCACCAGGGGCAGGCCCAGTGTCACGTTGACACCCTCGTCGAGGCCCAGGTACTTCACCGGGATGAGTCCCTGGTCGTGGTACATCGCCACGACGACATCGAACTCGCCGGGATGGTCTGGCGCGTGGCGGGCGCGCATGAAGATGGTGTCGGGCGCCCGCGGCCCCTCGACCTGCATGCCCTCGGCGCGCGCAGCCGCAACCGCCGGTGCAATGGAATCGATCTCCTCGCGGCCGAACAGGCCGCCCTCCCCGGCATGCGGGTTCAGGCCCGCCACCGCGATGCGCGGGGGATGGCCGAGGGCCCGGGATAGGGCGGCGTGGGTGATGCGCAGGGTTTGCAGGACGTTCTCGAATGTGACCGCCTCGATGGCCTGGCGCAGGGAGACATGGATGCTCACGAGCACCACGCGCAGGGCGGGACTGGCCAGCATCATCCGCACCGGCACCTCGGCGATCGACCGGCCCAGGTGCGCGGCGGCCTCGGCCTGCAGCAGCTCGGTGTGCCCTGGATAGGCCACGCCGGCAGCCGCCAACGCCTCCTTGTGCAGGGGTGCGGTGACCACCGCCGCCACCGCGCCACGCAGCGCCTGCCTGGCGGCCCAGACGACCGCATCAGCCGCCATGCGACCGGCCTGGGCGTCCACCCGGCCCCAAGGGACCAGTGCGGCCGACGGCGCGCCGACCTGAACGACAGGCAGGCAGCCCGCGGGCACTGCGTGGGCCTGCGCGGGACCCTCGATCAGGGCCACCGGCAGGACCATGCCCGGGGCCAGTCCGGCACCGGCCGCCGCCACAGCGGCGGCAGCACGGCGCAGGTGAGCCAGATCGCCAGCAACAAAGCAGCCGGCCATCAGCGCGGGCTCGGCGGCAAAAGCCTTGACCAGAACCTCGCCGCCGATGCCAGCGGCGTCGCCCATGGTCAGCGCGATCGGGAGGTGCGTGCTCATGCGGGGTTGGGGATGTCGATGAACTCGTGCGCCAGGCCCAAGTCCTGCGCCACGCGGTTGGCCACCGCCGGCGCCCCGTAGCGCTCGGTGGCGTGATGGCCGCAGGCCAAGAAGCTCACGCCGCATTCGCGCGCGTAATGGGCCTGAGGCTCGGAGATCTCGCCGGTGAGGAAGGCTTGGGCGCCAGCGGCGATGGCCGCCTCGAAGTAGCCCTGGGCGCCGCCGCTGCACCAGGCGATGCGAGTCAAAGATGCCGGTGCCGCGCCCCGGGCGTCGCGGCCTTCGACCACCGTGACCTGCCGACCCAGCGCCTGCTCTACCCGGGACGCGAGGGCCGCGGTGTCGGCAAAGGGCTGACCATCGGCCGGTCCGCCGAGAAAGCCCAGGTCTTGCTCCCCGAAGCGGGCATCAGCCAGCAGGCCCAGGACCCGACCGAGCTGGGCGTTGTTACCCAGCTCCGGGTGTGCGTCCAAAGGGAGGTGGTAGGCCAGCACGCTGATGTCGTGGGCCAGCAGGCGGGCCAGACGCTGGCGCATCCAGCCGGTGACCCGGCCGTCCTGGCCACGCCAGAACAAGCCATGGTGCACCAGAACCGCGTCGGCGCCGGCTGCGATGGCTGCGTCGATCAGGTCCAGGCTGGCGGTGACGCCGGAAACCAGCTTGTGCACCTGCGGGCGTCCCTCGACTTGCAAGCCGTTGGGGCCGTAGTCGCGGAAGCACTCGGGCTGGAGCAGGCCGTCGCAGGCTTGAATAAGTTGTTGCAGGGTGGCCATGGGAATATCTTCGAGGCGCATTGTCGATGATCGACCGGCGTTATTCTCCGGCCATGCGACGCTTTTGGCTCCTCTTTTCCCAGTCGGTCACCGTCCTGCTGGCGGCCTATTTCGTGGTCACCACCCTGCAACCGGACTGGCTGCGCCCGGCGCCAGGGCAGGGCCGAAGCGCCGGCGTGGCCCTGCTGGAGGCGCCGCCCTCCTCCGGCGGCGCCGCGCCCCCGGGGAGTTTTCGACAGGCGGCACAACGGGGCGCTGCAGCGGTGGTGAGCATCAACACGTCCAAGGCCGCGGGGCGCGGGCCGCATGCCAACGAGCCCTGGTTCCGCTTCTTTTTCGGTGACCAGGGGAACCAGCCGCAGGCCGCCCTGGGCAGCGGGGTGATCATCAGCCCCGAGGGTTACATCCTCACCAACAACCATGTGGTGGAGGGGGCCGACGAGATTGAGGTGGTGCTCAATGACAGCCGCAGCGCCCGGGCCAAGGTGATCGGCACCGACCCGGAGAGCGACCTGGCGGTGCTGCGCATCACCCTGGACAAGCTGCCCGTCATCGCCTTGGGCAGCTCCGACGCGCTGCAGGTGGGCGACCAGGTGCTGGCGATCGGCAATCCCTTCGGCGTGGGCCAAACGGTGACCAGCGGCATCGTCAGTGCGTTGGGCCGCAACCAACTGGGGATCAACACCTTCGAGAACTTCATCCAGACCGACGCCGCCATCAATCCGGGCAACTCCGGCGGCGCGCTGGTCGACATTCAGGGCCACCTGGTGGGCATCAATACCGCCATCTACTCGCGCTCGGGCGGCAGCATGGGAATCGGCTTTGCCATCCCCGTGGCTACCGCGCGGCAGATCCTGGAGAGCATCGTGAAAGAGGGGTCCGTGCGCCGTGGCTGGATCGGGGTAGAGCCCGCCGACCTCACGCCCGAGCTGCGCGAGACTTTCCGCGCGCAAGCGGCGCGCGGCGTGCTGATTACCGGCGTGCTGCCAAGCGGCCCGGCCGCCAAGGCAGGCATTCGACCGGGCGACGTCATCGAAGAGGTGGGTGGCCAGCGGGTAGGCAATGTGCCCGAGCTTCTCAGCCAGGTGGCGGCGCTCAAACCCGGGGTGGAGACCGTCTTCAAGGTCCAACGCCGCACGGACGAACTGGCGCTGAAGGTCACGCCAGGCCTGCGGCCTCGGCCCCCCATGGCTCAGGGGTCTCAGGGCCCGCAGGGACCCCGCTGAACCGCCGCACCACATCGAGGGCCGGGAACCACCCGCACTGGGCACTTGCGCGAGTCAAACCTGGCAAGGCGCCCGGAAGCACGCCAGGAACCCGGATCAGGCGCGGATCAAGCCCGGGGTGGCTCGGCGGGAGCCGTAGCCGAAGGCGTATCGCCACCTGCGGCGGCAGGGACGTCTCCGGCGACCGTCGATTCACCAGCGGCTGACTGACCGGCACTGGCGGCCGTCGCAGCAGGCCCATCAGCGGGAGCGGGAGTGGGACCGGCCTGCGCGCCCTGACCAGCCGTCTGGTCTGCGGCCGCGCCCTCGGCAGTCTCCTCGGGCGCCTGGGTGTAGGTCATGAAGAACTTGGCCGCCACGATGCCCACCTCGTAGAGGATGCACATCGGAATAGCCAGGGCCAACTGCGACACCACGTCTGGCGGCGTCACCACCGCGGCGATGACGAAGGCCAGCACGATGAAATAGCTGCGAAAGGCCTTGAGCTTGTCGATGGTCACGACGCCCAGGCGAGCCAGGACCACCACCACAATGGGAACCTCGAAGGCCAGGCCGAAGGCCAGGAACATGGTCAGCACGAAGCTCAGGTAAGCCTCGATATCAGGCGCGGCGGTGATGCTCTTGGGGGCGAAGCTCTGGATGAACTTGAACACCTGGCCAAAGACGAAGTAGTAGCAAAAGGCCACACCGACGAAAAATAGCAGGGTGCTCGAGACCACCAAGGGCAACACCAGCCGCTTCTCATGGTTGTAAAGGCCGGGGGCGACGAAGGCCCAGACTTGGTAGAGAACGATCGGCAGCGCCATCAGAAAGGCCGCCATGAGCAAAATCTTGAGAGGCACCAGGAAGGGCGAGATCACCGAGGTGGCGATCAGCGTCGCGCCCTGGGGCAGCGTGGCGATCAGGGGGGCGGCCAAGAAGTCGTAGAGGCGGCCCGGTCCCGGCCACAGCGCCAGCACGGCGCCCGCGACGACCACTGCGATCAACGCCTTCATCAGGCGGTCACGCAGCTCGATCAGGTGGGAGACGAAGGGTTGCTCGGTACCGGCCAGTTCGTCTTCTTTGTCAGATGCGGCCATCAGCTGAATTTCTTGGGCCGGTAGCGCGCCACACGGGCGGCCCCGGAGAGCACATGCCGGCGCACACCGGCGCGGGCCTTGTACCACTGCGGCATGGCGCCCTGCTTGAGGCGCCAGTTTTTGCCGGGGTTCTTGTACTCGGGGACTGGCGTGGCCAGGGGCTCGGAGGCAGAGGAGGAGGTGGACTCGTCGACGATGGATCCGAGGTCACGCTCGATGCCGGAGGTGGTCTCCTGCACCGCGGTCTCCACGTCCCGGGCGGCCGTCTCGACCGTGTCCTTCATTTTGCGCAGTTCCTCGAGGTCAATCGACCGATTGACCTCCGCCTTCACGTCGGCAACGTAGCGCTGGGCCTTGCCCAAGAGCGCACCGATCGTGCGGGCGAGGCGTGGCAGCTTCTCCGGCCCGATGACGATCAGAGCCACCGCGCCGATGAGCGCTATCTTGGAGATGCCGATGTCAATCACGAAGGAAGGGGGGAAGAGGCCCGAGGGTGCACGTCAGGGGCGGCCAGCCAGTCAGGCGGACCGAATCCGGGTGGGCGAGGTCAGGACTTGCTCTTGGCCTCGACGTCGATGGTCTTGCCATCGTTCTTGGCGTCGACCGGGGCGGCCGCGGAAACCTGCTGGGCGGGGGCGGCAGGCGCAGCCGGCTGGGCCTGCTCCGCGGGGGTGGTGCCGTCACGCACGCCGTCCTTAAAGCCTTTGACTGCGCCGCCGAGGTCGGAGCCGATGTTCTTCAGCTTCTTGGTGCCGAACACGAGCACCACAATCGCCAGCACGATCAGCCAGTGCCAAATGGAAAAGGAACCCATGGAAAACTCCTGAAAGAACTTGCCCTGATTCTAGTCCTGCGCGCCCGCGCCGGTCTTGCTGACGGGGATTGCGGCGCCCTCGCCCACCCTCTTGCCCCTGTGGAGCCCTCAGCCCCTGAGCCAAGGCCTTGGACCGCCCATCACATGGAAATGCAGGTGGTGGACCTCCTGGCCGCCCTCGCCTCCGGTGTTGGCAACGATGCGAAAGCCCCCCTCAGGGTACGGCTTACAGCCCTGCTCCAGGGCCAGGCGCGGCACCAGCGTGATCAGCCGACCCATGAGGTTGGCGTGCTCAGGCCCCAGCTGGGCCATGGAGGGAATATGGGCTTTGGGAATCAAGAGGAAGTGCACCGGCGCCCAAGGGTGAATGTCGTGGAAGGCGTAGAGCTCCTCGTCCTCGTAAACCTTGCGCGAGGGAATCGTGCCGGCAACGATCTTGCAAAAAAGGCAGTTCGGGTCGTGGGTCATGCGGAGGCTCCGGGGGCACCCACCCGGGCGGTGGGACCAAAGGTGCGAAGGGTGGTTCTTTCAGGAGGTCTGGTGTTGGCCCACATCAAGCCTGCCCGGCATCGCGGGCCTGGGCCTTGCGCAAGGCCTTCTCCTCCAGACCGGAGAGGCCCTCGCGGCGCTCAAGCTCCGCCAGGACATCGGCCGGCGAAAGGCCGAAATGGGCCAGCGCGATCATGGTGTGGAACCAGAGGTCGGCCACCTCGCCGACCAGGGCAGTCCGGCTGGCTGCGGCATCGGCCGGGCCGTGAGCCAGGTCCTTGGCTGCCATGACCACCTCGGTCGCCTCTTCGCCGACCTTTTTGAGGAAGGCGTCGGGCCCCTTGTGCAGCAGGCGGGCGACGTAGCTTTTCTCGGGGTCGCCGCCGGCGGCCGGCTTGCGGCTCTCGATGACGGCGGCCAGGCGGGCCAGCGAATCGTTGGAAGATGGTCTCATTTGTAGATGCTCTCCGGGTCCTTGAGGACCGGGTCCACCGCCTGCCACTGCCCGTCCTTCAGGACCTGGAAAAAGCAGCTATGGCGCCCGGTGTGGCAGGCGATCCCGGGCTCATGGCCGGTCTGGGTGACCTTGAGCAGCACCACATCGTGGTCGCAGTCCAGGCGCATCTCCTGCACCTGTTGGATATGGCCGGACTCCTCACCCTTGAACCACAGGCGCTGGCGCGAGCGGCTGTAGTACACCGCCCTGCCCTCTCGGGCGGTGAGCGCCAGGGCCTCGCGGTTCATCCAGGCGAACATCAGCACATCGCCTGTCGCCGCCTCCTGGGCGATGACGGGAACGAGGCCTTGCGCGTCCCATTTGATCTGGTCCAACCAATCCATAGACGTGATTGTGGCCTCAGAGGCGCACCGGGATGCCCCGCGCACGCATGGCCTCTTTGGCCTGGGCCACGGTGTACTCGCCGTAATGAAAGATGCTGGCGGCCAGCACCGCGTCGGCGCCGCCCTGCTGCACGCCGTCGGCCAGGTGCTCGAGGTTGCCCACGCCGCCGGAGGCGATGACCGGCACCTCCACCGCGTCGGCCACCGCACGGGTGAGGGCCAGGTCGAAGCCGCTCTTGGTGCCGTCGCGGTCCATGCTGGTCAGAAGAATTTCGCCAGCGCCCCGGCGGGCCATGTCGAACGCCCACTGCACCGCGTCAAGGCCAGTGTTCTTGCGCCCTCCATGGCTGTAGACGTCCCAGCCCTCG
>JAURKV010000096.1 GCA_030831585.1 Ramlibacter sp. | reverse complement strand
TATTCCGCACGAACCCGCAACAACACGGGGCAACACGCGTCAACGGACGAAAAAAATCCCCAACTCAGACGAGTTGGGGTTTTGCATATGGTGGAGCTGGCGGGAATTGAACCCGCGTCCGCAAGCCTTCTTCGAACAGTTCTACATGCGTAGCGTTCTGATTTGGTTTCTCGCCACCGGTGTCGCGCAGACGCACGCTACACCGGCCGCCAGTACCCTACTTTCTCGTCCCCACCCAAGGTACCCGGGTGGCGACCAGCCGATGTAAATAACCTCGATGCTAGGCGCTTGCGCGCTTTGCCCAGCCCATCAGCGAACTGGTTCGAGGTGCATTAGGCGTTAGCCGCTTGCAGGTAGTGACTGTCGTTGGCAGTTACTTGATTTCAGCTGGATTTACGAGGTAACTGAGCCTCGGCATGCCCTGCTGCGCGTCCGAACCCACGTCGAAACCGGTGCAGCCCCAAAACACGGATTTTAGGGCCAGTCGATCGAAATCAATGGCTATTTCTGCCCAGAAGGCACCTCGAGGGCAGACGCGTCAATTTTTTGGCGCAGTTGCGAGGCGGATCAGCGCGAGCAAGCCCAGCGGAGCGTCGATCTGTGCGTCTGCTCCCCAGGCCTGCCAATCGCTGCGCTGCCCGAGGTAGCCATAGGTGGCGGCCACAGTGGCCATGCCCGCCGCGCGTCCAGCCACGATGTCCCGCTCATCATCTCCAACATAGACGCAATCGGCCGGTGCCATGCCGAGCTGGCGGGCCGCCTCCAACAGAGGGGCGGGATGGGGCTTGGCGTGCGGCGTGGAGTCACCGCCCACCACTGTTGCCGCAGAGGCAAACAAGGGCATCTCGCGGGTCAGGGGCCCCGCAAAGCGCATGCTCTTGTTGGTGACAACACCCCATGCCAGCCCCAAGTCGACCAGGTCGCCTACAAGTTGCTGCACACCGGGGAAGGCATGCGTAGACGCCAGCATGCTCTGCTCGTAGTTCTGAAAGAACTCTTCACGCCGCGCAGAAAACTCCGGGTGGTCTGGCGTCATGCCGAACGCCACACCCAACATGCCCCGCGCACCTGCGCCTGCATACGGACGGTAATCAGACAGCGGCAGGGGATGCAGCCCCCGGTCGGTTCGCATCTTGTCGGCAGCCGCGCCCAAGTCTGGCGCACTGTCGATGAGCGTACCGTCCAGATCGAACAGCACGGCTTTGACAGAGAACTTCATAGCCGTTTCCCGATGATGGGCGCTCACCTGCACACAAAAAGCCCCGCGCTCAGGCAGGCTTGCGGGTCGCCAGCATATAGTTCACGCCGGTGTTGCCTGAGAGCCAGTAGCGGCGAGTGAGCGGGTTGTACTCCATGCCCTTGGGCTCCACCAAGCCCAGCCCTGCATCCCTACAAAAACGGGAGAGCTCGCTGGGCCGAATAAACCTGCGCCACTCATGGGTCCCCTTGGGCAACAAGTTCAGAACGTACTCGGCGCCGACGATGGCGAAAAGAAAGGACTTCGGAGTCCGGTTGATCGTCGAGAAAAAGACCCAACCACCAGGCTTAACCAATTCCGAGCAGGCGCGAACGACAGAAGAAGGGTCAGGCACATGCTCGAGCATTTCCATGCAGGTGATGACGTCAAAGCTAGCGGGAGCCTCGGCGGCCAGCGCCTCGGCGCTCACCTCCCGGTAACGTACCCCCTCGGTTTGCGCTTCCAGCGCGTGCAGCTGCGCCACCTTCAGGGACTTGGTGGCCAAGTCAATCCCTAGCACCTGAGCGCCCTTGCGAGCCATGGCATCGGCCAGGATGCCGCCGCCACACCCCACGTCCAGCGCCTGCTTGCCTGTCAGGGGGGCCAGCTGATGGATCCATTCCAGACGAAGTGGATTGATGTGGTGCAAGGGGGCAAATTCACTTTCAGGGTCCCACCAGCGGTGGGCCAGTTCAGAGAATTTCGCGAGCTCCAGCGGATCGACGTTCGCGTCGCTGCGGGTGGCGGAAACGGAGGGGGAATTCGGAGCGGTCATTGCCCTCTATTGTGCGTCTGTCTGACTTGGCACTTGGGCGGAAGGGTCTCGGCTAAAGAAAAAGCCCCGCAGGGCGGGGCTTTCTCAGGGGCACTCACGGGGATCAGTTGGCGCGGGTCCCGACCACTTCGATTTCCACGCGACGGTTCTTGGCGCGGCCTTCAGCGGTCTTGTTGTCGGCGACGGGCTGCTTTTCGCCCTTGCCTTCGGTGTAAACGCGGTTCTTCTCGATACCTTTGGAAACCAGGAAGGCCTTCACAGCTTCGGCGCGACGCACAGACAGCTTTTGGTTGTAGGCGTCGTTACCCACGGAATCGGTGTGACCGACGCCGATGATCACTTCCAGGTTGATTCCCTTGACCTTGACGACCAGATCTTCCAGCTTCGCTTTCCCTTCGGCCTTCAGGACGGACTTGTCGAAGTCAAAAAAGGTGTCAGCGGCGTAGGTGACCTTGGTGGCAGCAGCAGGAGCTGGCGCAGGAGCCGCCGGGGCGGAGGCGCGAGGAGCAGGGGCCGGTGCGGCGGCCGGTGCAGGTGCCGCGCGAGGAGCAGCCGGTGCCGGTGCCGGTGCCGGTGCCGGTGCCGGTGCCGGTGCCGGTGCCGCACGAGGGGCGGCGGGAGCGGGAGCGGGAGCAGAAGCCGGCGCGGGGGCCGGGGCAGGTGCCGGAGCAGCACGAGGAGCTGCCGGAGCGGGAGCGGGAGCGGGTGCCGGCGCGGGAGCAGCGGCCGGAGCAGGTGCTGCCAAGGCGCCGTCGCAACCCTTGGCGGCAGTGGCGGGAGTCCAGTTGGCATCGCGCCAGCACAGCCCAGTACCACTCATCCAGGTCATCTCGCCGGAGCCGTTCACCCAGTTGTCGATGCGGTTGCCGCCGTCGGCTGCTGTCACACGGGTTTGAGCCACGGCAGCGGTAGCCAGGGCAGCGGACGCAAACAGGAACGCCACTTTGTTGAGATTCTTCATGGTTCTCCTCTTGGGGGAATAAAGCTGCAGCAAAACTGCGAAAAACTACGTATCAGGTGACCATCACCCAAAAACGGTCCTGGAATTGTGCCATAGCCGGTTGGGCCGGCAATCCCCGGGCTGACCCGATTCCGTAGGACGCAGCACCTTCCCGCCAGATGTTGCGGAGCCGCGACAGATCCCGGGCTGGCCGTAGAATCGATCGATCCACCTCCTGCAGCCCCAAATTGTCCTCTCGGGCCGGTAAATGACCTCCTTCGCAAAAGAAACGCTTCCCATCAGCCTCGAAGAGGAAATGCGGCGCAGTTACCTCGACTACGCCATGAGCGTCATCGTCGGGCGAGCCCTGCCCGACGCCCGGGACGGGCTCAAGCCGGTCCACCGGCGCGTGCTGTTCGCCATGCACGAGCTCAATAACGACTGGAACCGCCCCTATAAAAAGTCCGCCCGTATCGTGGGCGATGTCATCGGCAAGTACCACCCCCATGGCGACCAGTCGGTCTACGACACGATCGTTCGTCTCGCGCAGGACTTTTCCATGCGCCACATGCTCGTCGATGGCCAGGGCAACTTCGGCAGCGTAGACGGCGACAGCGCCGCCGCCATGCGCTACACCGAGATCCGCCTGGCCAAGATCGCACATGAGATGCTGGCCGACATCGACAAGGAAACAGTCGATTTCGGGCCCAACTACGACGGCAGCGAGAAGGAGCCATTAGTCCTGCCCGCCCGGCTGCCCAACCTGCTGGTCAACGGCTCGGGCGGCATCGCGGTCGGCATGGCCACCAATATTCCTCCGCACAACCTCAGTGAGGTGGTGGACGCCTGCCTACATTTGCTCAAAAACCCCGAAGCCTTGATCGACGAGTTGATGGAAATCATCCCGGCGCCTGACTTTCCCACCGGCGGCATCATTTACGGCATCCAGGGCGTCAAGGATGCCTACCGGACAGGGCGTGGCAAGGTGGTCATGCGCGCCAAATGCCACTTTGAGGACATCGACCGGGGGCAACGCCAAGCGATCATCGTCGACGAGATCCCCTACCAGGTTAATAAAAAGACGCTGCAGGAGCGCATGGCCGAACTGGTGCACGAGAAGAAGCTCGAGGGCATCAGCCACATCCAGGACGAGTCCGATAAGTCGGGCATGCGTTTGGTGATTGAACTCAAGCGCGGCGAGGTGCCAGAGGTCGTTCTAAACAACCTCTATAAGCAGACCCAACTGCAAGACACATTCGGCATCAATATGGTGGCCTTGATAGACGGCCAGCCAAAGCTGTGCAACCTCAAGGACCTGATCGACATCTTCCTGCAGCACCGCCGGGAAGTGGTCACTCGCCGAACGGTATTCAACTTGCGTAAAGCACGCGACCGAGGACATGTGCTTGAAGGCCTTGCCGTCGCGCTTGCCACTATCGACGAGTTCATCCGAATCATCCGCGAGTCACCCACCCCGCCAGTGGCCAAGGCGGAATTGATGAATCGCGCCTGGGACAGTGCGCTGGTACGCCAGATGCTAACCCGGGCACGGGAAGATGGCACGGTGATCAACGCCGATGACTACCGCCCTGAAGGTCTGGAGCGAGAGTTCGGCATGCAGGCCGACGGACTTTACAAGCTCTCGGAGACCCAGGCGCAGGAAATTCTGCAGATGCGCCTGCAGCGCCTCACCGGACTTGAGCAGGACAAGATCGTGGCCGAATACAAGGAGGTCATGACCGAGATCGAGGACTTGCTGGACATCCTCGTCAAACCCACCCGCGTGTCGACCATCATCAGCGAGGAACTCACAGCCGTTCGCACCGAATTTGGCCAGACCAAGGTAGGTGCCCGCCGCAGTGAGGTGGAGACCAATGCGCAGGACCTCGCGACAGAAGACCTAATCACACCAACCGATATGGTCGTGACCCTGTCCCACACTGGCTACATCAAAAGCCAACCGCTGTCCGAGTACCGGGCACAAAAGCGCGGCGGGCGTGGAAAGCAAGCGACGGCAACGAAAGAGGACGACTGGGTCGACCAGCTGTTCATAGCCAACACGCACGACTGGCTTCTGTGCTTTTCTAACCGAGGGCGAACTTACTGGCTGAAGGTTTGGGAAGTGCCAGCTGGCTCGCGCGGCTCGCGCGGACGCCCCATAGTCAATATGTTCCCGCTGGCCGATGGAGAAAAGATCAACGTGGTTCTGGCGCTGACCGGTCCAGCCCGAAGCTTCCCAGCTGACCAGTATGTGTTCCTGGCGACCTCCAAGGGCACGGTGAAAAAGACGGCGCTCGATGAGTTCAGCAACCCCCGCAAAGCAGGCATCATTGCCGTCGATCTCGATGACAACGACTTCCTGATCGGCGCAGCGCTCACCGACGGCAAGCACGACGTGATGCTATTTTCTGACGGCGGGAAGGCCGTGCGCTTTGACGAAAACGACGTCCGCCCTATGGGGCGCGCCGCACGCGGTGTTCGGGGGATGATGCTGGACGAGACCCAGTCGGTGATCGCCATGCTGGTCGCCGAAGACGAGCAGCAAAGCGTGCTTACCGCCACTGAGAACGGCTTCGGCAAACGCACGTCGATCGGCGAATACACACGCCACGGCCGCGGCACGAAGGGCATGATCGCGATCCAGCAGACTGAGCGTAACGGCAAGGTGGTCGCTGCCACCCTAGTCCGCGCCGAAGACGAGATCATGCTGATCACCGACAAGGGAGTGCTGGTCCGAACCCGGGTGTCCGAGATTCGAGAACTGGGTCGCGCCACGCAGGGCGTGATCCTGATTGCGATGGATGAGGGCGCCAAGCTCAGCGGCCTGCAACGGATCGTCGAAAACGATGCTCAGCCCGATGGCGAGGCAGCGACCGACGAACCGAAGGCGTGAAGGCCGGTGGCGCGATGACCAAAACACTGGCGCAGCTGCGGGTCGAAATCGACACCCTTGATCGCGAGTTACTGCAACTCCTGAACCGGCGTGCTGGGCTTGCGCACGAGGTGGGCGAGATCAAACGGGTCGAGGGCTCTCCCGTCTTCCGCCCGGAGCGGGAAGCGCAGGTGATCGCCACGTTGCAGTCCGCGAACCCCGGGCCGTTGCAGGCGCCGCATATTGCCAGTGTCTGGCGAGAGATCATGTCCTCGTGCAGGGCGCTTGAGGCCAAGCAGCGGGTTGCCTATTTGGGCCCCGCCGGAACATTTACTGAACAGGCTGCGCTCAAGTTTTTTGGCTCTAGTATCGAGCAAATCCCCTGCGCCAGCTTCGACGAGGTTTTCCACTCGGTGGCGGCTGGTGGTGCAGATTTTGGGGTGGTGGCTGTGGAGAACAGCACCGAAGGCGTGGTGACCCGCTCCCTTGACCTGCTGCTGCAGTCGCCACTTCACATCGTTGGCGAGACCAGCCTCCTGGTTCGGCACCACCTGCTTCGTCAGACGAACTCACTGGAGGGGATCGAAGCCGTGCTCGCGCATCCCCAGGCGCTGGCACAGTGCCAAGCGTGGCTAAGCAAACATCTCCCGAACATAGAGCGACGCGCCGTATCCAGCAATGCAGAAGGTGCCCGGCTGGCGTCCACACATCCGGGGTGGGCCGGTATCGCCAGCGAGCGGGCCGCCAACCAATTTGGCTTGCATCTGGCGGCAAAGTCCATCCAGGACGATGCATTCAACCGCACCCGATTCGCGATCGTTTGCCTGCCGCAAACATTGCAAGCCCCCCAGGCTTCAGGCAAGGACTGTGTGAGCTTGGTCGTGTCGGTGCCGAATCGACCTGGCGCTGTGCATGATCTACTGGTCCCTCTGAAGCAACATGGCGTGTCCATGACCCGATTCGAGTCACGTCCCGCACGGTCGGGGCAATGGGACTACTATTTTTTCATCGACCTTCAAGGACATCCGTCACAGCCGAATGTGGCGGCCGCGCTGGAAGACCTCCAGGCGATTTGCGCCTTCTATAAGGTGCTGGGCACCTACCCCTTAGCCGACTGAGGCGGCCACAGAGCAGCCAAATTAGACATCATGTTCAAACAGCTTGGCCTCATCGGCTGCGGCCTCATGGGCGGGTCTTTTGCGCTGGCGCTCAAGCGCGCGGGCATGGTTCGCAGCGTCGTTGGCTATAGCAAATCACCCTCCACGACCGAGCGCGCTCGCAAACTAGGGGTCATTGATATCGAGGCCTCGTCCGCATTGCAGGCGGTTTCTGGGTCTGATGTGGTACTTCTAGCCGTTCCCGTCGCAGCCACTGAGGCCACATTAAAGGCGATTCGTCATCTGGTCACGCGCGACATCCTGGTGATGGACGTTGGATCGACGAAGCGGGATGTGGTTGATGCAGCTCGGCGCTCGCTCAAGGAGCAAGTGGGCTCCTTTGTTCCTTGCCACCCCATGGCCGGTAAGGAGTCCTCGGGGGTAGAGCACGCAGACGCCGACCTGTACCAGGGACGCCAAGTGATCATCACTCCCATCGAGCGAACCCTGGTGGCGCAGCTCAAAAAGGCCCAGCAGGCTTGGGAGGCCGTCGGCGGTGTCGTGGTCAAAATGGCCCCCGACGCCCATGATGCGGCCATTGCTGCAGTCAGCCATTTGCCCCACTTGCTGGCCTTCGCCTATATGAACGGCATCGCGGGCCAGAGCGGCGCCGATGATTTTCTTGCATTGGCAGGACCGGGTTTTCGCGACTTCAGCCGGATCGCGGCCAGCGATCCGACGATGTGGCGTGACATCCTGCTGGCAAACAAAACCGAGTTGCTGGCGCAATCCCGTAAATTTCGCGAGAGCCTGACCGCGCTGGAAGCTTTAGTAGCGGCCGGCAACGGCGAGGGGCTTGCCACTCAAATCCGGCAGGCCCGTGAGGTGCGTGAGCCCTGGCGCATGGGCGGAACCTGAGCGACGCCCTCCCCTTGAACAGACCACTAGGTCGCACTACTGGCCCGCCCTATTCATGTACGCCACCGAGTTTTTGGATTTACCCCCTTTGGCTAGCGCAGGCGGGACCGTAGTCCTGCCCGGATCCAAGAGCATCTCGAATCGAGTGCTGCTTCTGGCAGCCATGAGTGCTGGGACCACCGCCGTACATGACTTGCTGGACTCGGACGACACCCGCGTGATGCTTGTCGCCCTTGAAAAGCTGGGCTGCCGCATCAGACGGGAGGGAGCGGTACTCCACCTCACCGGACTTGGCGGAAAGCTGCAAGACACTGCCGGAGCGGCGGTCGCACTTTTTCTGGGTAATGCAGGCACCGCCATGCGGCCGTTAGCCGCCGCATTGGCAGTGATCGGCGGTCAATTTGAGTTATCCGGCGTACCTCGCATGCATGAGCGCCCCATCGGCGATCTGGTCGATGCGCTGAAAGCGCTGGGATGCGATATCGGCTACTTGGGGCAGGAAGGATTCCCCCCGCTGCGAATTGGAACCCCGCGGCTGAAACTGGATGACCCCATCCCCGTGCGCGGCGACGTCTCCAGCCAGTTTCTCACCGCATTGCTCATGGCCCTGCCGTTAGTCGCGACCAAAGACATCGTGATCGAGGTGAAAGGTGAGTTGATCTCCAAACCCTATATCGAGATCACCCTGAACATGCTGGCACGGTTCGGCGTCGCGGTACGTCGGGAGGGGTGGCGACGGTTCACCATCCCCGAGGGGAGCCAACTGCGATCCCCTGGCATCATGCACGTCGAAGCAGATGCCTCCTCTGCCAGCTATTTCGTTGCCTTGGGGGCGGTTGCGGCTGAAAGCCAGCCCCTGCGCATCGAAGGTCTTGGGCGCGCCTCCATTCAAGGCGACATACGCTTCTTAGATGCAGCCGAGGCCATGGGCGCACAGGTGAAGAGTGGTCCGAACTGGATCGAAGTACGCCGTGGAGCCTGGCCGCTAAAGGCCTTGGACATCGACTGCAATCACATCCCCGACGCCGCCATGACCTTGGCAATGATGGCGCTCTATGCCGAGGGCCCTACGCGCCTGACCAACATTGGCAGCTGGCGGGTGAAAGAGACAGATCGAATCGCCGCCATGGCCTGCGAGTTACGCAAACTGGGGGCGAAAGTCGAGGAGGGGCCAGACTTCATTTGTATCGAAGCGCCTGCCGGAGCAGGGGCATGGAAGGCAGGGCGCATACACACCTATGACGACCACAGGGTCGCCATGTGCTTCTCCCTGGCGGCATTTAACCCGGCGGCTCTTCCGGTGCGCATTGAAGATCCCAAATGCGTTGCAAAGACCTTTCCCGATTACTTTGAGACCTTGTTCTCTGCGGCCCAGCCGGTGGTAGGCCGCGTGCCGGTCATCTGCGTCGATGGCCCCACCGCATCGGGCAAAGGAACACTAGCCTCCCAATTGGCCGAGCGCCTGGGTTACCACTATCTAGATTCTGGTGCCCTCTACAGGGTGACGGCACTGGCCGCCAGGCGCGCCGGGCTCGAACTCGGCCCGAGCCAGGAACAGGCGATAGCTGCGGTCGCGGCCAAACTCCCGGTCCGCTTCCAAGGGGAGCGGGTCGAGCTAGGCGGCGAGGACATTTCGGAGACCATACGCACGGAAGCCGCAGGCATGGATGCGTCCGCCGTATCGGCCCTACCAGCGGTTCGCGAAGCGCTGATGGACCTGCAACGCGGGTTTAAGACCCTGCCGGGCCTTGTGGCGGACGGCCGCGATATGGGGACCGTCGTCTTCCCGACGGCTACCCTGAAGGTTTACCTCACCGCAACAGCCGCACAGAGAGCCGAACGGCGTCATAAGCAATTGATTTCAAAGGGTATTTCTGCTAACATCACTTCCCTTCGAGCCGACTTGGAGGCGCGCGACCTGCGGGACACTACCCGCGCGGTGGCGCCTTTGACACCGGCACAAGACGCCCTGCTACTAGACAACTCCTTGCTGACCATCGACGCGTCGATCAGCCAGGTCTTTCAGTGGTGGGACGACAGGCAGCCTTTCAAGCCGGCATCACTGCAGGCAACCTGATCAGGCTGTTTGGCACCTGCCTCGGCAGGTACTTGAAACTGAGGCCCACAACATTCTCTCCGCGCGACAGCGCACCGATGATGTGGTTCATTAATCAAACCGCGGTTCTGCCGCAAAAAAGTCGTCACAGCCATAAAAACGTCGGCAATCGTGCCGGCGGTAACCTGCGAGACGCGCCAAGGAAAATTCAATGTCTGAATCTTTTGCCGCCCTATTTGAGGAATCGCTGCAACGCGCCGAGATGCGTACTGGCGAAGTTATTACCGCCGAAGTCGTTCGCATCGAGCACAACTTCGTCGTCGTGAATGCGGGGCTGAAGTCTGAAGCCTACGTACCCATCGAAGAGTTTAAGAACGACAAGGGCGAAGTTGAAGTCCAGGTCGGCGACTTCGTGTCGGTCGCGATCGACGCGATCGAAAACGGCTACGGCGACACTATCCTCTCCCGTGACAAAGCCAAGCGTCTGGCCTCCTGGATGGCTCTCGAAAAGGCTCTCGATTCCGGCGAGTTTGTCACCGGCACCACATCAGGCAAGGTCAAGGGCGGCCTGACAGTTCTGGTCAATGGCATCCGCGCTTTCCTGCCCGGTTCTCTCATCGACACGCGTCCGATCAAGGACCTGACTCCCTTCGAAAACAAAACGATGGAGTTCAAGGTCATCAAGTTGGACCGCAAGCGCAACAACGTGGTCCTCAGCCGTCGCGCCGTCGTAGAAGCGTCGATGGGCGAGGAGCGGGCCAAGCTGATGGAAACTCTCAAAGAGGGCTCTATCGTCCGCGGTGTGGTCAAGAACATCACCGAGTACGGCGCATTCGTCGACCTCGGCGGTATCGATGGCCTGCTGCATATCACCGATATGGCATGGCGACGTGTCCGTCACCCCTCCGAGGTGGTGCAAGCCGGTCAGGAAATCACCGCTAAGATCCTCAAGTTCGACACCGAAAAGAACCGTGTTTCCTTGGGCCTCAAGCAGATGGGCGACGACCCCTGGTTGGGCGTCTCACGCCGCTACCCGCAGGGAACGCGTATGTTTGGCCGAGTGACCAATATCGCCGACTACGGCGCATTCGTCGAACTCGAGCCGGGCATCGAGGGCTTGGTCCACGTCTCTGAAATGGATTGGACCAACAAGAACGTGGCCCCCTCCAAGGTTGTCACCCTGGGAGATGAGGTGGAGGTCATGGTCCTCGAGATCGATGAGGACAAGCGCCGCATCTCTCTCGGCATGAAGCAGTGCCGGGCTAACCCCTGGCAAGAATTCGCGCAAAACACCAAGCGCGGTGACCGCGTCAAAGGTCCCATCAAGTCAATCACTGACTTCGGTGTCTTCGTCGGCTTGGCTGCTGGCATCGACGGCTTGGTGCACCTGTCTGATATTTCCTGGAACGAGACCGGCGAAACTGCTGTTCGTAACTACAAGAAGGGCCAGGAAGTCGAAGCCATTGTCCTGGCCGTCGACGTCGATCGTGAGCGCATTTCTCTTGGCATCAAGCAACTCGACCAAGACCCCTTCACGACCTTCGTGTCCGTGAACGACAAGGGCTCTGTGGTCAGCGGCAAGGTCAAAACGGTCGATGCCAAAGGCGCCGAGATCGATCTGGGCCAAGAGATCCTCGGCTACCTGCGTGCAAGCGAGATCTCTCGTGACCGAGTCGAAGACGCACGCAACGTCCTCAAAGAGGGCGATGAAGTCTCAGCCGTCGTCGTGAACGTCGACCGCAAGACACGCAACATCCAGTTGTCCATCAAGGCGAAGGACATGGCGGACCAGCAGGAAGCCATGGCCAACCTAAGCCAGCAATCATCTCGCGAAAGCGCTGGCACCACGAGCCTCGGCGCCCTGCTCCGCGCCAAGCTCGACAAGTAATCGCCCCCTGAGCTGTAGAAGAAATGGGGCGGCGAAAGCCGCCCCCTGTTTTTCCGAATGACCCGATCTGACATCGTCGAAGAACTGGCCTCTCGGTTCAGCCAGTTGACTCATCGAGACGCCGAGTACGCCGTCAAGGCCATTCTTGACGCGATGGGTGAGGCGCTCGTGCGAGGACACCGGATCGAGATACGGGGTTTTGGTACCTTCTCCGTCAGCCGCAGGTCACCGCGCCTAGGGCGCAATCCGCGCTCCGGAGAGAGCGTACAGATCCCGGAGAAACGGGTTCCCCATTTCAAGCCAGGGAAGGCCCTACGGGAGGCGGTCGATGAACGAACCGCCGAAATCAGGGGCGACAGCAAGACCTAGCCAGTCGGTAGAATCTAGGATCCACCGAGGAGCCAGATGAAATACCTCGTGTGGCTGCTCAAGGCAGCCATTTTTTTTACCCTGTTTGCCTTCGCGTTGAATAACCAACACGAGGCCACGGTCCATTTTTTCTTTGGGCACCAGTGGAGTGCCCCCTTGGTGTTGGTTGTGCTGGCTGCTTTTGCCATTGGCTTGGCAATTGGCGCGCTTGGCATGGTTCCCCGTTGGTTGTCTCAGCGAGCTGTGGCACGACGCCATCAAGCCGCGGCTCAATCTGCGCCTCCAACCCCATCTGCAGATGGCGTGTTGCACTCAGGTTCGCATGGAATTTGACTTCAGCTGGTTGCTCTGGGGGCTACCCCTGGCTTTTGCCCTGGGCTGGCTAGCTTCTCGGCTTGACCTTCGCCAAATTCGCATTGAGAACCGTCAAGCTCCGAAAGCCTATTTCCGAGGACTTAATTTTCTGCTCAATGAACAGCAGGATCAGGCAATAGACGCCTTCATAGAGGCAGTTAGGAACGACCCAGACACATCCGAGCTCCATTTTGCATTGGGCAACCTGTTCCGCCGCCGTGGGGAATACGAGCGGGCAGTGAGGGTACATGAGCACCTGCTCTCGCGCGGTGATCTTGCAGCGACGGATCGTCACCGAGCCCAGCACGCGCTTGCGCTCGACTTTCTGAAAGCCGGGCTTCTGGACCGCGCCGAGAATGCCCTCCGCCTGCTGGAGGGCACCGACTACGAGGCGCAGGCTAGGCTGGCGCTTTTGGCTATTTACGAGCGCACGCGAGATTGGCACAGCGCCGGTAAGACGGCACGGAAGATTACCGATGCAGGACACGGCGACTTCAGCAACCGGCTAGCGCACTATCTCTGCGAACAAGCATCGGATAGCGATTCAGAGCAAGCAAGGGCTCTACTCAAAGAGGCGCAGGCCATGGCACCCCAAGCCGTCCGCCCTGGACTCGACTTGGCCGAGCTTCAAAAGCGTGCAGGCAACTGTGCGGCAGCGTTTGAAACGCTTTGCGATTTAGCTAGCAACGTGCCCGAGTCGATCGGTCTCATCGCTCGCCCGCTGGCAGACGCTGCGATGGCGGTTGGGCAGCAGACCTTAGCGCGTGAAGTTTTGGCCCAGCACCAAGCTAGAACGCCAAGCCTAGATGTCATGGATGCGCTTGCGGTCCTTGAGGACTCTGCTGATGCAAAACGCGGGCACTACCTTCACCAACTTGAGAGAGAGCCCTCTCTGGTCGCTGCCTCTCGGTGGATGACGGGCGCACCCGTGACAGACTCCAAAATACAACCGCTGCTGCAGCGTGCGCTGGATCAGGCAGCCAAGCCGCTCTCCCGCTATCGCTGTGCCGCCTGTGGGTTTGAGGCCATCCGCCATTTCTGGCAATGTCCCGGCTGCCAAGCTTGGGATAGCTACCCCGCACGAAGAGTCGAAGAACTATGAATTTGACGAGGGAACAACTTGCCAAAGCGCGCGTACTGGTCGTCGGTGACGTCATGTTGGACCGCTATTGGCACGGAGCGGTGGACAGGATCTCGCCGGAAGCGCCTGTGCCAGTTGTCAAGGTGAGCAAGGAGGAGGAGCGAGTAGGCGGTGCGGCTAACGTGGCGCTGAATGTCCGCACACTCGGGGCGCGGGCGACCTTCGTTGGCGTAGTGGGGGAGGATGAGCCAGGCCGGCGAGTTTCCTCGTTGCTTGAGAAGAACAAGATCGAAACTGATCTGAAAAGAGATCCTCGCCTGACCACCACAGTTAAATTGAGGATCATAGGACGGCAGCAACAATTGCTGCGCCTCGACTTCGAAAACGAACCTGCCTACGATGCTTTGGCGGCCCAGAACGAAACGGTAACTCGATTGGCGCCCGCCCATGGCGCAGTAGTTTTCTCCGACTACGGTAAGGGCGGCCTTGCCCACATACCAGTCATGGTGGAGGCCGCAAGGAAAGCCGGCAGACCTGTGCTCATTGATCCCAAAGGCTCTGACTACACGCGATACGCCGGTGCAACAGTGATAACGCCTAACCGCGCGGAGATGCAACAGGTAGTTGGTACCTGGCGGGATGAAGAGGAGCTCGCTCAAAAGGCGCAGAAACTCAGACAAAGCCTGGGACTCGAGGCCGTGCTCGTAACGCTCTCGGAGGCTGGAATGACTCTCTTTGATGCAGCCGGAACGATGCATGTAGATGCACAGGCTAGAGAGGTTTTCGATGTCACTGGTGCGGGAGATACTGTAATCGCCACCTTGGCGGCGCTTGTCGGAGCGGGACTTTCACTAAGGGGAGCTATGCCTCTCGCCAACATGGCCGGCGGCATTGTTGTCGGAAAATTCGGGACGGCGACTGTTTCCTATGAGGAGTTATTCAAATGACCCGGATCGTCGTAACCGGCGCAGCCGGCTTCATAGGAAGCAATATCGTCAGGGGCCTCAATCGGCGCGGCATCGACGACATCATCGCCGTAGATGATCTGAGCCAGGGGGAGAAATTCCGCAACTTGGCTGATTTGCAGATTGCAGACTACGTGGATGCCGATTACTTCTACGATGCATTCGCAGAAGGATTTTTTGGGCAGGTAGAAGCCGTCTTCCATGAGGGCGCGTGCAGCGACACCATGGAAACCGATGGCAAGTACATGATGGATAACAACTACACCACGTCCTGTGGCCTCTTCGAAGCTTGCCAGAAGCGAGGTAGCCGACTCCTCTACGCGTCTTCAGCAGCCACTTACGGCGGCTCCGAAAAATTTCGGGAAACACCCGAGTTTGAAAAACCGCTCAATGTATATGGCTGGAGCAAACTGCTGTTCGATCAACGCATGAGACGAGAGCTTGGGATCAATTTCGAGCGAGCAGAGCATCAGGTAGCAGGGTTTCGCTACTTCAATGTCTACGGACCGCGTGAACAACACAAGGGTCGAATGGCGAGCGTCGCTTTTCACCAGTTCAATCAGTTCCGGGAAGAGGGGTACGTTAGATTGTTTGGCGAATACGGTGGATACGGTCCAGGGAACCAGCAGCGCGATTTCGTGCATGTTGATGACGTTGTCGCGGTGAACCTATGGTTCTTCGACAACGGTCATCGGAGTGGAGTATTTAACCTTGGCTCGGGCAAAGCTCAACCGTTCAATGATGTCGCCACTGCGGTGGTGAACACACTCCGAGCAGCGGACACACTGTCTACCGAGCAAGCTGTTGAGCGAGGGTTTATTAAGTACGTTCCGTTCCCCGAGGCATTGCGCGGCAAGTATCAATGTCACACAGAGGCTGACTTGTCCGCGCTACGTTCTACCGGCTGCCACCATCAATTCAAAGACGTGAAGACTGGCGTCAGCGAATACATGGAGTGGCTTCAGACTCAAACCTGACAAGACTACCAGGGCGAGGCTTGTTGAGCTTCGATACCCGGTCAACCGTCCAGACTCCTCCTCGTTACATCGGAACCTGATCAAAAGATCAGGGCAACCGTCACACACTCAAGGAGGTGTCATGCTCAAGAAGATTCTCAGTTTTTTCGTCACAACTGCTGCGCTGACTGCATTCGCTGCGGTCGATGTGAACAAGGCGAGTCAAGCAGATCTGGACAGCATCAAAGGGATCGGTCCATCCACATCGAAGCAAATCATCGCTGAGCGGAAGGCCCGCGACTATAAGGACTGGCAGGACTTGATGGTCCGCGTGAAAGGCATCAGCGAGGCGAAGGCAAGTCGCTTGTCCGCCGAGGGTCTGACTGTCAATGGGCGTATGTACAAGGATATGACACCCCCAGCTGTAAACACACCAAAGGCGCCAGACTCGGCTAATGGTAAATCGACCAAGCCAAGCACAAGGCCTGATGGTCAAGAAAAGCACCCGAAGCAATAAATTTCCTCGCAGGGGTAATTGGACTCCAGATCGTCATGTGGCTGATCTCAGGGGGCAGCGCACCCCCGCCAAAGCTTATGCTCTAGCGGCCTGACCTGAGCAGAAACCGCTAGGTGAATACACGAGGATTGGTCGGTGAGATAGCCTGAACGCAAAAGCAAAACCCCCAGCAGGATTAGCTACTGGGGGTTTTGGGCTGGGATAAGAGCCTGACGATGTCCTACTTTCACACGGGGATCCGCACTATCATCGGCGCAGAGGCG
>JAURKV010000095.1 GCA_030831585.1 Ramlibacter sp. | reverse complement strand
TGCGCATGTGGCCCCCACGTTCGTCATTTCATGTACGTCACTGCCCCCCGAGGGGGTGGTCGCTTGCTTGAGGCGGCTCGGCGCTGCGCTCATTTATGAAAGCTTCCCTTGCACAAGACCGCGAAACCCGAAGACGGCACGGTCGCCGGCGTAATCGACCAGTTCTACCGTGCGTTGCTGGCCCGGCTCGAAGCGAACCGCCATGCCCGAGGGGATGTTCAGGCGCATGCCGCGCGCGGCGGCGCGGTCGAAGTCGAGCGCGCTGTTGGTCTCCGCGAAGTGGTAATGCGAGCCGACCTGGATGGGCCGATCAGCCGCATTGCGTACCACCAGAGTGAGCGTGCGCCGGCCCGGGTTGAGGCTGTGCGCGCCCTCGTCGAGGATCAATTCGCCGGGCGTTATCACTTGCCACCCCGGCCGAACCACAGCGCCGCGGCGACAGCCGCCAGGGCCACGATCAGGCCTACCGCGTCAGTGGCGTGCCCGTGGGTTCCCTCCAGGCCATGCCCGTCGTGGGCAAAGGCGTGGGTGGCAAGCCAGGTGGGGAGGAAGGCAGAAAGATGTTTCATGGCAGGCTTTTTGTCGGGCTCATAGGCGAACGCTAGTTCGCTCAGTTCGGTGGGCTCTGATTCAGGGGCTGAGGGTTCACAAGTGGGGCGTGCGTACGGCAGGTTGGGTCATGGGTCCAGGCATCGAGGGCGCTCAGACAATTGGTTGGTGCACCGTGACCAGTTTGGTGCCGTCCGGGAAGGTCGCCTCGACCTGAATGTCATGGATCATTTCGGGCACGCCCTCCATGACGTCCTCACGCGTGAGCACGCTGCGACCCTCGCTCATGAGGGCGGCCACCGACTTGCCGTCGCGCGCGCCCTCCATCACAGCGGCCGAGATCAGGGCCACTGCTTCGGGGTAGTTGAGTTTGAGGCCGCGGGCCCGCCGCCGTTCTGCCACCAAAGCGGCAGTGAACAGCAGCAACTTGTCTTTTTCGCGGGGGGTGAGGTCCATGGTGTCTCGGTTCGTTCGTCAAATCTGCTTGCAATCGGCATGCCCGGGCTGGCGCAGGGGGGCTGGCGATGTCCGGCGTGGCGTGGATTTTGCAGTTGCCCCATCCACATGAACGCCAGAAACCGTCCAGTCCCCCGCTGCCTGTCCCGCTTCAGCTTGGCCAGCTCGCCCGCTGCTGGTGCGTCCGGGCAGGCGAGTCCCTATTTTGGGGTTTGGCTGGATGAGTCGCACTTGAGTGGTGCATTTTGTCGTGGGAGTGGTTCATGAATGCGGTATTGCAACCCCGTGTCGAACGCTGGGGCGAGGCCATGGTGTTCGATCGCCGTGGCGAGGAGGAAGCGCTTGAGAATGCGCAGCGGCTGGCGCGCCAGGCCGGCAACGCCTTGGACGCCTTTGGCCATGCCTGCATCACCCTGCGCGTGAGGGACGGTCGACTCCTGTGGCAGACGCCTTTGGCGCGCGACCTCCTCAGCACCTGGTTTCCGGAGGACGTAGCCCGGCGTCCGCTGCACGCGCCGCAGGCGGTGCTCGAATGGCTTCGCCGTCACCTCGCGGATGCGTTTCGGCAGGTGGAGCCGCCCCGTTTTTCACTTTCCGAGGGCGCACGCCGCCTGACCCTGCGCCTGCACCAGCAGACCGGCGACGAGGACGACGCCGGCGGCGAGTGGCTGATCGTCATGCGCGAGGAGTCCGACGCCTCGTTCATCGCCGCCATCTGCGACGCCTTCCGGCTCACCGCCCGCGAGGCTGAGGTGATCTACTGGGTGGTCAAGGGCAAGATCAATCGCGACATCGCCGACATCGTGGGCGCCAGCCCAGCGACGGTGAAAAAGCATCTGGAGCATGTCTTCGCCAAGCTCGGGGTGGAGACCCGCACCGCCGCTGCGGCGATGGTGCTCGGGCGGGTGCGGCAACTGAGCCCGCAGGGCGAGGGCTGAGGCCCCGAGCGCCTGCCTGGCCTCCCTGGTCTAGCTTGGGGCCGCGCGTTCGCTCAGTCGAAGTCCAGCCCCAGCTTCTTGCGCTTGGCCATCTGTTCCTGACTCATGGGTGCTTCAGCGGCGGGGGAACCGGCGGCTGATGCGGCCGACGAGGAGGAGGTGGAGGGCGAGGTGGAGGACGAACTCTCCGCCGCGCCCCAGGCAGTCTTCGCCGAAGTGCGTTCGTGCTTGGCGTCCATGCCCTGCGCCACGCCTTCCCACGCTTCGAGGGTAGGCAGCTTGGGCGGCGGCGGGTTATCCCGCTTGATCGTGTCGATCACCCGCTCGACCACACGGTTGATTTGCCTCGGCGTCATCGTTCCATCGGCTCCCCTCGGCGCCTTGTCCATCGCCGCCCGGAACTGCTCCATGCAGGCGGCCCGGAAGTCGGGCTTGAACACAGGGTCGGTACCGGCGCGGTCACGACTGTCCATCCGGAACCGGGCGAGGTCGTCATCCTCGGCGGCGGCTGCCAGCGCGAAGTTCATTAGGCCGTAGGCGCATTTGTGGATGTTGTCGGTGCTCGTCAGCGGGACATCGGGGTGCCTCATCGACGTATCTGCGAAGTTGCGGCTGGCGCTCTCGAAGCGATTGACCATCCGCGCGGCGGAAGTCATGGTCTGGCCCACTCTCTCTAGCCCCATCTCGGCGACTTCATCGTCCATGAGTTCAGTCAGCGCCCGGGCTACCAGGGCCTTGTCGCTAACCGCCACGCTGCTCAAGGCGGGCCGCAGGGTGGCGGTAGAGCGTCCGTACTCCTCACTCAGCAGCTTGCGAAGGCCGGTGAGCAACTCCTGCGCGCGTTGGACTTTTGCGTCCCTTCCCAGCTTTGTGTCCCCGAAGAGTCTCTCGCTGGCGAGTCGGCCGGTGCCCGCCGTGGTTTCGCCCGCCTGTTTGAGCAGCTCGACGGTCAGGGGTTTGCTCTGCCCATTGGCGAGAGGAATCTGTGGGCGGTGAATGGGGAGGGGAGTCTGCGGGCGTTGGCTGGCGGTGCGAAGCATGTGACACCTATTGATGAGTTGCTGTCGGATGAGTATTTCGGATTAACTCAAAAGAGTCAATAAAGGGCTGGTCTGGCAGGTCTGGCCGGGCCGGGTGGCCACCGGGCGCCCATCGGATGTACGCCACGTGGCGTATTGGCCGATACGGTGCGCTTTCCCAGAATTCATCACGTCAGCGCCCGGCTCTCTCCTTCTTCTTCATGGCCGGGCGCTCGATAGATGGTTTGAAGTTCCTTTTTCCGCTCACACAACCTGGAGTTCGCATGCAACGCCGTTTCACCCTCAAGGCCCTGGCCGTCGCCACTTCCCTGGCTGCTGCCGGACTTTCCCCCGCTTTCGCCCAATCGGGCGGCACCATCAAGGTCGGCGTGCTGCACAGCCTGTCCGGCACGATGGCCATTTCCGAGACCGTCCTCAAGGACACCGTCTTGATGGCGATCGATGAGATCAATGCCAAGGGCGGCGTGCTGGGCAAGAAGCTCGAAGCGGTGGTGGTCGACCCCGCGTCCAACTGGCCGCTGTTCGCCGAAAAGGCCAAGCAGCTGCTGACGCAAGACAAAGTGGCCGTGACCTTCGGCTGCTGGACCTCGGTGTCCCGCAAGTCGGTGCTGCCGGTGTTCGAAGAGCAAAACGGCCTGCTGTTCTACCCCGTGCAGTACGAGGGTGAAGAGCTGTCCAAGAACGTGTTCTACACCGGTGCCGCGCCTAACCAGCAGGCCATCCCCGCGGTGGAATACCTGATGTCCAAGGAAGGCGGCAGCGCCAAGCGCTTCGTGCTCTTGGGCACCGACTATGTGTATCCCCGCACCACCAACAAGATCCTGCGCGCTTTCCTCAAGTCCAAGGGCGTGAAGGATTCGGACATCGACGAGAAGTACCCCCCCTTCGGCCACAGCGACTACCAGACCATCGTTGCCGACATCAAGAAGTTCTCCGCCGGTGGCAAGACCGCGGTGATCTCCACCATCAACGGTGACTCCAACGTGCCCTTTTACAAGGAACTGGGCAACGCTGGCCTCAAAGCTAAGGACGTGCCGGTGGTCGCCTTCTCCGTGGGCGAAGAAGAACTGCGCGGCGTGGACACCAAGCCGCTGGTCGGCCACCTGGCCGCCTGGAACTACTTCATGTCGGTCAAGAACCCGACCAATGACGAGTTCACCAAGAAGTGGGCTGCCTACGCCAAGGCCAAGGGCATCGCCGGTCACAAAGACAAGGCCCTGACCAACGACCCGATGGAAGCTACCTACATCGGCATCTACATGTGGAAGCAGGCCGTCGAAAAGGCCAAGACCACCGATGTGGACAAGGTCATCGCCGCCATGGCGGGTCAGACCTTCAAGGCACCTTCTGGCTTCACCGCCAAGATGGACGAGAAGAACCACCACCTGCACAAGCCGGTGTTCATCGGTGAAGTTAAGGCCGACGGCCAGTTCAACGTGGTCTGGAAGACCCCCGGCCCGGTCAAGGCCAAGCCCTGGTCGCCCTTCATCGAAGGCAACGACAAGAAGAAGGACGAGCCGGACGGCAAGACCAAGATCTAAGTCTCAGAAATCGCTCCGCGATTTCTTCGACTTCTCGATCAGTGCAAAGGGACCGGCAGTGCCGGTCCCTTTCTCATTGGGGGGCCTGCTGCGCGCTGCTGCGACGGGACCGGTGGCCGGCGCAGCCAGCTTGCGCTCGGGGTTGGCGCGGGTCTTGCATCGCTTTGGTGCGACGGTTCGCGCCGTCCACTTGAAAGATCTGAATGCTTGTGAGAACACTCTTCCTGATTGCCCTGTCCTGGGGCGTTGCATCCGCCCACGCACTGACCGTGGAGGAGGCCCGGGCTGTCGCCCTGGGCGAGACAGACGCCCGCATCGAGGCCCTCTCCAAGGCCGTGGCCAATGCCGACGACAAGACCGCCGCGTTCCTGCAGGCCCTGGCCGACGATTCGGTCAAGGTAGCGGGGGATAAGGTCTTCATCGTGAAGGACGGCAAAGGCATTGACCCGGTCTCCGGCGCCCCGGTCGACATCCCCGCTGACGCCGAGGACGTGGTGAGCAACAACCGCATGCGCGGCGAGCTCGACACCGCCCTGGGTGCGATCCGCCTTTTTTCGCCCAACGCCAAGGAGCGTGCTGCTTCGGTCAAGGCGCTGGCTGCTGAGCCTGATGCCTCCCGCTTGCCCCTGGTAGAAAAAGCCCTGCAGTCTGAGCAGGTCGAGTCCATTCGCGCCCAGCTCGTGCTGGCCCGCGCTGCCATCCTGATTGCCAGCGACGACCCGGCCAGGCGCACAGAGGCCGCCCGTTCCCTGGCCAGCAGCCGTGACCCGGCGACCAAGACGCTTCTTTTGGCACGACTCAAGGAGGAGGCCGACCCCGCAGTCAAATCTGCGCTAGAAGTCGCCTTGCGCCAAGTGGAGTCCAGCCTGGCCTGGGCCGACCGCGCCGGTCAGATGTTCTCCGGCCTGTCACTGGGCTCCATCTTGCTGCTGGTGGCCCTGGGGCTGGCCATCACCTACGGCCTCATGGGCGTGATCAACATGGCCCACGGCGAGCTGATGATGATCGGTGCCTACGCCACCTATGTGGTACAGGGTGTGTTCCGCAAGTTCTTCCCGGGTCTTTTTGACTGGTACCTCCTTGCCGCGCTACCTGTGGCCTTCATGGCATCGGCCCTCATGGGCGCCATCCTCGAGCGCAGCGTGATTCGCTTCCTTTATGGCCGCCCGCTGGAAACCCTGCTGGCCACCTGGGGCATCAGCCTGATGCTGATGCAGGGCGTGCGCACGGTGTTTGGGGCGCAGAACGTGGGCGTCGAAAACCCGAGTTGGATGTCCGGCGGGGTGGTGGTCATGGGCGCATTGCAGCTGCCCTGGAACCGCATCATCATCATCGGCTTCGCGCTGGCGGTACTCGCCGGTATGGCCTGGCTGATCGCCCGCACCCGGCTGGGGCTGTTTGTGCGCGGCGTGACGCAAAACCGGCCCATTGCCTCGTGCATGGGCGTCAACACCGCGCGCATCGACACCTACGCCTTTGCGCTGGGCTCGGGCATTGCGGGTCTTGCCGGCTGCGCCTTGAGCCAGATCGGCAACGTGGGCCCGGACCTCGGGCAGGGTTACATCGTCGACTCCTTCATGGTGGTGGTGCTCGGAGGTGTGGGCCAGCTCGCCGGCACGGTGTATGCCGCGCTGGGGCTGGGCATTCTCAACAAGTTCCTCGAGGGCTGGGCCGGTGCGGTGCTGGCCAAGATTGCGGTGCTCGTGTTCATCATCGTGTTCATTCAGAAACGCCCGCAGGGCATCTTCGCGGTCAAAGGCCGCTCGGCGGAGGCGTGAGATGAATCAGCACCTTCCCCCCCTCGCCGCCCTGTTGCCCGCGCCCGCGCCCCTGCTTTCGCGAAGCGGCTGGGCCGGCCTCCTGCTGGCGCTGATCGTCGTTTGTGCGCTGGCACCCGTCCTCAACCTCTGGGTGCCCGAGGGCAGCGCCTTCCACCTGTCGGACTATGCGGTGGCCCTGATCGGCAAGATCATGTGCTATGCCATCTGCGCCCTGGCCATGGATCTGATCTGGGGCTACACCGGCATCCTGTCCCTGGGACACGGCCTGTTCTTTGCGCTCGGCGGCTATGTCATGGGCATGTACCTCATGCGACAGATCGGCCGCGATGGTAACTACAAGAGCGACCTGCCCGACTTCATGGTGTTCCTCGACTGGAAGGAGCTGCCCTGGCACTGGACCCTCAGCGACAGTTTCTTCGCGACCCTGGTGCTGGTGGTGTTAGTGCCGGCGCTGGTGGCCTTTGTGTTCGGTTTCTTCGCCTTCCGCTCGCGCATCAAGGGGGTGTATTTCTCGATCATCACCCAGGCCCTCACCTTTGCTGCGATGCTGCTCTTTTTCCGCAACGAAACCGGCTTTGGAGGCAACAACGGCTTCACCGATTTCAAGCGCATCCTGGGCAGGCCGATCGCGACCCAGGAAATGCGCATGCTTCTCTTCGTTTTGACTGGGGTCACCTTGCTGTCCTTTTTCCTGCTGGCGCGCTGGCTGGTGAAGTCCAAGTTCGGGCGTGTGCTGCAGGCGGTGCGCGACGCCGAGTCCCGGGTCATGTTCTCCGGCTACAACCCCATTGGCTACAAGCTCACCATCTGGGTGATTTCAGCGGTGATGTGCGGCGTGGCCGGTGCGCTGTACGTGCCTCAGGTGGGCATCATCAATCCGGGAGAAATGAGTACCGCTGCCTCGATCGAGATCGCGGTGTGGACGGCGGTCGGCGGCCGAGCCAGCCTGGTGGGCCCCATCATCGGCGCCTTCCTGGTCAACGGCGCCAAGAGCTGGCTCACCGTCACCGCCCCCGAGTTCTGGCTTTACTTCCTGGGCGCGCTGTTCATTGCGGTGACGCTGTTTATGCCCAAGGGCGTGGTGGGCCTGTTCGACCGCATCGTCCGCAAGGGGAACGAGAAGGAGACGCGCGCATGACGCCCGATCTGATGGAAGCCGGCGCAGAGCGCAAGCAGGTCTATGCGGCGCGCACCCTGCGCCAGGAACTGGCCACCGAATCGGGTGGACGCAGCGCCGGCTATGGCCGCATTGCGCAGGCGGGTGAGGTGGACCTGACCCACGGACGTATCCTCTACCTGGAAGACGTGAGCGTGAGCTTCGACGGCTTCAAGGCGATCAATGGCTTGTCGCTGGACATCGCCCCCGGCGAGTTGCGCTGCGTCATAGGCCCCAACGGTGCTGGCAAGACCACGATGATGGACATCATCACCGGCAAGACCCGGCCCGACACCGGCACGGTGTTCTTCGGATCCACCATCGACCTGCTTCGCTACAAGGAGGCCGAAATTGCCCAACTGGGGATTGGCCGCAAGTTCCAGAAGCCGACGGTGTTCGAGCAGCTCACTGTTTTCGAAAACCTCGAACTGGCGCTCAAGACACACAAGGGCGTGTCGCACTCGATGTTCTTCCGGCTCGACTCGGTCCAGTCCGACCGCCTGGCCGAGGTGCTGCACACGATACAACTGGCCGGTGACGTGGGTCGGCAGGCGGGCAATCTGAGCCATGGGCAGAAGCAGTGGCTGGAGATCGGCATGCTGCTGATGCAAGACCCCAAGCTGCTGCTGCTCGACGAGCCGGTAGCTGGCATGACCGACGAAGAAACCGCCCGCACCGCAGAACTCTTTCTCTCCCTCAAGGGCAAGCATTCGCTGATGGTGGTGGAGCACGACATGAGCTTCATCCGTGCCATATCGGACATCGTCACCGTGCTGTGTGATGGCTCGGTGCTGGCCCAGGGAACGCTGGACCAGGTACAGGCCGACGAGCGGGTGATCGAGGTTTATCTCGGTCGCTGAAGAGGAAAACAAGAATGCTCAGCGTCAAGAATATCCAGCAGTACTACGGCGGCTCGCACATCCTGCGCGATGTAAGCCTGGACGTCCCGCCCGGTCAGGTGACCGTGCTTTTGGGCCGCAACGGCGTGGGCAAGACCACGCTGCTCAAGTCGCTCATGGGCCTGGTGCCGATCAAAAGCGGCAGCATTCAATTCGAGGGCCAGGCCATCCACGCCATGACGCCCTATCAGCGCGCCCGCGCCGGCATTGGCTTCGTGCCCCAGGGCCGCGAGATCTTTGCCCGGCTCACGGTGGAAGAGAACCTGCGCATGGGGCTGGCCTACAAGAGCGCCTCGACGCCGATCCCGCCGCAGCTGTTTGACCTCTTTCCCGTGTTGAAGCAGATGCTGTATCGCCGTGGCGGCGACCTGTCGGGTGGACAGCAGCAGCAGTTGGCTATTGCCCGGGCCATGGCTGCCGGCCCGAAGCTGGTGATCCTCGATGAGCCCACGGAGGGCATCCAGCCGTCCATCATCAAGGACATTGGCCGGGTGATCCGCATGCTGGCGCACGAGGGCCTGAACGGCCAGCGGGTCGGGGTGTTGCTGGTGGAGCAGTACTACGACTTCGCCGAAGAGCTGGCCGACCACTACCTGGTGATGGAGCGCGGGGAGGTGATCGCCCGCGGTCCGGGCGACGAGATGCAAGCCAAGAGCATCCGGCAGCTCGTGGCGATTTGAGGGGTCAGGGTAGCAGCACCGCCACGCCATCGGCCGCCCGCACCCCCTGGCCCCGGGGCAGCACGAAGAGCGGGTTGATCTCGGCCTCGGCCAGTCGCCCGCCGAGCTGCGCCGCCATGCGCGAGAAGGCGACCACCGCGTCGGCCAGCGCCTCTACATCGGCTGGCGGCCGACCCCGGAAGCCATCGAGCAAGGGCCAGGTCTTGAGTGCGCGCGCCATCGCCAGGGCCTCCTCGCGGTCTAGCCCCCCCTCGGGCGGCAACAGCCGCAAACAGGTGTCCTGAAACAGTTCTGCGGTCACGCCGCCCATGCCCAAGAGAATGGCCGTGCCCAGTGGGTCGCGGCGCAGGCCCAGAATCAGCTCGGTACCACCGACCACGCACTCCTGCACCAGGAAGCGGGTCGGGCGATTGCCGGTGTGGGCCTGCACTGCGTCGGCCATCCGGTCTAGGCGGTCGCCGATCTGCGCCGCGTCCACGCCCACCGCCACCCCGCCTACATCACTTTTGTGCGTGATCTCGGACGAGAGGATCTTGAGCACCACCCGGCCTCCGAGTTCTGCTGCTGCTGCCTGGGCTTCTTGCGCCGAGTGCACTACCCGCTCGCGGGTACCGGTCACGCCGAAGGCGGCAAAGAGTTGTTTGGCCTGCGCCTCGTCAAGTGCGCCGGCAGGCAGCGAAGGGAGCAGGGCAGGCGCTGACGCCGCGGCTGTGCCTTCGCCCGAGGCGCGCAAGGCTTGCTTGTGCTGGTCTTGCAGGGCGTGGGCCAGCCACATGCCGTTCAAAGCGGCGGCGCAGCTCTCCGCTGCCGCATAGGCGGGCACGCCGCGCTCGGTGAGAAGCGCCGCCACATGCGGCGCGTGCGGGCTGACAAAGGCCAGGATTGGCTTGTCCGACAGCGGCAAGCAGTCTTGGATGGCGCCGGCCATCAGCTCCGGCATGGCCAGGGCCGACGAGCCCACGATGATCACCAGCGCGTCGTAGCTGGGGCTGGCCTGCAGGGCCCGGATCGCGCCACGCAGCAGGTCTGGCTGCAGGCCGGCCAGGGTGACGTCGATCGGGTTGCGGTCCAGTGCGGCATGGTCGCCCGTTTGCAGTGCGCGCAGGGCGGCGGCGGTGGCGTCGTCCGGCGCAGGGGCCTCGAAGCCGGAGACGCCCAGCACGTCCGAAACGAGCGTGCCCGCACCGCCAGTGGAGGTGAGGATGGCGACGCGTTTGCCGCGCAGGTGGCGGCCGGTGGCCAGGGCAGCGGGAATGTCCAGCAGGTCGGCAAAAGTCTGGGCGCGGATCACGCCGGTCTGTGCGAACAGCGCGTCGTACATGCGGTCGGCACCGGCCATCGCGCCGGTGTGCGAGACCGCGGCGCGTGCGCCCGCCTCGGAGCGGCCGATCTTGAAGGCGACGATGGGCTTGCCTGCCGCCGCCGCGCGCCGGGCCGCAGCGCGAAAGCGGGCCGGAGCGCGGATCGCCTCGACATAAAGCGCGATCACCCGCGTGGCCGGGTCGTCTACCAGGGTGTCGATGAAATCTGCCAGTTCCAGGTCGACCTCATTGCTGGTGGACACCAGCTTGGACAGGCCAATGCCGCGCGCCGCTGCGCGCGAGAGCAAGGCGCCCAGGATGCCGCCGCTTTGCGACACCACGCCGATATGGCCAACGGGAAAGTGGTCCATCTCCAGCGCGCCGGAGGCCGACAGCACGATGCGGTCGGTGAGGTTGACCAGGCCGATGGTGTTGGGGCCGAGGATGCGCATGCGCCCCGCGGCTTCGCGCAGTTGGGCCTGCCGGCGCGCACCGGCCTCGCCGGTTTCGGTATAGCCGCTGGCCAGCACGATGGCGGCGGCGCAGCCGCGCGCCGCCAGCTCGCGCACCGCCCCCTGCGCCCGCTCGGCACCTAGCAAAACGATGGCGACATCCGGCACCTCGGGCAGGGCGCCGATATCCGGGTAGCAGGGCAGCGCGCCGATGCGATCGAGCTTGGGGTTGACCGGGTAGATCGCTCCTGCAAAGCCGTGCTTGAGGAGGTAAGACACCGGCCGCCCCGCCGTCTTGGTCGGGTCGCCGGAGGCACCGATGACGGCGACGCTGCGGGGTTTGAGCAGCCTGTCGATCGCGTCCATGGTCGGCGCCTCGTTCATGACTGGGCCGTCTTGGCCAGGAAGGCGGTCACCGACTCGCGGTGCTCGGTACTGGTGTAGCAAATACCCTGGGCCTGGCTGCCCAGCGCGAAGACTTGCTGCGCCATTGACTCGAAGCTCTGGTTGAGGATGCTCTTGGTCAGGGCCAGGGCGGTGGCCGAGCCGCGGCTCATCTCGCGTGCCCAGGCCTGGGCGTCGGCCAGCAGGGTTTCGTGGGCGGTCTTGCGGTCGGCGATGCCCAGGGCGAGGGCCTCGTCGACCTCGACCTTGCGGCCAGTGAAGATCAGTTCCTTGGCCTTGACCAGTCCAACGCGGCGCGGCAGGAAGTACATGCCGCCGCCGTCGGGCACGATGCCCCGGTGGATGTAGGACCAGGTGAAGCTGGCGCGCTCGCTGGCGATGACGAAGTCGCAGGCCAGCGCGGTGTCGGCTCCCAGGCCCGAGGCCGCGCCGTTGACGGCGGCGATCACCGGCTTGGGCATGGTGTGCAGCAGCGTCTGGGTGCGATGCACCCGCAACTGGCGGTGCCAGCCGTTGAAGGCGATCTCGCCGGTGGGCGCGCTCATGCGCTGCTCCATGCCGGCAATGTCGCCGCCGGCGGAGAAGCCTTTGCCGGCGCCGGTGAGCACCAGGGCGCGGATGCCCTTGTCGGCGGCCACCCGCTCGAGCCCCTCGATCAGCGCGGTGCGCAGCGCGTCGCTGATCGCGTTGCGCTTGTCGGGGCGGTTGAGGGTGAGGGTGGCAATTCCGCCGTCGATCTGGAGGTCAATGAGGGAGTCGTTCATGGCAGGAAGGGGTGATTGGCTTGGAGGCGACGGGTTGCTGGGGGTGCTGGAGTGGGGGCGGTTCAACCCACCCGTTTCATGCGTTTCATTCGGGCTTCACGTTGTTTTCCTTGACGATGCTGCGCCAGCGGGCTTCCTCGCGGCGCACATAGGTGTCCAGTTCCTCGGGTGAACCGGCGCTCACCACCAGGCCTTCTTGCTCGATCTTGCGGCGGAACTCCTCCGACTGCGCCGCTCTCTTCACCGCCGCATTGAGCTTGGCAATCACGTCTGCAGGCGTGCCTGCCGGTGCGTAGATGCCGTACCAGCTCTCGACCGAGTAGCCGGGGACGGATTCAGCCACTGCCGGCACGCCTTTGAGTGCGGGGGAGCGCTCCGGGGTGGTGACCGCCAGCGCGCGCAACTTGCCGCCGTCGATCAGCGCGCCGACGGCGGACGAAGTGGCGAACATCACGTCCACCTGGCCACCGACCACGTCGGTGAGTGCCGGTCCCGCGCCCTTGTAGGGGATGTGGGTCATCTTGACCTTGGCCAGGTTGGTGAACATCTCGCCGGCCAGGTGGGCAGAGGTGCCGTTGCCCTGGGAGGCGTAGGAGATCTTCTCCGGGTTGGCGGCGGCTGCAACCACCACGTCCCTGACCGTCTTGAAGGGACTGTTGGTGCGCACCACCAGCACATTGGGCCCGCGCCCGATCAGGATGACGGGCGCGAAGGCCTTGTCCGAGGCATAAGGCAGCTTGGGCACCAGGCTCGGGTTGACCGCGTGCGCGAAGGAGGCAACCACCAGGGTGTAGCCGTCGGGAGCGCTCTTTGCGACCAGATCGGTCCCGATGACCGTGCCCGCGCCGGGTTTGTTGTCGATGACCACGGGTTGGCCCAGGGCCTGGCTCATGCCCGCACCCAGCGTGCGGGCGATCAGGTCAGTGCCGCCCCCGGGGGCGAAGGGCACCACCAGGCGCAGCGGCTTTTCTGGGTAGGCCGCAAGGGCGGTGCCGGCCACGGACAAGGCCAACACTGCACAAGCGCGAGTGACCAGGGGGGCAAGGAACGCAGCGCGGACCCGCTGGAGGGCTCGGGCCAATGGCCTGTCTGAGAGGCGGCGAATGGACGTCATGGTCATGTCTCCGAGTGGTTGTCGTTGAAGGGCGCTGCACGCCAGTGAACGGGGTTTGGCGGCCGCTGCAATCCGGCTACGAGCTTAGGGCCGCCCCCGGGACACGGGGCCCGGATTATTTCAAAGAATGGAATTGCCTACACTGGCGCCATGACCCGACCCACCGCCGCCAAACCCGGCCGCTCGCCGGCCAATCGCTCACTGGAGCGGGGCATCGCCTTGCTGCTCGCCTTCCGGCCCGGCTCCACCCTGCTGGGCAATCTGGAGCTGGCCGAGCGCACCGGATTGCCGCGCGCCACCGTCACCCGGCTGGCCCAGACGCTGGTGGGGGCCGGCCTGTTGCAGGCCGACCCACGCACCCGCGCCTACCGGCTGGCTCCCGCTGTCTTGAGTTTGGCCCATGCCATGCGGGCGGGCTCTTCCCTGCTGGCGGTGGCCGCGCCCCTGATGCGCGCTGCGGCGCAGACCCACCGCATCAACGTCGGCCTGGCCGCGCCCGACGGCGACGAGATGGTCTACCTCGAGTCCATCCGCTATAACCCCCGGCCCTCGATGCGTTC
>JAURKV010000094.1 GCA_030831585.1 Ramlibacter sp. | reverse complement strand
GATAACGACGCCAGCGTGGACGGGATCAATCGTTCCGGCATGTTCCAGGTGGTCAACCGGGGCAAGCGCTCCATCGTCATCGACATGGGGACTGACGAGGGTAAGGCGCTGCTGCGGGACCTGGTGGCCCATGCCGACATCGTCGTCGACAACTTCACCCCGCGGGTGATGGACAGCTGGGGCCTCGGCCATGAGGCGCTGCTGGCGATCAACCCGCGACTGATCTACCTGTCCAACACCGGCTACGGGTCGACCGGCCCCTGGCGCAATTTCCCCAGCCAGGGCACCACCCTAGAGGTCACCATGGGCATCGCCGCCTACACCGGCTACCGGGGTGACCCGCCCTGGAAGGTGGGGCAGTCCTATCCCGACTTCCTGGCCTGCTGGACCGGCCTCACCGCCCTGTTCTCGGCGCTGCGCCATGTGCGACGTGGCGGCGCGGGCCAGTGGATCGATCTGGGCATGTACCAGGTGGGCGCGGCTCTCATTCCCGAGGCTCTGCTGCAGTACCAGATCGACGGCACCGAGCCCGAGCGAATCGGCAATGAGCATGCCCAGTTCGTTCCGAGCAATGTCTACCCCTGCCTCGGCAAGGACCGCTGGGTGGCGCTCACCGTCGAGACAGACTTCCAATGGAAGACCCTGGCCCGGCTCATGGCCGCCAGCGGCCTGCAGGTGCCAGAGGACCTGTCGTCCGCTGCGCAGCGCCAGGCGCGGCGCGCCGAGGTCGATGCGCTGGTGGCCACCTGGGTTGCAGCCGAGGACGGCGCATTGCTGATGCACCGGCTGCAGGCCGCCGGCATCGCCTGCGGGCCGGTGATGAATAACCGCGACCTGCTGCTTGACCCCCACCTATCCTGGCGAGGCTTTCACGAGCGGGTAGACCTGCCCGCGCCCATGGGGGTGCGGCCCATCATGGGGCGGCCCTGGAAGATGGCCCACCGCGACGTGCATATCCGCCATCCGGGGCCACGCTATGGTGGCGATGGCCGCGCGGTATTGCGAGAGGTGCTGGGCCTGGACGAGGCGCGCATCGACGCCCTGTTCGAGGCCAAGGTGGTCTGCACCGAGCCCACCCACCCCAAACCCTTCGACGCCATGGGCCTGGCCGAATTGCAGCGGGTCAAGGCGATCCACGAGGTGGACCCAGACTACAAGCGCAAGCTGGGTCTGCCGCTTGACTGAGGCCGTCAGGGCCAGCAGCGCCGGACTGGCAGGCAGATACGATCAACGATTACGACAGCAGGAGCAGCCATGGCAAGCCTCAACATCGCGGTAGAAGACAAGGTCGCCGTGTGCGAGTTCAACCGCCCGCAGGCGATGAACTCGATCGACCCAGAAATGCGGCAGGAGCTCTACGCCTTCTACCGCCGCATCAATGAGGACGAGGGCATTCACGCCGTGGTGTTCACCGGCGCCGGCGACAAGGCTTTTTGCACCGGCGCCGATCTGAAGAAGACCCTGCCCGACCCGAACCAGAGCTACGCCCGGCAGTTGCTGGTGGAGCGTGACACCGGCAGCGCCTTCATGGGGCTCGAGACCGACAAGCCCTTGATCTGCGCGGTCAATGGCTATGCGCTGGCCGGTGGCACCGAGTTGCTGGCCATCACCGACATCGCGATTGCCTCGGAGAACGCCAAGTTCGGACTGAGCGAGGTCAAGCGCGGCTCCATTCCCTGGGGCGGCAGCATTCCACGCCTCGCGCGCTCGCTCTCCAAGAGTGATTTCATGCTGCTGCTTCTCACCGGCGACACCATCGATGCCCAGGAAGCCCTGCGTATGGGCCTGGTGAGCAAGGTGGTGCCCCACGCGGACCTGATGCCCACCGCAATGGACATCGCCCGGCGCATTGCACACAACGCCCCGCTGTCTGTGCGCGCAGCCAAGCAACTGTTCACGCGCGGCGCCGACATGCCGCTGACCCAGGCGCTAGCGCTGGACAAGTTCATGTACGGCCTGCTCAAGGACACCGAAGACCGCGTGGAAGGCCGCAAGGCCTTCGCCGAAAAGCGCAACCCGAACTGGAAGGGGCGCTGAGATGAGTGCAACCAGTACCCCGAGTACGCCTGTTGCCGCACTCGAGGGCCTGCGCGTTCTGGACCTGAGCGGCGCCATGGGCAATTACGCCGGCAAGTTGTTTGCGGACATGGGCGCCGACGTGATTCTGGTCGAGCCGCTCCAGGGCAGCGAGCTGCGCCGCGAAGGCCCCTTCATCGACGACCAGCCCGGTACCGAGCGCAGCCTCAACTTCGCCTACCAGAACACCAGCAAGCGCGGCATCTGCCTGAACCTCGAGACCGCCAGCGGCCAGGCCCTGCTGCGCGAGCTTGCGGCCGGCGCGGACCTGGTGCTGGAGACTTTCGCGCCCGGCTGGATGGAGGCCCACGGTCTGGGCTACGCGCACTTGGCGCAGCGCCGCCCGCAGCTCGTGATGGCCAGCATCACCCCTTTCGGCCAGACCGGGCCTTATGCCGACCTGCAGGCCACCGACCTGGTGGCCCTGGCCACCGGCGGCCTGCTGTGGATGGGGGGCTACCAGGGCGTGGCGCCGACCCAGGCCCATGGCGACCAGGCCTTCAAGTGCGCAGCGATGTACGGCGCGGTGGCGGCCATGCTGGCCGTGACCGACGCCGAATTGAGCGGCGAGGGCCAGCAGGTGGACATTGCCATGCAGGAGTGCGTGACCCTGGCGCTGGAAAATGCGGCCCAGACCTATGACCTCGAGGGTGTGATCCGCAAGCGGCCACTGGGGGACCAGCGCTTTGCCGGCTACGGTCTGTTCGAGTGCCAGGACGGCTACATCTACCTGGGCTCGCGCGGCATCGGCAACAGCCCGGCCTGGTCCCGCAGCCTGCAGTGGTTCAAGGACGCCGGCATGGTGGGCGTGGACCGCCTGTTCGGGCCCGAGTGGTCCGACCTCACTTACCTTAAGAGCGAGGAGGCCCGCGAGGTCTTTGGTGACCTGTTCATGACCTGGTCGCGCCAGCGCACCAAAGAGTGGCTCTACACCGAAGGTCAGAAGCGGCTCATTCCGCTGGCCCCGGTGAGCACACCACGCGACCTGCTGGACAACCCGCAGCTGCGTGCCCGCGAGCACTTCGTTCCCTTCACCCATCCGCTGGTCTCGGCGGCGGCCGAAATGCCTGGCGCGCCCTATGTGCTGTCGGCCACGCCCTGGCGGGTGCAGCGACCCGCCCCCGGGCTGGGCCAGCACACCAGCGAAGTCTTGGCCGAGATCGGCATCACGCGTGACGAGGTCGCGCGCCTGTTCGCCGCGGGGGTGGTGGCATGACTGCAGCCAGTGCCTCGCATGGAAGCCCTATGACCAAGAAACGTCTTCCCCTGGCCGGTCTGCGGGTGGCCGACTTTTGCTGGATCGGAGCCGGCTCCTACACCACCAAGATCTTCGGTGACCTTGGCGCCGACGTGATCAAGATCGAGAGCTCGACCCGGCTCGACTCGCTGCGCATGGCCGGCCCCTACAAGGACGGCAAGCCCGGCGTGAACCGCAGCGGCTACTTCGCCGACCGCAACACCAGCAAGCGCGGCATCACGGTCGACATGAAGCACCCGAAGGCGCTGGGCCTAATCCGCAAGCTCATCGCGCAGAGCGACATCGTGGCCAACAACTTTGCCGCCGGTGTGATGGAGAAGTTCGGCCTGGGCTACGAGGACTGCAAGCGCATCCGACCCGACATCCTCTACATCGGCATGTCCATGCAGGGCTCGCAGGGGCCGCAGCGTGACTTCCGTGGCACCGGCAGCAGCATCGCCGCGCTCACTGGCATCCAGGACCTGAGCGGCCTGCCCGGCAATGTGCCCGCCGGCACCGGCACCAACTACCCCGACCACCTGCCCAACCCCTGCCACGCGGCCTTCGCCCTGCTTGCGGCGCTGCGCCATCGGCGGCGCACTGGCCAGGGCCAGTGCATCGACTTCGCCCAGACTGAACCCATGCTTTCGCTCATGGGGCCGACCTTTCTGGACCTCACCGTCAACGGCCGCTTGCAGCAACGCCGCGGCAATGACCATCCCTGGATGGCGCCGCATGGCGTGTATCCCTGCGTCGGCAGCGACCGCTGGATCGCGATCACCGTGGCCACCGATGTCCAGTGGGCGGCGCTGGTGGGCGTGATGGGTTCGCCCGCCTGGGCGCTGGAGGCGCGCTGGCAGACGCTGCCGCAGCGTCACCGCGAGCGCCAGGCGCTCGACGCGCTGCTGGCTGCCTGGACGGCAGGACAAGACCGCTACGACCTGATGCGCCGCCTGCAGGCCGCTGGCGTGCCTGCCGGTGCAGTGCAGGACGCGCACGACGTCACCCGCGAGGACCCGCAGCTGGCGCACCGCGGCCACTGGATCCGTATGCCCCATGCGGAAATGGGCGAGTCGATCTACAACAACCTGCCGTTTCGGCTGTCGCGCCACACGGTCCAGCCCCAGCGCGGCGCGCCGCTCCTGGGCGAGCACACCCGCGAGGTGCTGGGTAGCCTGCTGGGCCTGACCGAGGCCGAGATCGATGCGCTGCAGGCCGAGGGCTTGCTCAAATGAGCCACCGCCTGCGTGGACGCGGCGCGATCGTCGGCGTGGGTGCCAGCGCGCAGGGCAAGGTGCCAGGCTCGACCGCGCTGTCGCTGGCGGTCGATGCTTTCAAGCGCGCGCTGGACGACAGCGGCCTGCGCAAGCACCAGATCGACGGACTGCTCACCCTGCGCGGCCAGACCTCGCCCGAGGGCGAGCAAAACTACCTGCGCCTGGGCGAGACCCTGGGCATCAACCCGCGCTGGACCGGTGGCATGCACATGGGGGGCGCCACTGCGGGTGCCCTGATTCAGCAGGCGGTGCTGGCCATCGACGCCGGCATGGCCACCCATGTC
>JAURKV010000093.1 GCA_030831585.1 Ramlibacter sp. | reverse complement strand
AAGTCCGAAAAGGCCCAGGCGCAGGGCAGCGCTCAGATCAAGGAGGAGATTGACCGCCTGCGCCAGCAGATCGAGGGCCTCACCCGCAAGGGTGACTTCAACAAGGTCGCCGAGCTGCAGTACGGACGCCTGCCCGATCTGGAGAAGCGCCTCAAGGACGCTCAAGCCCAGGAGACCGGCAAGTCTGCCGCCGGCAGGCCGCAATTACTGCGCACCCAGGTGGGCGCGGAGGAGATTGCCGAGGTGGTGGCACGCGCCACCGGCATCCCGGTGTCCAAGCTGATGCAGGGGGAGCGCGAGAAACTCCTCCACATGGAGGAGCGCCTGCACCAGCGGGTGGTCGGCCAGGACGAGGCAATTTCTGCAGTGGCCAATGCGATCCGGCGCTCGCGCTCGGGCCTGTCAGACCCGAACCGGCCGACTGGCTCCTTCCTGTTCCTGGGCCCTACTGGCGTCGGCAAGACCGAGCTGTGCAAGGCGCTGGCCAATTTTCTCTTCGACAGCGAAGAGCACATGATCCGCATCGACATGAGCGAGTTCATGGAAAAGCACTCGGTTGCCCGCTTGATCGGCGCGCCACCCGGCTATGTGGGCTACGAGGAGGGCGGCTACCTCACCGAAGCGGTCCGCCGCAAGCCTTACAGCGTGATCCTCCTTGACGAGGTTGAGAAGGCCCACCCGGATGTTTTCAATGTGCTCCTGCAGGTGCTAGACGATGGGCGCCTGACCGACGGCCAGGGCCGCACTGTCGACTTCAAGAATGCAGTGATCGTCATGACCAGCAATATCGGATCGCACATGATTCAGTCCATGGTGGGCAAGCCCTATGAGGACGTGAAGGATGCGGTCTGGGCCGAATTGAAGAACCACTTCCGTCCAGAGTTCCTCAACCGGATCGATGAGACGGTGGTTTTCCATGGCCTCGATGCCCAGCATATCGCCCGCATCGGGCGTATCCAGCTGGGGACGTTGCAGCATCGTCTGGCCCGGATGGATCTGCAGCTCAAGGTCTCTGATGCGGCGCTGGAGGAGTTAGCCAAGGTCGGCTTTGACCCGATTTTTGGCGCGCGCCCGCTCAAGCGGGCCATCCAGCAGCGGATCGAGAACCCGCTCTCGCGTCTCATCCTTGAGGGCAAGTTCCCGCCCAAGAGCGAAATTGAGGTGAAGGTTGACCCGGTGCGTGAGCCCGGTGTCTTCCACTTCGGCGCGGCCAAGGAATTGGCGGGCTGAGCCAACGCCGACCCGCAAAAACGCCTCGCGCTCAGGAGGATCCGCCTACCTTGGTCGTTGCCCCAGCCCTTCAGCCAGACGCGCCCAGCCCCGACACCGACTTGAACTGTGCGTACAGCTTTTGCATGCCCCCAAGCCAGCGGTCATAGGCGGAGGCCTTGGCCTGAATGTACTCAGCGACCTGTGGGTGGGGCAGGGCCAGGAAGCGGCCCTCCTGCAGGGCGGCAATGGCCTCTTCGGCCACGTCCTCCGGGGGCAACACGCCGTTGAGCCCCGCGGATCCCGCGCCAGCGCGTGTCATCTCGGTGTCGACCGCCTGAGGGCACAGACAGGCCACCTGCACGCCCTGCCGGCCATAGGCGATCCGCAGCCATTCGGCAAAGCCGACGGCGGCGTGCTTGGTCACCCCGTAGGGCGCTGACTCGACGATGTTGAGGAGGCCCGCCGCCGACGCCGTGACCACGAAACCACCGCCTCCTCGCGCCACCATCTCGGGGACCACTGCGCGCGCCGCCCACACATGGGCCATGACGTGGATGTCCCACATCCGGTTCCACAACGCGTCATCAAGCTCGATACCGCCCTGGCGACCAATGATGCCGGCGTTGGAAAAGAAGAGGTCGATGGGGCCGAAGCGGGCCCTCGTCGAGGCCACCAGCGTCTGGACGTCGCTTTCCCGGCCAACGTCACAGGCGACGGCCAGCGCAGCTCCGCCACCTGGGTCACCCAGGCTGGCGTTGATGTCGTCCGCAATCACTTGGGCGCGGGCGAGGTCGATGTCGGCGACGGCTACGCCGCGCGCCCCGCCTTGAGCCAGCCGCCGTGCCAAGGCTGCGCCGATGCCGCTGCCGCCTCCGGTGACTACCGCCACCTTACCTGTGATGTCCATCTCTCGTCTCCTTTGAATCGATCGATCTGTCGCAGCCTCGGCCCACCGCGCAGAACGCGTCGCCCCGTCTCGCATGCTGGCGGTTCTCCCTGTGGCAGGCCGCCGTCTGTCCCACGTTGAATCCTAAATCGACTCTCCGGCAGGTGAGGCGCACCTCGGAGACAAGGGCGCACGAGGATGGCCCTGCATCTTTCCGGCGAGTGACCCAATTCCCGTTAGCATCAGCGGATGAGTTCTTCATCGACTTCCGCGTCCGCCGTTCCCCTGCGGCAAGACGCTGGTGTGATCGGCGTGGTCGGGCTCGCCCACCTCGTCAGCCATTTCTGCCAGTTGCTACTGCCCCCCCTGTTTCCGTGGCTGAAGGACGCTTTTCAGGTCGGTTACACCGAACTGGGCTTCTTGATGACGGTTTTTTTTGCCGTCTCCTGCGGGGTTCAGGCGGCCTCTGGCTTTCTCGTCGATCGATTCGGTCCGCTGCCCGTGCTCTTGGGGGGGCTGGGGATGTTGGGTCTTGCGGCGCTGGGTTTTGCCGCATCGACCACTTACCCGATGCTCATCTTCTTCGCGGTGGTCGCTGGCTTTGGCAACGGCGTCTTTCACCCGGTGGACTACACGCTGATCAACCGGAAGGTGAGCGCGCCGCGGCTGGGGCATGCCTACAGTGTCCACGGCGTCTCGGGCGCCATGGGCTGGGCGATTGCCCCGGTCATTCTTGTGCCCCTGACGGTGGCGTTCTCCTGGCGGGTGGCGTT
>JAURKV010000092.1 GCA_030831585.1 Ramlibacter sp. | reverse complement strand
CAATTCCCAACAGCAACCAGGCCAGCGGTACACGCAGCAGGGCCAGGCCGACAAAGGTCAGCACACACAGGGCCAGCGCCAGCCGCCAACCGAGCGGGTGACGGCCCAGGGAGGGCAGCAGCTTGAGTCCGGTGGCGGCAATCAGGCCGGCAGACACCGCGCTCATCCCGCGCAGGGCCGCCTGAACCTGAGGCACATGGGCGAACTGGGCATACAGGAGGGCCAGGCTCAGCACCAGGGCCGTGGGCGCGAGGAGCAGCCCCGCCACGCCGAACAGCGCCCCGCGCCAGCCGAAGTGGCGCGAGCCAAAAATGATGGCGAGGTTGATCACGTTCGGGCCCGGCATCACCTGAGCCACCGCCCATTCCTCGACAAAATCGTCACGGGTCATCCAGCGCCGGCGCTCCACCATCTCGCGCTGCACGACCGCCAGCACACCGCCAAAGCCCTGCAGGGCCATCGTGCTGAAGGCGATGAACAACTCGATCAGGGAGTCTGGCTGGCGGCGGCTGGCCGTCTCGTCATCCGGATGGTTGGGCGGGGACGGGGGGCGTGTGGCGGGGGAGGGCGAGACGGGATTCACCTCTGGATTATCAGCGCGACCGGAGTCGCCCATCCGGTGGGCCCGACGATCTGCCATCGGACCGACGCAGCGCCAGAAGCCGAGGTCTGGTCACAGGCTTTCCGTGAATTCCGCACGACCTGCGGCTGTACGTAGGCCTACAGCCCGGGGAGGGGCCCGAATTTGTCCTTCATTCGTAGGATGCCTCTGACATTTGACGAAAGCGAGCCCATGACGGAACTGCCCGACCGCTCCTGCACGCCCCAGCCTGAGGCTGCCGCTGCGCCCGACCCGAGCCACGCCTTTTCTGAGGGTGAGCGCCCCCCAGGGAGCTGGTGGGCCGCCCTGTGCAAGGCAGCCAGCCGCCTGGCCGACTGGTTTGCCATCCAGAGCAGGGGGCTGCAGGGCGTGTTGCTTGCACTGGCCTTGGCGATTCCGGCCAGCGGCCTGTATGCCCTGACGCTGTGGCAGCGCCAGGCCGGGGTGGCGGCCGAAGTGGCCAAGATGGCCGCCCAGAGCGGCGCCAGCAGCGCGCCACTCGACGAGCGTCTGCCGGTGGTCTTTGGCCAGGGCTCGCTTCTGGGATTTTTGGCGCAAGAGCCGGTGGAGCGGATCACCGTCGTCTACAAGCCGCTGCTGTGGAATATGTCCGAGCGCTTCGTCCTGGTGAGTGCGGGCGGCAAGCGTCACGCCTTTTATCCGTCCGACATGGAGACGCAGATCTTCACTGAGCGAGCGGTGACCGCAGACTGGGGCGCCAAGCTGGTGTTTGTGCCGCGCTCAGATCTGCCAGCGGCTAGCTTGGCTTTGATTGAGCGGCTGGATCAACGCTTCGCCAGCGCCAGGCCCCAGTCCGAAAAAGACGCATGGAAGGCAGGAGTGAGCGGATTGCTGTCGGGTGCGCTGACCCTGGGTCTGATCGGTTTCCTATTTTTTCAGTTGCGTGGCCAGCATAAATCGCTGCGCTTCATTGAGCCTGCCCAGGTCCATGGGGATCTGGACGATCTAGTGGGCATGGACGACATCAAGGCCGAAGTCGCGCAGATTCATGACCAGTACCAGCGGCGCGCCGCGTATGCCGAGTACGGCATCGATAAACCCTTCAATGTCATGTTCAGCGGCCCTGCGGGTACAGGCAAGACCAAGCTGGCCAGCTACCTGTCCAAAAGGCTCAATTTGCCCATCCTGTTTCATTCGGCGGTGAACCTGGAAACCGGCTACGTGGGCGGCGGCGCGGGCACCCTCAGCCGCATCGTCGCGATGGCGCAGCGCCGCAAGCGCTGCATCGTTTTTCTGGATGAGGCACAAGACCTGTTCATGAAGCGCGGCGGCCACCGCAAGTTCGATGACGACACCCAGAACATGCTGCTGGCGGTGCTCGACGGAGTGCGCACCCGCCGCGAAGCCGAAATCATCTGGATCGTGGCCAGCAACTTCAACAGTGAGCAGATGCCGATGGACGAGGCGATGCTCCGCCGCTTCCAGATGAAGGTGGACTTCCGGCTTCCCAACAGGATCGAGCGCGAGGCCATCATCGGCCATTACCTGTCTCGGCGCGCCGGCAAAGTGCTGCCAGGGCTGGACCTGCGACAAGTGGTGGAAATCACCGAGGGCCGCAGCCCGGCCGACCTGGAGACCATCGTCAACCAGGCCGGCATTACCGCGGTGCAAGCGGGCAACCTGATCGGGGCAGACACGCTCATGCAGGCTGCCGAGCGGGTGCTGGTGGGCAATGTCAACACCCACACCACCCAGGATCGCGAGCACGACCGGCGGGTGATCGCGGTGCACGAGTGGGGGCATTTTCTGGTCGACTTCGAGCACGAGCGTGTCCGCTGCGACGGCGACTGGGACCGGCTCCTGGCTGAGATGAAGATGATCAAGATCTCGCTCAAGGCCAACCCGCGTAACAACGCGCTGGGCTTCGTTTTTCACAAGCAGGGCACGAACCTGCTCAGGACCAAGAGCGATATGGAGCACGATGTCCGGGTACTGCTCGGCGGGATGGCCAACGAGGAGCTGTTCTTCGGCGAGGAGGGCACCACCAATGGCGCGCACAACGACATCAGCCGGGTCACCTGGCTCCTGCACCAGGCGGTGGCCGAACTGGGCATGTACCGGCGTACGCGTCTTAATTTCGGCGCGCTGACCCACGACGGAGGCGGGCAGGTTGACGAGGAAACACGAGGCATCATGGAGGCGCAAAGCGAGCGTCTGTACGACGAGACCCGCGAACAATTGGCCCGACTCAAGCCCTTGACCGAGCACCTGGTCGGCCGCCTGATGGCCGTTGGCGAGATGGACTTACGAGAGGCACTCTCCGAGATACGCCGCTTCGAGCAAGCATGCCGGGGGTTTAACCAGCGCATGGGCCTGCTGTCGGCCTGAGTGCTTCGGGCCTCGGGTGTGCCATGTTCGTCCGGCCATGAGCCATCGCTGGAGGCCTAGCCGGCGTCGCACGGCCGGAGCGGCTACAACCGGGACAGGCGATCGAGCGCTGCCTGTAAGGTCTCGTCCTTCTTGGCAAAGCAAAACCGCACCACCCGCTGGTCGAAGCCATCGCCATAGAAGGCCGACAGCGGGATCGCGGCCACGCCAACCTCACGCGTGAGCCACTGGCAGAACTCGGACTCGGACAGGTCGGACACCTCGGAGATGTCCGCGCACTGGAAGTAGGTGCCCTCGCAGGGCAGGAGCTTGAAGCGGGTGCCAGCCAGACCGGCGCGGAACAGGTCGCGCTTGCGCTGGTAGAAGGCAGGCAGGTCGCGGTAGGGGGCGGGGTCGGCCAGGTAGGCGGCCAGGCCCCATTGCACCGGGGTGTTCACCGTGAACACATTGAACTGGTGCACTTTGCGAAACTCGGCGGACAGCGGCATCGGCGCGGCGACATAGCCGACCTTCCAACCGGTGACGTGGAAGGTCTTGCCGAAGCTCGAGACCACAAAGCTGCGCGCGGCCAGCCCCGGAAAGCGGGCTACGCTCTCATGGGCCCGACCGTCGAAGACCATGTGCTCGTAAACCTCGTCGGCGATCAGCAGCACGTCTGTTGGCGCCAGCAGGGCTTCGAGGCGCAGCATCTCCTCTCGGGTCCAGGCGGTGCCCGAGGGGTTGTGCGGGCTGTTGAAGATGAGAGCCCGGGTGCGCGGCGTGATCGCGGCGGCGATCTTGTCAAAGTCGGGCCGGAAAGTGCCCGGGGTAAGCGGTACCCGCACAACGGTGCCGCCGGCCAGATCGATATTGGGTACGTAGCTGTCGTAGCAGGGCTCCAGCACGATCACTTCGTCTCCCGGCCGCACCACCGCCAGGATGGTGGTCAGGATGGCCTGGGTCGCGCCAGCGGTGACAGTGATCTCGCTGCCCGGCTCATAGCGGTAGCCATGCAGCGCCTCCAACTTGGCGGACACCGCCTCTCGCAGCGCCAGCACACCGGGCATGGGCGGGTACTGGTTCTGACCGGCGGCCATCGCGTCCGACACTGCCTTGACCAGGCGAGGGTCGCAGTCGAAATCGGGAAATCCCTGGCCCAGGTTGATCGCCTGGTGCTCGGTGGCCAGCGCCGACATCACGGTGAAGATGGTCGTGCCCACCGCCGGCAGCTTGCTGGCGAGGGCAGGGGTGCGGGGAGCGGTGGCGAGTTCAGAGCTCATAGTCGTTGACATGCCCGGACATGGCCTTGGCGATGAGTTGGCGGTCGAGCCGCGGCGACAGCAGCTCGGCGAATTGAAGGACGAAATTGCGCAAATAGGCGCTGCGCTTGAAAGCAATACGGGCCACATTCTGACCAAACAGATGGCCCAGGGGCCTCACCAGCAGCGGCGGTTTGCCCAGTTCCTCGTCAGTCGCTGCCATTTCGGCCACGATGCCGATACCCAGCCCCAGGCGGACATAGGTCTTGATCACGTCTGAGTCGATGGCCTCCAGAGCAATGCGTGGCTGTAGCTTACGTGCAGCAAAGGCCTGGTCGATGCGGGTGCGGCCGGTGAATGATGGGTGGTAGGTGATGAGCGGCTCGGCGGCCAGATCCTCGAGCGTGATGCGCTCCTTGCCCGCCAGCGCGTGGCCCTCGGGCATGACCAGAACGTGCTGCCACTCGTAGCAGGGAAGGGTGACCAGCTCAGAGTAGTCGGCCAGCGATTCTGTGGCGATCCCCACCTCGGCTACTTCCTCCAGCAGCATCTTGGCCACCTGGTCGGGCGATCCCTGGTGCATGCTCACGTTCACCTTGGGGTAGGCCTCACGCAAGCGGGCAACGGGAATCGGCAGCACGTAGCGGGCCTGGGTGTGGGTGGCGGCAATGGACAGGGTGCCGGAGTCCTGGGAACTGAACTGCTCGCCGATACGTTTGAGGTTGCCCACCTCTCGCATGATCAGCTCGATGCTCTTGAGCACATGCTGGCCGGGCTCGGTAATGCGCTTGAGGCGCTTGCCGTGGCGGGCGAAGATCTCGACCCCCAGCTCCTCCTCCAGCTCGATGATGGCTTTGGACACGCCCGGCTGGGAGGTGTGCAAGGCCTTGGCTGCCTCGGTGAGGTTGAGGTTGCGGCGAGCGGCTTCCTGGACGAAACGGAACTGGTGCAGGTTCATATTGAATCCCAGATAAAGCTGGGTTTCATTATGCCGCAAACATCTATTGAGCCTGCCCGCGTAATGGCAAACGACACAGGCAGCGATGACGTCCCATCGCGCTTGCCGATCAATGGGACCGATGCGCCGCGCTCGTGCGAGCCGCGCGCCGCAATCGGGAGGCGCCCTGCGCGGACCTTACACGCATATCGCGCTCAGCGAGCCATGGCCAGGTCAGCCAGCAGGTCCAGCAGCCTGGGGTCTTCGCCCACAGTGGGCTGTAGCACCCAGCGCACTTGCGGATGGGTCTGGCGAAGTGCGTCCATCAGCAGCGGCAGATCCTCGCGCGCATGACGGCCGACGCCCAGGAACATGGGCAACACACGGATCTCCTCGAGGCCAAGCGCCACCATCTCGGCGCCAGCGCTGGGCAGGTCAGGGGCGGTGAGCTCAAGGAAGGCGCAGCGCACCGGTGTACCGGGCTCGGCCTCGGCGACGCGACGCGCCACTGCGTCCATGGGCAGCCGCCAGAGCGGGTCGCGGGAGCCATGGGCGAAAAGAATCACACCTCGGGTGGGAGAGGAAGCGGGGAGGGTCATCGCCGTAGCACCAGCCAGCCGAAGGCGCCCAGGGACATCAGGGTGTAGAGCAATCCAGGTGCGGCGGCGGCGACCCAGGGCTGCCACTTTTGCAGGTTGCCCACATGGCCGAATACGTTGTTGAGAAGGAAGAAGCTGATCCCGAACAGAATGCCCACGAACACCATCGCGCTGATGCCGCCCGAGCGGAAATGCAAATAGGCAAAGGGCAGGGCCAGCACCATCATCACTAGGCAGCTCAAGGGGTAGAAGACCTTGCGCCAGAACTCGATTTCATAGCGCTGCGAAGTTTGCCCGTTGGCGTCGAGGTGTCGCATGTAGCGAAACAGGTCCAGGGTGGACATCCGCTCTGGCTTGAGCAGGGCCACCGAGACCATTTCGCTGCTGATGCTCGTGGGCCACACCGCCTCCGCCTCATGCTGGGTGGCAGCGCTCGCGCGCTGCCCCTCGCCGGGGCGAAAGAAGGTGCGGTCCACCCCCTTGAGCAACCACGCTTCGTCCAATTTCACCTGCGCCTGTGACGCCTGGACCATGGTGACCAGCCGCCCGGAGGCATCAGCTTCGAAGATGCGCAACCCGCGCAGGCTGCCGTCCGGCGCCATTGCGGCGACGTTCACAGTGTAGGTGCGCTCGCCCTGGCGCTCTTTGAGCCAGGCGCCGGTCATTCCCACCGAGAGCCGGCCCTGGTATTTGGCCTTGAGCAAGGCGGCGGTCCGGTCCGCCGCCGGCGCGAGGAACTCGCCGGTTGCAAACGTCAGCCCGCTAAAGACCGTTCCCAGCACCAGCAGCAGCGTGAGGGCGCGCCCTGGCTCGAGGCCAGAGGTGCGCAAGATGGTGTACTCGGAGTTCTGCGCCATCCGCGCCAGCACGAAGATGGTGCCAATCAGGACCGCGATCGGCATCAACTCATACAGCCTGCTGGGTGCCAGAAGGGCTACGTAGAGCGCCGCCTGAGGGACGCGCCAGCTTTCCGCGAGCCGGCCCACACGGCCAAGTTCGTCGACGAAGTCAAAAAAGAAAAACAGTGCCAGAAAGCCGGCGGTCACGAAGGCGACCGCGCCCAGGATCTCGCTGTAAATGAGGCGCCGCAGGGTCTTCATCGCCCACCCCCCGTCCGGTCCGCCGCGCGGCGCGGGCCAAAGCGCCATGCCAGGGCGTGCCGGTTCATCCACAGAAGGGACAGCACCAGCACAGTGCCGTGCAGTCCCAACAAAAATGGCGCAAAACCCACCCGGCCGGTGGAAATCCAGTTTTGACCCACGTTCAGCAGGTTGAAGTAGACGATAAACGTGAACAGAGCGAACAGCATATTCCCGCTGCGCGTGGCACGTGGATTCACGCTCGATAGGTTGATCGCAACCACCGCAAAATTGAGTGCTGCCAGCACCAGGCCCAGGCGCCAGGACAGCTCACCTAGATGTGCGGGCACCGGGTCTCGGAGCAACTCGAGCGTGCTCCGGGTGCGGGTCGGCAAACTGGCCCTCACGGTGGCTGTTGCCTCGCCGACATGGGTGCCCAGCTCGGCGAAATCGGTCACGCGCATGGCGCTGCTGCCGGTTCGCCGCTCAATGCGTTGCCCGTCCGACAGCAGCAGAAATTGGCTGCCCCCTTCGGCCACCACCCGGCCTGCGCGCGCGGAGGTGACCGCCTCCTTGCCGCGCTCGCTGGTCGCAATGAACACGTTGTGACCGGACTTGTTGTCGGGCGTGTCCTTGTCCAGAAAGAACACCCTGTTACCGCCTGCGGACTCCTGGAACTGGCCGGGCGCTACCCGCTGCAGGTCACCCCGGCTGCCGTATCGGTCTTCGAGCTCTGTGGTCTTTCGGTTCGCCCAGGGCCAGCCAGCCATGGCAAGCACCGCCACCGCGACGATCACCGGCCAGGCGAAGGCCAAAAGCGGCCGGAGCAAACCCGCGGGACCCTTGCCGGCGGTGAACCAAATCACCATCTCGCTATCCCGGTGCATGCGCGAGAGGGTGCCCACCACCGAGATGAACAAGGCCAGCGTGAGCACTGGAGGCATATTGCCCACCATCGTGTAGCCCATCGCAAGCATGACCTCCTGCGGGTCGACGATGCCCCGGCTCGCTTGGCCCAGGGTGCGAATGAGCGTGATCGTCATCACGATCGTCACCAACACGACCAAGGTTGCGCCAAAGCTGCGAGCGAGCTCCTTGCGCAGTGAGGAATGGAATAACATCGACGAGGTCAGTCCCAGGAAACACGTGATTATGGACTTTGAACTCAAGACCCTCGACCTTTCTGCGGCCAGCAATGAGAAGGCAGACGCTCTGCTGGTGCTGGTTCCTGAGGGCTTACAAGCCGGCCCAATGCGCGCACGATCGGCCCTGGCGCGTTTGCTGGCCGATGCCTTGGCAGCCGGCGCGATAGACCCGGCCAAGCCGGGCAAGGCGCTGGCTTGCTGGCGCCCGGAGGGTATTGCAGCTAGCAGGGTCATTCTGTCCCCCATCGGGAAGGGACATGCGCGTCGGGTGCAGCAGGCGGTCTCCGCAGCGGTGACCAGCCTGCGCGGGACAGGCGTCCAGCGCCTGGTGGTCTGGTTGCCGCAGGCGACCGGGCGTGACCTGGGCAATGGCGCCGATGACGGTGCGGCGTTGCGGGCTGCCATGGCCGCGGCCCGTGACGCCAGCTACGCCTACACCGCTACCAAAGCCAAGGCCGAGCCTCGGGAACTGCGCCGGGTGGTGCTGGGAGTCGGTGACGCGCTGGCCCTGCGCGAGGACTTCCGCGCCGCGCAAGCCACCGGTCTCGGGGTCGAACTGGCCCGCAGCTTGGGCGACCTGCCTCCCAATGTGGCAACGCCGACCCATTTGGCGCAAGAGGCGCGCAGGCTCGCCAAGTCGGGCGCTGTCCGCTGCCAGGTATTGGGCCCGCGTGAGGTCGAGAAACTCGGCATGGGCGCCTTCCTTGGGGTCGCCCAGGGCTCTCGCGAGCCACTACGGTTCATCGTATTGCGCTACCAGGGCGCGCCTGCGTCTCAGGCTCCGGTGGTGCTGGTGGGCAAGGGCATCACTTTCGACAGCGGTGGTATCTCCATCAAGCCCGCCGCCGAGATGGACGAAATGAAGTTCGACATGTCCGGCGCCGCCAGCGTGCTGGGCACCTTCCGCGCCTTGGCAGAGCTCAAGCCCCGCCTCAACGTGGTGGGCCTGGTGCCGGCCTGCGAAAACCTGCCAGGCGGCCAGGCCATGAAACCAGGCGACGTGCTCACAAGCATGAGCGGGCAAACGATAGAGGTGCTCAACACCGACGCCGAGGGCCGTCTGATTCTTTGCGACGCGCTGACCTACGCCAAGCGTTTCAAGCCGCGCGCGGTGATTGATATCGCCACGCTCACCGGCGCCTGCGTGGTGGCCCTGGGCGCCGTACGCAGCGGCCTTTTCGCATCGGACGACACGCTGGCCAGCGCCCTTCAGGCGGCTGGCGAGGCGGCCCTGGACCCCTGCTGGCGCATGCCACTGGACGACGAGTACGGCGAGGGGCTCAAGAGCAATTTCGCCGACATGGGCAATGTGGCCGGCCGCATGGCCGGAGCGGTGACCGCCGCCAAGTTCCTGCAGCGGTTTGTGGGTGACATGCCCTGGGCGCACCTGGATATCGCCGGCACCGCCTGGCGCGGCGGCGCGGCCAAGGGCTCCACCGGCCGGCCGGTGGGCTTGTTGGTGCGCTATTTGCTCGACGAAGCCGCCAGCCAGACCTCGCGGTCGCAGCCCGCCCGTCCTGT
>JAURKV010000091.1 GCA_030831585.1 Ramlibacter sp. | reverse complement strand
GGCGCTGGCCGATGCTGCCGCTGCTGGTGGTGCCTTGGCCGTGGTGGCCGCCGGGCTGGGGAAAAAGGTGGCCGAGTTACCGTTGTAAACCTGCCATTGGTCCCACAGCAACACCATGGAGAAACCGAAAACCACCCAGAGGATGGTGCGACGAATGTCGTTCATGAGGTCTTCTTGTGAGGCAAAGAGTTGATTGGCTCGGCCGAGGGGGCCGGGCGCAGGCGGGCAAACAGACGCGGAGGCTCTGCAGGTACTGGATCATGCCCTCCCGCACACCAGGGTTGGCAACGGGCGATGCGCGCGCAGGCCAAGTAGGCGCCAGCGGGAGCGCCATGCTGCTCGAGCGCGCCCAGGGCGTAGACGGAGCAGGTCGGCGTGAAGCGGCAGGAGGAACCGAGCCAGGGGGACAACAAGAGGCGGTAGGCCTTGACCAGACCGATCAGCGTGGCGCGCATCATGAGCGGGCACCTGAGAACAAGGCCTTCAACTCGGCCCGGAGGGCCTGTTTGAGGGCCAAGGAACTGGCACTGGGAAAAGCCTGGCGGTCCACGCCGGACCGAAGCCGGACCACATGGGCGGCTTCAGGCAGGGAGGCGAATTCACTGGCCACGGCGTAGATCTGGCGTCGGATGGTGTTACGGGTGACCGCCCGCTTTGCCCAGCGCTTGGGAATCAGGGCGCCGATCCAGGGAGCCCGGACAGCAAACAGGGCCTGAGGTCCCGGGGACCCAGACCCTGTCGAGTCCAGCGCACAACGGTGCAATGCGAAATGGGGGGTGCGTGCCACAGTGGCCCCCGCCAGGACGGCGTCAAACTGTTGACGATGCTGGAGCCGCTGCACGTGCCGGTACGGGATCGGTCAGCGGAGTCCGCGCAAACGACGACAGGGCAAGTCTGTCGGATCAGGCGCCGCGAGGGCGGTGGCCCTCAGACAGCCAGACGCTTGCGGCCCTTGGCGCGGCGCGCGTTGATGACGGCGCGGCCACCGCGAGTCTTCATGCGGACCAAGAAGCCGTGGGTGCGGGCACGGCGCACTTTGGAAGGTTGATAGGTGCGTTTCATGATCTTCGGACCAGGATGGGGGTTGAAGGACGCGAGCGCAAAGCGCAGCCCGCAAAGCCGGTTAGCCGACTCGTCAGAGCGTCCAGGGAACCCGGCATTATCGCGGAAAACTGTCAGCCCAGCAAGAATGGGGCGCTGCGGCACTCCGTGAGCTTGGAGCTACCAGATGCCGGCACAGCCGTCAACGCAGCGATCGCGGCTTGTGGACAAGTTCTGAATAAACTAGACTCCGCCGCTCTCCCGAGTGCCAGCTATCCACAACAAGAGACCTCATTGATGAACCAGGTTCCCCAACCAGAAACCAATGCCGGGGGATCGGCAAGTAGCCCGGGTACTGGCGACAGCCTTTGGCAGACCTGCGTGGAGCAATTGGCCCAGGAGATGCCCGAGCAGCAGTTCAACACGTGGATCAAGCCCCTGACCGCACAGGTCAGTGATGACCTCTCCAAGGTCACCTTGTTCGTCGCCAACCGGTTCAAACTCGACTGGGTCCGGGCCCAATACGCGGGTCGTATTTCGACACTTCTGGAGCGCCTGTACGGCCAATCCATCGCATTGGAGTTGGTGCTTGCTCACCGTGAATCTCCCGTGCGTACTTCATCACAGCCTGTGGCACCAGATTCTGTCGCGACGGCAGAGCCTACTGATCTGGCGGAGGATTCTGCCGCCAACGGGTTCAAGACACGTCTCAATACCGCATTGACTTTTGACAACCTGGTGGAAGGCAGCGCCAACCGGATGGCACGGGCAGCCGCCCTGCATGTGGCGAGTTCTCCAGGCCAACTTTACAACCCGCTTTTCATCTACGGCGGGGTTGGGCTGGGCAAGACCCATCTGGTCCACGCAGTGGGTAACCGCTTGTTGGCCGACCGGCCCAATGCCAAGGTTCTCTACATCCATGCCGAACAGTTTGTCTCGGATGTGGTTAAGGCCTATCAGCGAAAGACCTTCGACCAGTTCAAGGAGCGCTATCACTCTTTAGACCTGCTCCTGATCGACGACGTCCAGTTCTTTGCCAACAAGGACCGGACACAGGAAGAGTTTTTCAACGCCTTTGAGGCCCTGCTGGCCAAGAAGTCGCACATCGTGATGACGTCAGACACCTACCCCAAGGGCCTGGCAGACATCCACGAGCGACTGATTTCCAGGTTCGACGCCGGCTTGACCGTGGCGATTGAGCCGCCGGAGTTGGAGATGCGAGTGGCCATCTTGATCAACAAGGCACGGGTCGAGGGTGCTGAGATGCCGGAGGAAGTCGCCTTTTTCGTAGCCAAGAACGTGCGTTCCAACGTTCGTGAGCTCGAGGGGGCCCTGCGCAAGATTCTGGCCTACTCCCGGTTCAACCAGAAGGAGATCTCCATCCAGCTGGCCCGTGAGGCTCTGCGTGACCTGCTGTCCATCCAGAACCGGCAGATCAGCGTGGAGAACATCCAGAAGACGGTGGCCGACTACTACAAGATCAAGGTCGCCGACATGTACAGCAAGAAGCGCCCGGCCTCGATCGCCAGGCCACGCCAGATCGCGATGTACCTGGCCAAGGAGTTGACCCAGAAGAGCCTGCCAGAAATCGGCGAATTGTTCGGCGGCAGGGATCACACCACCGTTCTCCACGCAGTGCGGAAAATCTCTGGCGAGCGCCAACAGTTCTCGGATCTCAACCAGCAACTTCACGTGCTTGAGCAGACCCTCAAAGGGTAATCCCTAGCTGGCACGCACATATTGGCACGCACGTATTGGCACGCACCTATGCGCCCCAACGCTGGGGGCCCCAGTCATTGCCTCCTCAGGCTGTTGAATCAGCGCCCTGTTGTCCTTTTGAATGATGTTTTTTTTGCGACCTGCCCCTTTGCCCTCTGAGTGCTTTCAGGTTTTTTGTAACCTGAAGGGATGTGTTTCAAGCCCTGCCAGCGGTCTGTCTCAACCGCTGACCCAAGGACAAGCCTGGGGATAGTTTTGGCATAAGCCGGGGCTTTTGCACAGGCGGGTCCAGAGCTTCAGCCTTATCCACTTTGATACGACAGCAGGAGAGGGGGTCGCCCACAGGATCACGGGCAGCGCAAGTACTTGGCACGGTTCAAAAAAAGGCGTTTTTCCACAGTAGAGAGGGCCCTCTACTAGCTACTACTATCTTTAAAAAAGAAGATCTATAGAGACAAGTGCAACAGAGTTTTGGCGATCCGATTCAGCTCGAACAGGGTTTTCAACCCTGGCTGAGCGACCAGGACACGACGCCTTGGTATTGCCGTCGGATGAAAAGCCGCAAAGTCATGCGCTGGCAAGCGAAAACAGAGCCAGAAACAGGGGAAAATGGCGGGGGTAGTCCGCAATGGGGATTCCGCCTTTGCGGTCCCCGGCCGAATCCCCCCGAAGAGAAGAGGAATTCATGATTGTCCTGAAGGCAACGCAAGACAAGGTCCTGTCGGTCCTGCAGTCGGTGTCCGGCATCGTCGAGCGTCGGCACACGCTGCCTGTGCTGGCCAACGTCTTGATTCGCAAGACAGCCAGCTCGGTCCAATTGACCACCAGCGACCTGGAAATCCAGATTCGTACCACCGCTGAACTCGGTGGGGACGCAGGCAATTTCACCACCACGGTCGGTGCGCGCAAATTGATCGACATCCTGCGTACCATGCCCTCGGACCAGACGGTGAGCCTGGAGTCAAACCAGAACAAGCTCACGCTCAAGGGCGGCAAGAGCCGCTTTACCCTGCAGACCTTGCCAGCTGAGGACTTTCCGCTGGTACAGGAGGCACCGAGCTTTGGGCCCGTTTTCAGCGTGCCCCAAAAGACCCTCAAGGACCTCCTGAATCAGGTGTCTTTTGCGATGGCGGTTCACGACATTCGTTATTACCTCAACGGCATCCTCTTCGTTGCAGAAGGCAAGCAGTTGTCCCTGGTGGCGACAGACGGCCACCGCTTGGCTTTTGCCAGTGCCACCTTGGACGTGGAAGTGCCGCGCCAGGAGGTGATCCTTCCGCGCAAGACGGTTCTTGAATTGCAGCGCCTGTTGTCCGACGCCGAAGGGGCGATAGAGATGCAGTTCGCCAGCAACCAGGCCAAGTTCTCTTTCGACGGCATGGAGTTCGTGACCAAGTTGGTCGAGGGAAAGTTTCCCGACTACAACCGCGTCATCCCGAAAAACCATCGCAACCATGTCACCCTGGGCCGCGAGCCGCTTCTCCGGAGCCTGCAGCGCACCGCCATCCTGACCAGCGAGAAGTTCAAGGGTGTGCGTCTGAACGTCGAGCCTGGGGTTCTGCGAGTCGCCAGCAACAACGCCGAGCAGGAAGAGGCCGTCGACGAACTCGACATCGACTACGGTGGTGACAGCATCGAGATCGGCTTCAACGTCACCTACCTGATTGATGCCCTCTCCAACATGTCCCAGGACATGGTCAAGATCGAGTTGCAAGACGCCAACAGCTCGGCGCTCGTCACCAATCCCGAGAACAACGCCTTCAAGTACGTCGTGATGCCCATGCGTATCTGAAGTCGCGCTCGTCGGTAGCGTTTTTGATGCTGCCAGCGAGAGTGCTCCCCGAATTCCGGACCCGCCTCCCGTGGCGGGTTCGGCTCTTACAGAGACCGAGAACATCCTGCCTATGTCCGAACAGAACCAGCCCGAAGGCTCCCAGCCCGCGCCCGCAGAGGGCTACGGCGAGAGCAGTATCCAGATCCTGGAAGGATTGGAGGCGGTGCGCAAACGACCCGGCATGTACATCGGGGATACGTCGGACGGCACTGGATTGCATCACCTGGTGTTCGAGGTGGTCGACAACTCGATTGACGAGTCCCTGGCCGGTCACTGCGACGATATCGTGGTCACGATCCATACCGACAACTCGATCAGCGTCACCGATAACGGCCGTGGCATCCCCACGGGCGTGAAATGGGACGACAAGCACGAGCCCAGGCGCTCGGCCGCTGAAATTGCACTCACGGAGTTGCACGCGGGCGGTAAGTTCAATCAGAACAGCTACAAAGTCTCAGGGGGCCTGCACGGCGTGGGTGTGTCCTGCGTGAATGCGCTCTCAAAATCTCTGCGTCTGATCGTGCGCCGCGAGGGCAAGGTTCACACCCTGGAATTCAGCAAGGGTTTCGTGGTGCAAAGCGGTGAGGTGACTGAGCAGATCGGACCCAACGGCGAAAAGGCCGCAGTGCGGCCGATGAAGATCACCGGTGACACCGACAAGCGCGGCACTGAGGTGCATTTCCTGCCCGATACCGACATCTTTCGCGAGAATCACGACTTCCACTACGAGATCCTTGCCAAGCGTCTGCGTGAACTCTCCTTCCTGAACAACGGCGTAAAGATCCGCCTGCACGACGAGCGTTCGGGCAAAAGCGATGACTTCTCGGGTGCGGGCGGCGTCAAGGGTTTTGTCGACTTCATCAACAAGGGCAAGCAGGTCCTGCACCCCAACGCTTTCATCGCCACTGGCGAGAAAATGAGTGACCAGGCTACGAATATCACCGTTGAAGTGGCCATGCAGTGGAACAGTGGCTACAACGAGCAGGTGCTGTGCTTCACTAACAACATCCCGCAGCGTGACGGCGGTACCCACCTGACCGGCCTGCGCGCGGCGATGACCCGCGTCATCAACAAATACATCGACGAAAACGAATTGGCCAAGAAGGCCAAGGTCGAGATATCCGGTGATGACATGCGCGAGGGTCTGACCTGCGTGCTGTCGGTCAAGGTGCCCGAGCCCAAGTTCTCCAGCCAGACCAAGGACAAGCTGGTCTCCTCCGAGGTACGCGGCCCGGTCGAAGATGTGGTGGCCAACAAGCTCAATGAATACCTGCAGGAGCGGCCTAACGACGCCAAGATCATCGTTGGCAAGATCGTCGAAGCCGCCCGTGCGCGTGAGGCTGCTCGCAAGGCCCGCGAAATGACCCGTCGCAAAGGCGTGCTCGACGGCATGGGCTTGCCGGGCAAGCTGGCCGATTGCCAGGAGAAAGACCCGGCGCTGTGCGAGATTTACATCGTCGAGGGTGACTCCGCCGGCGGCTCGGCCAAGCAAGGCCGCGACCGGAAGTTCCAGGCCATCTTGCCGCTGCGCGGCAAGATCCTGAACGTGGAGAAGGCGCGCTACGAGAAGCTTCTCACCAGCAATGAAATCCTCACCCTGATAACCGCCTTGGGCACTGGCATCGGCAAGGCTGGTGGAGCGCCTGGCCAGGGTGGAGCGGACGACTTTGACGTGGCCAAGCTGCGCTACCACCGCATCATCATCATGACCGACGCGGATGTGGACGGCGCACACATCCGCACCCTGTTGCTCACGTTCTTCTATCGGCAGATGCCCGAACTCGTCGAGCGAGGGCATATCTACATCGCTCAGCCACCCCTGTACAAGGTCAAGGCTGGTAAGGAAGAGCTCTACCTCAAGGACGGCAGTGAGCTGGATGTCTTCTTGCTGCGCATTGCGATGACCGGCGCCAGCGTGAGCACGGGCGGTGCGGCGCCCACGGTGCTCCAGGGCGAGACCTTGGCCGAACTGGCCCGCAAGCATCAGGTCGCCGAGCAGGTGATTGGCCGCCTGTCGGGCTATCTGGATTCCGAGGCCCTGCGAGCGGTGGCTGATGGCGTACGCCTCGATCTGGACACCGTTGCGGCGGCTGAAGTGTCGGCGACAGCCCTGCAGACCAAGCTCCAGGAGATCGATCGCCTGACCAATGCTGCGCCAGCCGAAGTCGCTGCTGAGTTCGATGTGCGTACCGACAAACCCATTTTGCGTATCAGCCGCCGCCACCACGGCAACATCAAGAGTAGCGTGATCACCCAGGAGTTCGTCCACGGCGCCGACTACCGCGCCCTGGCCGAGGCTGCCGACACCTTCCGCGGCCTGTTGAATGAGGGTGCGGTGGTACGGCGCGGCGAGGGTGAGCGGCAGAAGGAGGAGAAGGTCGGTGACTTCAGACAGGCCATGCGCTGGCTGATCGGCGAAGCCGAGCGTGCCACCGCCCGCCAGCGTTACAAGGGCCTGGGCGAGATGAACCCCGCGCAGCTGTGGGAAACCACCATGGACCCGACGGTGCGCCGCCTGCTGAGGGTGCAGATCGACGACGCGATCGAGGCAGACCGCGTCTTCACCATGCTCATGGGCGACGAGGTGGAGCCCCGCCGCGAGTTCATCGAGACCAATGCGCTGCGCGCAGCCAATATCGACGTTTGAGGTCGACGCCTGAGTCGCTCTGTGTCTCGCCGACCGGGGCACGCGTGTGGCGCGTACGCTGATCCCGGTGCGCAACACCTGACGCGCATGACGGGTACTGCTTTGCGGCTGACGCCTGACAAGTGGCGTTTTACCAGCCGCCGAAGGACAGGCCGCCGTTGACGCTCACCGTCTGCCCCGTGACCTGCGCGGCTGCATCACTCGCCAGGAAGGCCACTACCTGTGCCACCTCTTGTGCGGTCGGCGCGCGCCCGCCGGGGAAGCGGTCGTTGAGCTTGGTAAACAGCTGCTGCTGAAAGGCGGCATCACCGCCGAAGATGCGGTCCCAGGAGGGCGTGTCCGAGGTCAGGGTCATCGCGACGCTGTTGACCCGTATCCGCCAGCGCGACAACTCCTTGGCCAGGGCTTTGGTCATGAGAATCACCCCTGCGCCCACCGCGCCCACGATGGACTCCCCAGGCGTCGGATGTCGGGCGGCGTCGGTGGTCAGCATGACGACCGATCCACCTTGCTCTCGCAGGAAGGGCACGGCCGCATGCACCGGTAGGATGCGTGGAAGAAACCGGGTTTGGTAGGCGGTGACGATCTCTTCGGCGCTCATTTCGGCGAAGGGCTTAGGCGCAACGCGTCCCTCGGCGCCCGCGCTCACCAGAACGTCCAGTCGACCCTCGAGCCCCGCCGCTTGCTGCACGACGCGGGCCGCCTCGTGCGGGTCGATGCAGTCGCCCGTGACCAGGTAGACCCGGCCCGACAGCCCCTGCAGGGCCTTCAGCGCAGCGTCGCCGCGCTCCTGCCCGCGGCCGTTAATCACCACAGTGGCGCCGCGTGCCGCGAGCATGCCGGCCACCTGAAAGCCGACGCCGCCGGTCGAGCCGGTGATCAGGGCAACCCGGCCCGCAAGGCCGGAGGAAGTGTCATCGAGCCAGTCTTGCAATGCGTTCTCCTTCTTGTGCCAAAGCATCCCGAAAATCCGGATGCGCAATCCGCACCATCGCTTCGACCCGGGCCGTCAAGCCCTTGCCGCGCAAATCGGCGACGCCGAATTCGGTGACCACCTTGTCGACGTCGCAACGTGGCGTGGTGACCACCGCATCGGCTAGGCGCGGCACGATGCGGCTAACGGTGCCCCCTCGGGCGGTGGACGGCAGCAGGGTGATAGCCTGTCCGCCTTTCGAGGCGCGCGCGCCCCGCAGCAGCGACAGCTGACCCCCGACCGCACCGACATAGCGGCCCTGCGCGGTCTCGGCATTGATCTGGCCGGTCAGGTCGACCTCGAGCGCCCCGGTGAGGGCGACGAACTGGGGCTGCGCAGCCAGGGTGCTGAGGGCGTGCGTGTAGGAGGGCGGCGCCAGCCGCAGGGGCGGCCGCTGGCGCACGAAATCCAGCAGGCGAGTGCCGCCCATCAACAGACCGGCCACGGTGACGCCGCGGTCCAGCCCCTTGCGCGCGTTCGTCACCACGCCCGCTTCGATCAGGTCCACGACGCAGTCGACCAGGATGGGCGAGTGGATGCCGAGGTCGCGGTGGTTCATCAGCGCTTGCAAGACGCGATCGGGCAGGCTGCCGACACCGAGGGACAGCGTCGCGCCATCGTCGATCAAGCCCGCTGCATACCGGGCGATGGCTTGATCGGCTTCGGCGGCGGGGGCGCTCTCGCCGCCGATCGGCGTGGGCGGGCGGCGGGTTCGCACCACCAGAGAGGGCTGGATGTCCGCGGGCAGTTCAGCGCCGGGCACGCAGGGCCAGTCTTCGTTGACCTCCAGGATCACGACGCGCGCCCGGCGTGCCGCTGCCAGTGTGTAGTCGACATTCAAGCCGAGGAACAAGCGCCCTTGGGCGTCGGGGCCGCTTGCCGACAGCAGGGCCACGTCGCAACGCATCGCGCCGCTTTCAAACAGGGGCCCGAGCTCGATGTAATGGTCTGGCACCATGTCCAGTACGCCTGCCGCCGCCAGCTGGGCGTTGCTCCCGGTGGCGCACCAGCTTTGCAGGCGCAAGGTGTCCGCGCAGGAGGCATCGAAAGCGCTGCCAAAGCCCGGACCGAGAAAGACGTTGATCGGTCCCAGGGCATGTCGCTGCGACACGAGTTGTTGCGTCAGGCCGTAAGGCTCGCCCAGGCCCTGGGAGACAACCACCGAATCGCCGGGTTTCACCCAGGCGCGCAAATCCAATTGGAATGGCGGTGAAGAGGTCATGGTGCGCGGTCTCTCATCGAAAATGCATCATACATTTTCTCTCTGTATGCACACTCCGACCCTGGGCGGGTGCGCTGCTGCGTACCGGCCGTAGCCCCCACGGGTATGGCAACGGTGGCGGAAATCAGGACGCGACTTGGCCCACGCCGCGCCGCGCCACCTGCCCCAGCAGGGCCTCCAGTTGCTGGATGTCCGGTGGCTTGGGCAGGTGGGCGTCGAAGCCGGCCTCTTGGCTGCGCGCGCGAGCAGGGCCGTCTGCATAGCCTGACAGGGCGATCAGATAAAGGTCTTTTTGATGGGGGTCGGCCCGCAGCCGGCGGGCCAGCTGATAGCCGTCCATCTCGCCGGGCAGTCCCAGGTCGGAAATGAGGACATCCGGCGATCCCTGCTTAGCCAGCGCCACACCGGCCTCACCGTCGTGGCAGACCTCCACCTCGTGCCCGCTCAGCGCGAGCAACTCGCCCAGCGTCTCGGCCGCGTCAAGGTTGTCTTCCACGACAAGAATGCGTAGCCCGCGCCGGTCTTGGGCAGCCACCGGCGCAAGCCCGGTTGAAGCGCTCCCCGTCGAGGGAGGTGAAGCGCTGACGGGGTCTGCGCCGGGGCGTTCGCCGGCGTGATCGCTCGTCAATGGAAGCCACAGGGTGAAGGTCGCGCCCAGGTCGGGGCCAGGGCTCCTCGCTTCGATATGGCCGCCGTGCAATGTCGCGAGGCCCTGCGTGAGCGTCAGGCCCAGACCGAGGCCGCCTCGGCTGCGCGAGAGGTCCTGTGCCCTCTGCTCAGAGGGGTTGAACAGCCGGCCGAGTAATTTGCTTCCGATACCGACGCCTGGGTCGGCTACCCGCATCATGGCCTGCTGGAGCACCGTGTCGACGCGTGCTTCTTCTGTGATCAATCCGCCAATACGGCGATGAAGTCGTCTTTGCGGCGGTCGGTCTCGCGCAGGCGCTCGGCGTTGTCCCGGAGGGCGTCTGCGGCCTCCTGTCGCGAGCTGATGTCGATGACCGTGGCCAGTACCAGCCCGTTCGAGGATTCCTGCAGCGGAGTCAGCCCGACTTCAACTGGAAACTCTGTTCCGTCTTTGCGGCGCGCCCGAAGCTCCCGGCCCGCGCCCATGACGCGCGCCGAGGGGTTGGCATGAAAGGTGGCGCGGTGGGCCGCGTGCTGATGGCGCGCCGGTTCGGGTATCAGCAGGTCGATCGGCTGGCCAACCAGTTGCTCTCGATCCCATCCGAACAGCCGCCCTGCCTGCGAGTTGACCAGTTCGATCAGGCCGGCTCGGTTCACGACCACCATGGCCGCAGGAGAGGCCTCTAGCGTCTCTCGCATGCGCTGCTCCCGCAGGGCGAGCTCCTGCTGGGCGCGCAGCAGGTTCTCCTGCCGCGCGGACGCAATCCGCAGGCTACGCAGGCGGCTCTCATTGAAGCCGCTGAAGATCAGCCCATAGGCAAAGAGCATCACGACGCGTCCCCATTCGTCGGGACCGTTGGGCCACCCGAAGGCCTGGCCGGGCTGGGCCAGGGCCAGCTCGCCGATGAAGGTACACAGCAAGGTTGCCAGCAGGC
>JAURKV010000090.1 GCA_030831585.1 Ramlibacter sp. | reverse complement strand
TACCAGTTCCTTGAGCGCCTCAAAAGATTCCTTGGCGGCCTTCTGGTCGCGCTCAGATAAATCCTGGCGTCCGACCAGTGCCAGCAAGCCCACGTTCTCATTGAAGTTCACCAGGCTCTTCAGGTAGAGCGCATAGTCATAGGCCGGGCTGGCCGGGTGCAGTCGCATGAAGCGGTCAAGCGTGGCCAGAGCCTGGGCTGGTTCGTTTGCCTTGAACTGGGTAAAGGCCTTTTCGAGCTGGGCTTGCTGGGCCAGAGGGGTGCCAGCAGCGCGCCCTTCGAGTTTTTCGAAATAGCTGATGGCCTTGTCGAAGGCGTTGTTGCTGGCTTCATCACGCGCCTCCGCGTAGAGCTTCTCGTTGCTCCACTGGGTCGTGGGATCGTCCTTGAGGGTGCTGCAGCCTGCGACCAGGGCCAACGTACCCACTGCGCATGCCAGCCGAAGGGTCGATAATTTCGCACGCAGCATTGCGCAGGCTCACTCTTGAAAAAGAACCAAACCATTATAGAGGCCACCCCCTCTGGTCTCGCCTTTGAGGCGCGACCGGGCGGCCGCCTCGGCGGAGATCGCCATGGCGCCGCCGGGGCTGCCTTGGGTGGCATGCCTGATGAAGTGGTCGATGAGGCCGGCGAGGATGTAGACCAGTCAGCGGTCAACGAATGGAGGGCTTTCGTGATCCCGGCTGAACTTCACGGTCAGCGCCTGGACCGGGCCCTGGCGACCCTGGTTCCCGAGTTCTCCCGGAGCTATCTCCAGCAGTTGGTGGACGAAGGTGCGGTGCGTTTGAATGGCCAGCCGGCGAGCCGCAACGCGCAGAAGGTGACCGTCGGGCAGGCCGGTGAGGTGGAACTCCGGGCCACACCCCAGAGCCAGGCCTTTGTGCCTGAGCCGATGGATCTGGTGGTGGTCCATGAGGACCCGAACTTGCTAGTGATCGACAAACCCGCCGGTTTGGTCGTCCACCCGGCGCCAGGTCACTGGAGTGGCACCCTTCTCAACGGTCTCTTGGCCCGCGACCCTCGGGCGGCGTTGCTGCCGCGCGCCGGGATCGTGCACCGGCTTGACAAGGACACCAGCGGCTTGATGGTGGTGGCCCGAGACAGGACGACGATGGACGCCCTGGTCAGGCTCATTGCCGCGCGTGAGGTCTCGCGCCAGTACCTTGCCCTGGCCCATCGGCACTGGCAAGGACCAGCCCAGCGCGAGGTGGAGGCGCCCATTGGGCGCGACCCGTCCAACCGCCTGCGCATGACGGTGGTCGACCTGACGCGTGCAAGCGGCAAGGCGGCCTCCACCCTGTTTGATTGCCTGGGTGATGGAGGTCGTCCAGCCGGCGAGAGCACAGGCCAAGCTTCCGGTGGTCGGCCGGGGGAACGGACCGAGGCGGGCTGTCTCGTCCGAGCCACTTTGCGGACCGGCCGCACCCACCAGATCCGGGTGCACATGGCCCATCTGGGGCACCCTCTGGTGGGCGACGCCCTCTACGGTGGTGCGCCTGCGGCAGGCATGGTGCGTCAGGCCCTGCATGCATACCGTTTGGCGTTCATCCACCCGGTGACCGGGACGCCTATGGTCTTTGCCTCAGCGCCACCGCCAGACCTGGCTTCTGCGCTGACCGCATGGGGGTTGGGCGGCGAGGTTTGAGGGAATGGGGCTCGGCTACAATTCACTCGCTCCCGTTTCGGGGCGGTGCGTGCGTCAGGCTGTGCCTGAGCATCGCCCTGCATGCGGCAGCGTGGTTCTACGCCGCGGGTAGCGCGGGCTGTTCCCGCTCTGGTCCGTTGCGACCCTTGCCCCCCACAGGCTTCTCCTTCAACACGACAAGATGAACACCTCGGATGCCAAGCGCGTCCTGGAAACGGCCCTGATCTGTTCGGCCCAGCCACTGACGCTGCGCGAGATGCGCGTGCTGTTCAATGACGAACTGGGAGCCGATACGCTTCGTGGATTGCTCCAGGATCTGCAGGACGATTGGGCGCAGCGTGGCGTCGAACTGGTGAGTGTGGCCACAGGTTGGCGCTTTCAGAGCCGACCCGACATGCGTGAATTTCTCGACCGCCTTCACCCCGAAAAGCCACCTAAATACACCCGCGCAGCGCTGGAAACGCTGGCCATCATCGCCTACCGGCAGCCCGTCACCCGTGGCGACATGGAGGATATCCGTGGCGTCACCATCAACAGTCTCATCCTCAAGCAGTTGGAGGATCGCGGCTGGGTCGAGGTGATCGGCCACCGTGAGGCGCCCGGCCGTCCCGCGCTTTTCGCGACCACCCGCCAGTTTCTCGACGATCTGGGCCTATCCTCCCTCGACCAGTTGCCCACGCTCGACCATCCGACGGTCCAGGCCCAGTTGGTGGCTGCATTGGAGGGCGACGAGGGGCTACAGCCGTCCCTGGCGCTCGAGGGAGGCGAGGGCCCGGGTCATGCCGATGGGGCCGAACCGATTGGCCAAGAGACGGAGATGGCCGATACAGCCCCTGATGAGGCTGTCCCTGATGAAGCTGCGGGCAAGGCGGTCGTTGGCGAGTTTGTGACCGACGGCGATTTCGTCGCGGGCGCCGATCCCGATCCGGACCCTGAACCTGAACCTGAACCTGAACCTGGATCCACCCCATGAACTCGAACCATCCTGACCTGTCCGACGAGGATGAGGACGAGGACTTCGGTGAAGATCTGGCCTCGCCGGCGGCGGCGGCTCCGCCGGTGGAGCCTCTGCGGTTCGAGGATGTGGTCTCCGGAGAGTTCGACGCCGTGGGGGATGAAGCGACAGATGGCGCCCCAGCCAAGCGGGTACTAGGCCCGCAGGCCGACACCCCCAAGCTGCATAAGGTGCTTGCACAAGCGGGCCTGGGCTCGCGGCTTGAAATGGAACAGCTCATCGTGGAGGGCCGAATTTCGGTCAACAACGAGCCGGCCCACATTGGCCAGCGCATCCAGTACGGGGATCAGATTCGGGTCAATGGCAAGCCAATCCGAGTAAGGATCGCGCCACCCCCACCACGGGTCATCGCGTACCACAAGCCTGTCGGTGAGGTCGTTACTCATGATGACCCGCAGAACCGGCCCACCGTGTTTCGCAAGCTGCCACGTGTCCAGCACGGCAAGTGGCAGTCTGTTGGCCGCCTGGACCTCAACACCGAAGGTCTGCTGCTCTTTACCAATTCTGGCGAACTGGCCAACAAGCTGATGCATCCCCGTTTTGGCCTGGAGCGTGAGTACGCGGTCCGGGTGCTGGGAGCGCTCAGCGACGAGGAGAAGCAGCGTTTGCTCACCGGCGTACAGCTGGAGGACGGTCCGGCCCAGTTCGGTGGCATCGAGGATGGCGGGGGCGAGGGTGCGAACTCCTGGTACCGCGTCACGATTTCCGAGGGGCGCAACCGCGAGGTGAGGCGCCTCATCGAGGCGGTAGGCCATGCGGTCAGCCGGCTCATTCGCATCCGCTATGGCGCGATGGTGTTGCCCCGGGGCCTCAAGCGGGGTGCCTGGATGGAACTCGACGACCGCGATATCCGCGACCTGATGAAGGCTGTGGGCCTTCAGAGGGCAGCCGAAACCTTCCAAGCGGGTGGTGGTGCTGGCAAGAGCGGGCGGCGCGGAGGCCGGCCAGCGGGCCGCGGCCCACGCCCCAGCGGCGGCCAGCCACCGATGCGCAGCGCCGGTGGCCCTGGGCGGGGCGCTGGCAAGGCTGGCGTCCAGGACGGCGGCAGGGGAACGTCCGGGCAGCCGGACCCCATGAAAACCTCCCTCGGCTACATCGGCAGCGACAGCTTCAACCGCCAGCGGCAGGGGGGTCCAGGGGGTCTTGGCGGCCCCGGTAGGAATGGCGGCGGAAACCGGCGCGGCGGAAACCGGCGCGGCGGGCGCTGAACGGAGCCCGGACGCTTGCCATCACCCGGTTCCTCGGCGGAGGCGGGACTGCCATGGCGCTCTAATGCGCGGGTTACAATCAGCGGCTTTGCTGAACTTCGGTTTGACGGCTGGGTCTCGCCGCATCGCCAAGACGGGCGTCCGGTGAGCTTGTGGTGCGTTCGGTGCCCTGCGCGGGGCGCCTGCACCAGCCGCCAAAGGGGGTTCACGAAATCCGATCAAGACCTCAGAATCAGGAAGAAATACGCCATGGCCATCGAACGCACCCTCTCCATCATCAAGCCCGACGCCGTCGCCAAGAACGTCATCGGGCAGATCTACGCCCGCTTCGAAGGCGCCGGCCTGAAGGTCATTGCAGCCAAGATGGTTCATCTGTCTCGCGGTGAAGCTGAGCAGTTCTACGCAGTGCATAAGGCCCGCCCCTTCTTCAAGGACCTGGTGGACTTCATGGTTTCCGGCCCGGTCATGATCCAGGCACTCGAAGGTGAGAGCGCCATCTCCAAGAACCGCGAGCTGATGGGCGCGACCGACCCGAAGAAAGCCGAAAAGGGCACCATCCGCGCCGACTTCGCCGACAGCATCGACGCCAATGCGGTGCACGGCTCTGACGCCCCCGAGACCGCAGCTGTGGAAGTGGCCTTCTTCTTCCCTGGCATGAACGTCTACTCCCGCTGAAAGGAGTGAACGAAGCCCCTGCGCGGCCCTGGTTCGAATCGGCGTCCAAGCTTGCGCTGCCGCGCGGGTATGTCGCTGACTTTTGGCGCGGATCGCTTGCGAAGGTTTCTTCACCCTTTCCCCCCGCTCCATGACGGCCAACCTCTTGGACTTCGACCTTGACGGTCTGGCCGCCTTTTGTGAAACGCTGGGTGAGAAGCGCTTCCGCGCTACCCAGCTTTTTCGCTGGATTCACCAACGAGGCGCTTGCAGCTTCGATCAGATGAGCGATCTGGCGAAGTCCCTGCGCTCCAAGCTCGATGGCGTCGCCCGCATCGAGGGTCTGCCGGTCATTTCCCAGCATGAATCGGCCGACGGCACCATCAAGTGGTTGTTCGACGTCGGCCAGGGCAATGCAGTGGAGGCGGTGTTCATTCCCGAGGACGACCGAGGCACCCTGTGCGTCTCGTCGCAGGCTGGTTGTGCCGTCGGCTGCCGCTTCTGCTCTACGGGCCACCAGGGATTTGCGCGCAACCTCACTACCGGTGAGATCGTCGCGCAGCTGTGGTTTGCCGAGCATTACCTGCGCCAGCACCTCCGGACACAAGAACGCGTCATCTCCAACGTCGTCATGATGGGCATGGGAGAGCCGCTGCAGAACTACGCCGCCCTGGTGCCTGCGCTGCGCACGATGCTCGATGACCATGGCTATGGCCTGTCCCGGCGCCGGGTCACCGTGTCAACTTCCGGCGTCGTGCCCATGATGGACCGACTCGGCCAAGAC
>JAURKV010000089.1 GCA_030831585.1 Ramlibacter sp. | reverse complement strand
GCTGGCGGACTCCAGTTGGGACGCCTTGGGCCCGAGGAAGAAAGAACCCAAGAAGCGCCTCCACCAGCTCGAGGGCGGTCTCAGCTGCGCCACCGCCTCGGCCTGCGGAGCCCGGGGGGCCTGCACAGCGGGCGTCGCACCGGTACCGGCGGACGCAGCCGCGAACTGGCCCGACCGGGGGCGGCTGGGGTCCCGGAGATGCTCGGCCCCTGCGAGGGTTCCCGGCTGCGGCCGGGGATCAGGATTGAGGGTGGGGGGAGACAGTCGTGCCTTGATGCTCGTTTGCATGGTTTAGATCCTCTGGATGCCAGCAGCTTCGAGCTCGGTGTCCGCCATGGGCCGGGGAACCGGATCCGCCGGCGGGCGCAGGTCGAGGCGCTGGAGGTTGTCGCGCCATTGAACGGCCTGCTGGATGAACTCGATGACCGCCGTGGCAAAGCGGCTTTCGTCGAGGGACGCGATGGGATGGATTTGCCAGAACATCAGCTCGGTGCCCGAGGGGTCGAGCGCGAAGCTCGCGCCGCCCGTCTGCGCCCCCAGGAAGTGGGCCCCCAGGCAGCGCTCGGCAATCAGCTGCGGGTGAAGGCCGGGCCAGGGCAGCAGGGGAGACCAGAGGTACAGGCGCCCGGAGCGGTCGGGTACTTCGACGACGCAGTCAACGCCGCTGGCATGGCCAATGCCGCACAGGCCCTGGTCGTCAAGCTGCAGGGACAGGCGGGCCTGCGTACCCAACTGGCGGAGCCAGCCATTGACCAGGGTTCGATCATCGAGGGGGTGGTGCATGGGGACGGGTACCGGGCTCGGGCCGGCCAGAAAGTTGTGGCTCGGCATGGGTGACCGCGCCCACCCCACAGGTTCCGCCGGCCTCGGGGAAAGGTGGTGGTGCCCCGGTAGAATCAAGCGATTCAAGGGATTCCGCCATGAGCCTGCTGCAGCGCATCTTTCGACGCCCCGACTACCGCTCGGAAGTCACTTCCTTCATTGGCGACCTCAAGGCCGCCAAGCCAGACCTCGAAGCCCAGCAGCGCGCCGGCCGCGCCCTCCTGTGGGACAAGCAGGTCGACCGCGAGCTGCAGTCCGAGTGGAAAGAGGCACGCGTGCCGCAAAAGGCCTATGTTTACGGCAGCGGCGCCTGAGCCGCAGAGCGCCTGACCCTGTCCCGCTCCGTCTACCCGTCCCGCCACAGCGCCTGCGCCCGCCGATGAACGACACCGCTACCGGCGCCCTGCCCCAGGCCGACGCACGCCTGGCGCCCGAGCCGTCCGCTCTCGGCGGTCTGTCCGCCCTACCCGAGGTGGTCGACCAGGTCGCCCTGGCCCGCCTCTACGGCGAACCTCTTTTTGCCCTGCCCCAGGACCTGTACATCCCGCCGGACGCGCTCGAGGTCTTCCTGGAGGCCTTCGAGGGTCCGCTAGACCTGCTGCTCTACCTGATCCGCAAGCAGAACTTCAACATCCTCGACATTCCCATGGCGGGCTTGACCCGCCAGTACCTGCAGTACGTGGAAGAAATCCGCAGCCGCAATCTGGAGCTGGCGGCCGAGTACCTGCTGATGGCGGCGATGCTGATCGAGATCAAGTCGCGCATGCTGCTGCCGCCCAAGAAGACGGCCGAGGGCGAAGAGCCCGAAGACCCGCGGGCCGAGCTGGCGCGGCGTCTGATCGAGTACGAGCAGATGAAGATGGCGGCCGCCCGCCTGAACGCGCTACCCCAGGTCGGCCGCGATGTGCTGCGGGCCCAGGTCTACATCGAGCAGTCGCTGCAGCCGCGCTTTCCCGAGGTGAGTGCAGTCGACCTGCAGTCGGCCTGGCGTGACATCCTCCGGCGGGCCAAGCTGGTCCAGCACCACAAGATTTCGCGCGAGGAGCTGTCGGTCCGCGAGCACATGTCCATCGTGCTGCGCAAGCTCCAGGGCCGACGCTTCGTCGAGTTCGAGCAACTCTTCGACACCACCCGCGGCGTACCGGTGATGGTGGTGACCTTCATCGCCATGCTCGAGCTGGCCAAGGAGTCGCTGATCGATGTGACCCAGGCCGAGGCCTTCGCCCCCATCTACGTGCGGCTGGCTTACCAACCGGCCTGATCAGTCGGGCTGATTTGTCGGGCTGATCGGTCAGCCAGCTCAGCTGCTGCGCCCCCAGCGACAGCTCCCGCAGCCCCCGCCGGCGCGACGCGCCGGCCACAATCGGTCGCATGCCGGCCACCACCACAACAGAGTTTGACGTGCTCGTGGTCGGCAGCGGCCTCGCTGGCCTTTGCGCCGCCCTCCTGCTGGCCCCGCAGCGACGCGTGGCCCTTCTCACCAAACAGACGCTGATCGACAGCGCCAGCATCTGGGCGCAAGGCGGCATCGCCGCGGTGATGGACCCTGGCGACAGCCTCGAGGCCCATGTGCAAGACACCCTGGCCGCCGGTGCCGGCCTGTGCGACCTTGAAGCCACACGCTTCGTCGTCGAGCACGCACCCGAAGCGATTGCCTGGCTGCAGTCCCAAGGCGTGCAGTTTTCCGAAGAAGCCGGTCGCCTGCACCTGACCCGCGAAGGCGGCCACAGCGCACGCCGCATCGTTCATGCGACAGACGCCACTGGCGCGGCGGTGCAGACGGCGCTGCTCGAGCGGCTGCGCGAAACGGCTGGCATCACTGTTTTCGAACGGCACATGCTGGTCGACTTGATCACGACACCGATGGAGATGCCCACCGAGGCTGCGGAGGACCCAGCACCAGCAACAGGCGGCTGGCCAGGGGCACGTCGCTGCCTGGGCCTGCAGGCGCTCGACGAGACCAGCGGCAAACTGATCAGCTTGAAAGCCTCGCACACGGTGATGGCCACTGGCGGCGCAGGCCAGGTCTATCGGCACACCACCAACCCGCCCACAGCCACAGGGGATGGCATGGCCGCCGCTTGGCGGGCCGGCTGCCGGGTGATGAACATGGAGTTCATCCAGTTCCACCCGACCTGCCTCTACCACCCGGGGGCCAGAAACTTCCTGATCTCCGAGGCGCTACGCGGCGAGGGCGGACGGCTGCTGCTTCCCGATGGCAGCCGCTTCATGCCGGCCTACGACCCGCGCGCCGAACTGGCGCCGCGGGACATCGTCGCCCGCGCGATCGACGCCGAAATGAAGCGCGGCGGCCTGGCCTGCGTGTACCTGGACATCACCCACCGCGGCGCCGACTTCATCCGCGCGCACTTCCCGACCATCCATGCGCGCTGTCTGCAATTGGGCATCGACATCACATGCGAGCCGATTCCGGTGGTGCCAGCCGCGCACTACGCCTGCGGCGGCGTGCTGACCGACCTGTCTGGCCGGACCGACCTGGCTGGCCTCTACGCTATTGGCGAGACTGCCTGCCCCGGTCTGCAGGGCGCCAACCGACTGGCGAGCAACTCCTTGCTCGAGTGCGTCGTTCTGGCGCGCTCCGCGGCGTGAGACATCCTGGCCCACCCGCTGGCCCACCCGCTGGTCCACCCGCTGAAGACGCCCCTCGAACCGAGATTGACGGCTCCAGAAATTTCGACTGCAGCAATGGCTACATCTGCGTCAACTGCTGCGACTGCGGCGCCGCAGATGTGGCCAGTGGCATCGAGGCCAGAGCAGTCGCTTCACGGCAACAACAAGGAGCCGCAGCAGGTCGCCGAAGCCCAAGAGGCATTGCGCCGCTGCATGTGGGAGGACGTGGGCATCGTTCGCAGCGACGCGCAGTTGGCAAATGCAGCATGTCGCATCAGACGGCTGCAGCAGGCAGCCGACCCCATGTTGTCGGCCGACACGCCCAGCCGCAGCGGGCTCGAGCTACGCAACCTGCTTGAAGTTGCGGCCCTCATCGTTCGATCGGCGAGCCGGCGGCAGGAAAGCCGGGGACTGCATTTCAACCAGGACCATCCGGACACCCTGACCGAGGCCGGACCGACGGTGCTGGGCCCCAGGCGCTAGGCCTTTTCAGACCGCGCCGAGATCAGGCACCAGCGCGCCGGCCGGCTGGCCGTTCTTGAGGGCGGCGGTGAAGGCCAGCATGCGGTCAATCGGCAGGCGTGCCCGGTCAATGATGGCGGTGTCGACCGTGATCTCGTTGGCGCCCGTTTCCAGCACGCGGGCGAGGTCGGCCAGGCCGTTCATGGCCATCCACGGGCAATGCGCGCAGCTCTTGCAGGTGGCGCTGTTGCCCGCGGTGGGAGCCTCGATGAAGACCTTGCCCGGATTGAGCGCGCGCAACTTGTGCATCAGCCCGTTGTCGGTGGCGACGATGAACTCGCGCGCGTCCAAATCACGTGCGGCCTGCAAGATGCCGGAGGTGGAGCCCACCGCGTCGGCCTGGGCGATCACCTCGGCTGGCGCCTCGGGGTGCACCAGGATCTTGGCGTCGGGGTGGTGCTTTTTCAGGTCGCCGAGTTCGAAGCCCTTGAACTCGTCGTGAACGATGCACGAGCCGTTCCAGAACACCATGTCGGCGCCGGTCTGTCGGCGCACATAGTCGCCCAGATGGCGGTCAGGCGCCCAGAGAATCTTGTGGCCCTTGTCCCGAAGGGCAGAGACGATCTCCAGCGCGCAGCTGGAGGTGACCACCCAGTCGGCCCGCGCCTTCACCGCGGCGCTGGTGTTGGCGTAAACGACCACGGTGCGGTCGGGGTGCTGGTCGCAGAAGGCGCTGAATTCATCGATCGGGCAGCCCAGGTCCAGCGAACAGGTCGCGTCGAGATCCGGCATGAGCACGCGCTTGGAGGGGGAAATAATCTTGGCAGTCTCGCCCATGAAGCGCACGCCGGAGACCACCAGGGTCTGCGCCGCATGGTCACGGCCGAAGCGGGCCATCTCGAGCGAGTCGCTCACCAGGCCGCCGGTTTCCTCGGCCAGGTCTTGCAGGTCGGGATGCACGTAGTAGTGCGAGACCATGACCGCGTTGCGCTCCTTGAGCAGGCGGCGGATGCGGTCCTTGAGCGCAGCGCGCTCGGCCTGCGAGGGTTCAGTGGGCACGCGGGCCCAGGCATGGCGGGTGGAGCAGGCGTCGCCTTCGGGTTGCTCGTACTCGACATCCTTGAGCGGCGCCGGGGCGAGAAAAGTGGCGGCGCTCATCACAATTTCTTGAATCGCATGTAAAGGTCGGTCGCTAGGGCGTCCTGGGTCGGGGTGGCGGTGGCGATGCGGTCGACACCGGGTTTCGCACCATTTTCGCAGTGGCGGGGAGCACCGCGCAGGAGCAGCCGAAAAATCTAACTATCCCGTGAGCATAGCCTGCCGGCAGCGACCCCGGCCGACCCGGGACAAGCGACCTCAGGGGCTGGCGGCACAATGCGCCTCATGCGCACCCCTTATCAGGACCTGGGCACCACCCGCGAACACATCGAGGCCCTGCCGGGCCCCACCCTCCTGGATTTCGGCACCAACTGGTGCGGCTGGTGCCAGGGCGCCCAGCCGCATATTGAGGCGGCCCTGGCAGAACACCCCGGCCTGCGGCACCTGAAGGAAGAAGACGGCAAGGGCCGGCGCCTCGGACGGGCCTTCGGCGTCAAGCTCTGGCCCACGCTGGTTTTGCTGCGTGACGGCCAGGAAGTGGCTCGGGTGGTGCGCCCCGCCAGCACCGACGATGTACGGCAGGCGTTGCTTCAGGGTTTAGGGCTGGGTTTAGGGCTGGGTTTAGGGCCGAGCTCAGGTCAGTTGCCGGACTGAATGGCACCACGGGCTTCCCGAGAAGGGCAAGCTCCAGTCCCTCAGCAGCGAGTTCAGCCCCGACCCTCGGCGCGCGCCTCGCGCCCCATCAGCACCGACAGGGCCTCGGCTGGTTGCAGCCGACCGTCCAAGAGGCCTACCACCGCCTGCGCGATGGGCATGTCAACCCCCAGGGAGGCCGCCCGCTGCACCACGGTTCGGGCGCAGTAGACGCCTTCGGCCACATGGCCCAGGGACTCCACCGCCTGACCCAGTGTCTGCCCCCGCGCCAGCAGCAGGCCCACCCTGCGGTTGCGGGACAGGTCTCCGGTGGCGGTCAGCACCAGGTCGCCCAGGCCCGACAGACCCATGAAGGTCTCTGCCCGCGCGCCCAGCGCCAAGCCGAGGCGGCTGATCTCGGCCAGGCCGCGGGTGATGAGCGCGGCGCGGGCATTGAGCCCGAGCCCAAGGCCGTCGCACAAACCGGTGGCAATCGCCAGCACGTTCTTGACCGCCCCACCGACCTCGACCCCGGCAAGGTCGTCGTTGGCGTAGACACGCAGGCTCGGGCTGTGGAAAGCGGCCACCAGGGCCTCGCGTACCGCCGCATGGGGGCTGGCCGCGACCAGGGCAGTCGGCTGGCCGCGGGCAACCTCGAGGGCAAAACTGGGGCCGCTCAGCGCGCCAGCTTGGAGGCCGGGCGCCACTTCGGCCTGGATCTCGTGCCCCATCAGGCCACCTGTCGACGGACCGCCGGCCTCGAAACCTTTGCACAGCCAGGCCAGCGGAACCCGAACCTCGGCCAGGGCCTGCAACATGCCGCGCAGGCCGGCCATGGGGGTGGCGATGATGACCAGATCATGCGCGGCGGCGAGGCGGTCGAGCGCGCCGGCAGCCGGGCCTTCTACCTGAAGATGCTCGGGAAAGCCAATACCAGGCAGGTAGCGGGCGTTTTCTCGCGCTTGACGCATCTGCGCGACTTGGGCCGTGTCGCGTGCCCAGAGGGTGACCGGGTGCCGGCCGGCGGCGCTCACCGCCAGGGCCGTGCCCCAGGCGCCAGCGCCGAGTATCAGGATGCGCACAGTCCCGGGCCCAGACGAGACACGAGGGGCGGACCCAGCATGCTCAGGCAAGCAGGATGAGCGGGCATGACGCGTTCGTCTGCAGCTTCTTGCTCAGGCGTTGGTGATGATGGGCGAGCCCTGCTGGGCGGCCTGCTGCTGCTCGTACATAGCCTGGAAGTTGATCTCGGCCAGGGTCACCGGTGGGAAGCCAGCGCGGGTGGTGAGATCACTCACGTTGCTGCGCAGGTAAGGAAAGACGATTTGCGGGCACATGGCGCCGACCAGGCCGCCCACCTGCGCGTCGTCGAAACCGCGGATCTCGAACAGCCCGGCCTGCTTGCACTCGACCAGGAACAGGGTGCGGTCACCCACCTTGGCGGTGACAGTCGCGCCGACCGAGACCTCAAACAAACCCTCGCCCGCCTGCTGCGCCTCCACGCCCAGCTGGATATCGATCGCCGGGGCTTCCTGCTGCTCCAGGCGAATTGCAGGGGAATTGGGCTGCTCGACCGATGCCTCCTTCAGGTACACGGTGAGGATCTGGAACACGGGGGCCTGGGCGTCGGACATGGAAGTTTTCTCGTGTGGAAGCGGTCCTGCTGCAACTGAAGCGGGACCAGGATGGCGGGTCGGCGGATTATGTCAGGCGCCCTGCAGCAGCGGCATCAGACCGCCACGGCCATCGAGCGCCACCAGGTCGTCGCAACCTCCGACATGGGTGTCGCCGATGAAAATCTGGGGTACGGTGCGGCGCTGGGTCAGCGCCATCATCTCGTCGCGGCGGGTGGGATCGGTGTCGATGCGGATCTCTTCGATCGCATCAACGCCACGCGCCTTAAGCAACTGCTTGGCACGCACGCAGTAAGGGCAGACGGCGGTGGTGTACATCTTCACGGCTTGCATGGTGACCGACTCCTCAGGACTTCAGGACAGGCAGGTTGGCGTCTTTCCAGGCGCGCAGGCCACCAGCCAGCACTTGGGCGTTGGGGTAGCCCAGGCGACGGGCTGTGTCTGCGGCCTTGCGGGCCCGTGCGCCGCTGGCGCAGACCATCAGCAGGGGCAGCGACTTGTTCTTCACCTGCTCGGGCAGACGGCTGGACAATTCGGCCAAGGGAATGTGGCGAGCGCCGGTGATGTGACCGGCGGCGAACTCCTGGGCACTGCACACATCCACGACCATCGCCTTCTCGCGGTTGATAAGGTTAACGGCGGCCGCCGGAGTCAGGCCCGCGCCGACGCCCCCACGGATCACGGGCACGAGCAGCATGAGACCAGAGGTCAGGGCCACGGAGAGCAGCATCCAGTTGTCGATGAGAAATTTCACGGGAAGGCGGTCCGGATGAGGGACGCGAGGGGGTGGAAACCCCTGATTCTAAAATCCCGGACTATCCCCTTCCCTCCACAGGCGCTTGCCCATGTACAAACTTGTCCTGATTCGTCACGGCGAATCGACCTGGAACCTCGAAAACCGATTCACCGGCTGGACCGACGTCGACCTGACCCCCACCGGAGTCGACCAGGCCAAGGCGGCCGGCCGCCTGCTCAAGGCCGAGGGCTACGACTTCGACCTGTGCTTCACCAGCGTCCTCAAGCGCGCCACCCGAACGCTCTGGCACACCCTGGACGAGATGGACCGCACCTGGCTACCGGTGGTGCACAGCTGGCGCCTCAACGAGCGTCACTATGGCGCCCTGCAGGGTCTGAACAAGGCCGACATGGCCAAGCAGTTTGGCGACGCCCAGGTGCTGATCTGGCGCCGTAGCTACGACACGCCGCCGCCGGCCCTGGACCCCGCAGACCCGCGCAGCGAGCGCGGTGACCGCCGCTACGCGGACCTGGGCTCCGAGGGCACCCCCCTCACCGAATGCCTCAAAGACACGGTGGCGCGGGTGGTTCCCTTCTGGAATGAGTCCATGGCACCGGCAATCCGCGCCGGCAAGCGGGTGGTGGTGGCGGCCCATGGCAACTCGATCCGCGCCCTGATCAAGCACCTGGACGGCATCTCCGACAGCGACATCGTGAGCCTGAACATCCCCAACGGCATCCCGCTGGTCTACGAGTTCGATGCCGAGATGAAGCCGCTTCGTCATTACTACTTGGGCGACGCCGAAGCCGCGGCGCGGGCAGCCGCCGCCGTCGCCGCGCAGGGCAAGGCCTGAGGCGGCGAGCCCCTGAGGCCTGAACCGCGGGGCTGGGGCGTCTGGACATCTGGCTGGGCGCCGACCGAAGGCCCGGCCGTCGACTCGGACATCGGGCGCCAGGCAGGTGTCGGGGGCCGACCCCGGGTGTATATTGAGTCCTGAGGATCAGGAACCAAAATACCTCTCACCCCCATGCGTCAGAAACTCAAGATCGCTGGCTGGATTTCCGTGGGCGCGTTTGCCGGCGCCCTGACCACTGTCTCTTTGCAGACGGTTGCCCGTGGCGCCCTCGCGCCGCTCCCACTCGAAGAGCTGCAGCAGCTCGCCGCCGTGTTTGGCATGGTCAAGAGCGACTACGTCGAGGCAGTCGACGAGAAAAAGCTGATCAGCGAGGCCATCACCGGCATGGTGGCCAGTCTGGATCCGCATTCCCAGTACTTCGACAAGAAGTCCTTCAAGGAATTCCGCGAAGGCACCAGTGGCCGCTTCGTCGGCGTGGGCATCGAGATCTCGCAAGAGGACGGTCTGGTCAAGGTGGTGTCCCCAATCGAGGGCTCGCCTGCCTTCCGTGCCGGCCTGCAACCCAATGACCTGATCACCCGGGTCGACGAAACGCCGGTCAAGGGCATGACCCTGAATGAGGCCGTCAAGCGCATGCGCGGCGAGCCCAATACCAAGGTCGTGCTGACCGTGCTGCGCAAGTCCGAGGACCGGACCTTCACCGTCACCATCACCCGCGAAGAGATCAAGACCGTCTCGGTCAAGGGCAAGGTCATCGAGCCCGGCTACGGCTGGATCCGGCTGACGCAGTTCCAGGACCGCACGGTCGAAGACTTCGTGCGCCGGCTGGAAGAAATCTATAAGGCCGAGCCCCAGCTCAAGGGTCTGGTGCTGGACCTGCGCAACGACCCGGGCGGCCTGCTCGACGCTGCGGTCGCGGTTTCGGCAGCCTTCCTGCCGGAGAATGTGACCGTGGTCTCCACCAACGGGCAACTGGCTGAAAGCAAGTTCGTCTACAAGGCAGCGCCCGAGTTCTACCTGCGCCGCCCCGGTAACGACCCATTGCGCAAGCTGCCAGCGGCCCTCAAGAGCGTACCGCTGGTGGTGCTGGTCAACGAAGGCTCGGCCTCGGCCAGCGAGATCGTGGCTGGCGCCCTGCAGGACCACAAGCGTGCCACCATCATGGGGAGCCAGACCTTCGGCAAGGGCTCGGTGCAGACGGTGCGCCCCTTGGGCCCCGACACCGGCCTCAAGCTCACCACCGCGCGCTACTACACACCCAGCGGCAAATCGATCCAGGCACGCGGCATCGTTCCCGACGTGCTGGTGGACGAGAGCGCTGAGGGCAACATCTTTGCCGTGCTGCGCACCCGCGAGGCTGACCTGGAAAAACACCTGGGGAACAACCAAGGCGCCGCCGAGGCTCGCAACACCGCGCTCGAGGCCGCACGCGAAGCAGCGCGCAAGCGCGCCGAAGAAGAGGCCCGCAAGCCGCCCTCTGAGCGCACCCTCGCGCCGGAGTTCGGCGGCCCGAAAGACTTCCAGCTGATCCAGGCAATCAACCACCTCAAGGGACGCCCGGTCGTTGTGAGCAAGACCCAAGTCGTTGCCAGCAAGGACCAGAAAAAGGACAACTGAGCGCCTGAACGCGCACTTGGCAAAGCCGGCCCCGGGCCGGCTTTTTTCCGGCGAGTCCCCAGATTCTTCTTGGCATTTTTCGGCTTTCACCCGGCTCCTTGCAGACTGTTTCCTCGCAGATGTGCCTGCCCCCCCAGGCCTCGTGCCCGCCAACGACACATGAACGACGACGAGCTCTTGCGCTACTCACGCCACATCCTTCTCGATGAGATCGGGGTGGAGAGGCAGGCGCGCCTGCTGTCGGCTCATGCGGTCGTGATCGGCGCCGGTGGCCTGGGCTCGCCAGTGGCGCTGTTCCTGGGCAGTGCCGGGGTTGGCCGCCTGACCCTCGTCGACCCGGACCGGGTAGATCTCACCAACCTGCAGCGCCAGCTCGCCCATGCCACCGACCGGGTCGGCCAGCCCAAGGTCGAGTCCGCCCGCGCGGCGGTGGCGGCACTCAACCCGGGGGTCCAGGTCCAGGCCCTGGCGGCGCGCGCCGACGATGCCCTGCTCGACGCATTGCTGCCCACCTGCGATCTGGTGCTGGACTGCTCGGACAATTTCGCAACCCGGCAGGCCGTCAACGCGGCCAGCGTGCGCCACCGGGTGCCGCTGGTCTCGGGCTCGGCACTGCGTTTCGACGGCCAGTTGGCCGTGTTCGACCCGCGCCAAGCCGAAGCGCCCTGCTACGCCTGCCTGTTCCCGCCTTCGCAGGCGCCCGAAGAGGTGCAGTGCGCCACCATGGGCGTATTTGCGCCTCTGGTCGGAGTGATCGGCAGCCTGCAGGCCGCCGAGGCACTCAAGTTGCTGGCGGGTATCGGCCAGCCATCGACCGGCCGGCTGCTGATGTTCGACAGCCTGCGTCTGCAGTGGAGCGAGGTCCGGGTGCCACGCCAGGTGGCCTGCCCGGTCTGTGGCCCCCACTGAGCCGAGCCCGCGCACTCATCGCAAACCCGTGGCCAGCGCCAGCAGCGCCGCCAGCAGCAAGGTGCCAAAAAAGAGAACGAAGCCGGTGGTAACGGTTTGCACGTCGCATCCTGGAACTGAGGTGAAAGAGGCAGCCCAAGCTCGGGGCTGTGAGTATTTCCGACAGTGTGAGATGCGACAGGGCGCCGGCGGGGTCAGCGTGGCTTGCCGACGCCTGTAGGCGGGCCGGCCGCCTGGCTGGGAACTCAGTCGATCAGCTTGTTCTTGAGGGCGTAATAGGTGAGGTCACTGTTGGAGGAGAGGCTCATCTTTTCCATCAGCCGGGTGCGGTAGGTGCTCACCGTTTTGACCGAGAGCGAAAGCGCCCGGGCGATGTCGCCTGCCGTTTCGCCCTTGGCCAGCTTGAGGAAGACCTGGAACTCGCGCTCCGACAACTGCTCATGCGGCGCGCCACCTTCCTTGCGATTGAGCTGCTGTGCCAACAACTCGGCGACCGCAGGCGAGATGTAGCGCCTGCCCAGAGAGATGGTGCGGATGGCGTTGACGATTTCCATCGGCTCGCATTCCTTGTTGAGGTAGCCGCTGGCCCCCTGGCGAATGAGATTCATCGCGTAATGCTCCTCCGGATAACCGGAGAGGATGAGGATGCCGACGTCCGGCGCCTTCGCGCGGATCATGCCTAGCGCGTCGATGCCGCTCTGACCGGGCATGGACAGGTCCATCACCAGCACATCGAGCTCTGTGGTGCGCACCAGATAGATGGCCTCCCGGCCGCTGGCCGCCTCGCCCACCACCCGCAGGTCGACCTGCTCGGAGAAGAACTGCTTGAGGCCCGACCGCACGATGGCATGGTCGTCCACGATACCGACTTTGATCATCTGAACACTCTTTCCTTGACGGCATCCCTGTGTCGGTCGATGGGTCCGTGGGAGGGGTGGTCCCGACACAGTTCCGAAACCCCTCGAAATACCTCATTCGCACCACAAACGACCACAAGAATGAATCCCATTCTATTCATTAACGAGTGGTAATGGAGACCTTTGGCCGAGTCACGCAGGTCTGGGCGGGATGACTCGGCCGCATGATCTGCGCAAAGGGCAGCAGCAGCACGCGGGCCTACCCGGTACAGGGACGCGGTCGCACGGCATCACAGGTCACGCGCCTATCAAGTGAGGGGACAGCGCGGCCTAGCGTGGACTCCCCTGCCCTGCGGCCCAGCCGCCGGAGGCACCCGCAGATCAAGCCACCGGAGGTTCGCCTATGTTCAATCACCCGTTCCGCATCGCCTCCCGTCACGCAGCACGCGAGCGTGCGCAGCATTGGTCCGATGAGGTCGGCCACGCGGGCAACCGCTGGGCTGACAGCGCGCGCGAGTTCGCGGCCCAGGGGCTCGAACGTGCGGCCAGCCGGATGCGAGACCTGAGAGAGGGGGTGGCCGAGACCACCAGCGCTGCGCAGCGGCACATGGGGCATTACGCAGAAGCCACCCGCCGCTATGTGTCCGACCAGCCCCTGCGCTCTGCGCTCATCGCCGCGGCGGCTGGCGGGGCCCTGGCGGCGCTCATCCTCAGCATCCGCAACCGCAACGAACACGACTGAGCCCCGCGCCCACCTGACGCCGACACCGCTTTCGTCCGCCAGACCCGGGGGACGCCCGATGGCCCATCTTCCCACCCAGGCCGGGTCAGACCTTCCCCGCCACCTTTGAAGGAGATCCCCATGACATTGCGCAGCTTGACGCCGAGATCCACCTCCCTGAGCCAGCCTGAATGGGTTCTGGTTCTGGCCCTGCTCGGGGGCATGACGCTGGCCACCGGTGGCTGCTCGGTCCTCCAGGGCCAGCAATCCGTCGGCACCTACATCGACGACAAGACCATCACCGCCTCGGTCAAGTCCAGCCTGGTGGGGGACAAAAGCACCAGCGCGATGGCGATCGATGTCGACACCCAGGAGGGCCACGTGATCCTCTCAGGGTTTGCCAAAACAGCGGCAGAAAAGTCGCAGGCCGAGACCCTGGCGAGGGGCAGCAAAGGCGTCAAGAGCGTGCGCAATCTGCTCGTCGTGCGGCCCTGAGCAAAGCGGGCTCGGCCATGTCTGTCGGTCGCCCAAGAAGGTCGGCCGCCAGTGAGGACCGTCCGCTTGCCTCAGGCGCTGACGATCCAGCCTTCCAGCGAATCGACCTGCGCTGGCAAGCCCCAACGCGGCGGGCCCTGAAGCTCGCCCCAGGCCGCCTGCATCAAGCACAGCACCGCGTCCAGACGATCGCCGCTGGCGTCCTCGGCAAGGGCGTCGCGCTGGGAATGGGTCAGGCGCAGACGCAGGCCAAGCCGGCTCTGACCGGTTTCGAGGGCACAGACCAGGTCTTTGCGCGCAATCAGGCGCTCCGGTGTCTGCTTGGCGCGGTCGTCGCTTTTGTAGCTGCGCCGGCCGATCAACTCGCGCGCCAGCAAGCCCGGGTAGGCCTCAAGCGCCACCCGCCGCGGGTCTCCTGCGCATAGCCCCGGCAAATCCACACCAGCCTGCCGCAGCAGAGGCACCGCCGCGTGCAGCATGAAGGCCACCGGGGGATTGACCCATTTCATCGACGGACTCGAACCTGCCAGTCGGTCAAAGGCCCGATGGGCGAACTTGCCACCTGCAGGCCGCGCCGCACAAAAGGCGGCGAAGCGCTCGCGAATCTCGGCGCGGGACAGGCCGCAGTAGTGGTCCATGCAGCCGGCCCAGTCGGTTGGCCAATTCAGGGACTCGACCAACTCGCGCGGCAAGCCGAAAGGCAGATCGAAACCGCCGACCCAGTC
>JAURKV010000088.1 GCA_030831585.1 Ramlibacter sp. | reverse complement strand
CTGGACCAACTCTGGCCCGGAGTGAGCGACATCCCCTGGGTGAGCTTCGCGCTGTATTTTTTGGCCTTCGACTTCGCCCAGTACTGGATCCACCGCGGCCAGCATTCGGTTCACGCCTGGTGGTCGCTGCACGCGCTACACCACTCGCAGCGGCAGATGACGATGTGGAGCGACAACCGCAACCACCTGCTCGACGACTTGGTGGTCGATGCCCTGCTGGTGATGTTGGCGCAGGTCATCGGCGTGGCGCCGGGGCAGTTCGTGGCCATCGTGGCGATCAGCCAGCTCTGTGAAAACCTGCAGCACGCCAACCTGCGCCTGGCCTTCGGGCGCTGGGGCGAGCGGCTGTGGGTCAGCCCCCGCTTTCACCGGCGCCACCATGCGGTGGGCATCGGACACGAGACCCGGGTGGCCGGCGACACACCCGGACTGGCGCGCAAAGAGGTGCTGGGCGGATGTAACTTCGGTGTGCTGCTGCCCTGGTGGGACCTGATGTTTGGCACCGCGAATTTCGAGGACTGCTACGACCCTACGGGCTTGCGAGACCAGGTCGAGCGGGGCAGGGACTATGGCCGGGGCTTTTGGGCGCAGCAGTGGCTGGGGCTCAAGCGGCTGGCAGGAAAGGCATAAGGATCAAGATGAACAACGAATTCGGTTTGGTGATCGTCGGCGACGAAATTCTCTCGGGCAAGCGCGCCGACAAGCACATGGCCAAGGTGATCGAACTGCTCTCGGCGCGTGGCCTGCAACTGGCTTGGGCAGAGTACGTGGGCGACTCGCCTGAGCGAATCACCGACACACTGCGGCGCGCGTTCGCGGGACCGATGCCTGTCTTCTCCTGCGGCGGCATTGGCGCTACACCCGATGACCATACCCGGCAGTGCGCCGCAGCCGCTCTCGGGCGCCCGCTGGCTCTGCAGCCGGAGGCCGCGGCGCTGTTGCGTGAACGTATGCGGGATCAGGCGCGCGAGCAAGGCGTGCCCTACGACCCGGAACGACCAGACAACGTCCACCGCCTGAACATGGCGGTGTTCCCCGAAGGCGCGAGCATCATCCCCAACCCCTACAACAAGGTCGCCGGTTTCAGTGTGGGCCATGTGCATTTCGTGCCGGGCTTTCCGGTGATGGCCTGGCCGATGATCGAGTGGGTGCTCGATACGCACTACGCCGACCGCTTTCGCCGCTCGGCCTATCTGGAAAAGTCGGTCATCGTTCTCGCGGGCATCGAGGCCACCCTCACGCCCCTGATGGAAGCGGTGGAGCGTGACCACCCGCAGGTCAAGGTGTTCAGCCTGCCCAGCGTCGACCATCCGCAGTGGGGCCGGCACATTGACCTCGGGGTCAAGGGGGAGCCGGCAGCGGTCGAGCCGGCCTATCAGCAATTGCGGGAAGGGCTGCGCGCCTTCCCGGTGCAACTGGGCCCAGAGTTGGTGCGGGGCGGGTGATCCCAATTTGGTGCACTATGGCGCCCCAGTTTGGTGCGCCAGACGGTCCGGGTTGAGTGGCGGAGAGGCCCGGTGCTCACGTCCGGGTCAAAGTCGCCCCTGGGATAGGCGACAATCGCAGGCTGTGCAGTTCAGCTGACGGCCTCGTCCGAGTGGCACGAAATCTGCATCCAATGCACCGTATTGATCAACAACCATCGAAACCAGGAGAACCTCTGATGGCAGCCAAGACCGTCGCCGACGTGATGAAGATGGTGAAGGAAAACGAAGTCAAGTTTGTTGACTTCCGCTTCACCGATACCCGCGGCAAGGAGCAGCACGTGACCGTGCCGATCTCGCACTTCGACGAAGACAAGTTCGCCCATGGCCATGCTTTCGACGGCTCGTCCATCGCCGGCTGGAAGGGCATCGAAGCCTCCGACATGCTGCTGATGCCCGATCCGGACACGGCCAACCTTGACCCCTTCTTCGAAGAGCCCACGCTGATCCTCACCTGCGACGTGCTGGAGCCGGCAGACCTCAAGTCCTACGATCGCGACCCCCGATCGATCGCCAAGCGCGCCGAGGCCTACCTCAAGGCCTCTGGCCTGGGCGACACCGCGTACTTCGGACCCGAGCCTGAGTTCTTCATTTTTGATGACGTTCGCTGGGGCGCCGACATGTCGGGCTCCTTCGTGAAGGTCGACGAGTACGAGGCTTCCTGGAACACCGGCAAGCAGATCGAGGGCGGCAACAAGGGCCACCGTCCGACCGTCAAGGGCGGCTACTTTCCGGTTCCCCCGGTCGACAGCACCCAGGACATGCGCGCCGAAATGTCGCTCATTCTCGAGTCGGTGGGCATTCCGGTTGAAGTGTTCCACCACGAAGTGGCAGGCGCTGGTCAAAACGAAATCGGCACCCGGTTCAATACCCTGGTGCGCCGCGCTGACTGGACCATCTTGCAAAAGTACGTGATCCAGAACGTGGCCGACGCCTATGGCAAGACCGCCACCTTCATGCCCAAGCCCCTGGTGGGCGACAACGGCTCGGGCATGCACGTGCACCAGTCAGTGTGGAAAGACGGCAAGAACCTGTTTGCCGGTGACGGCTACGCCGGCCTGTCCGAGTTTGCGCTGTTCTACATCGGCGGCATCATCAAGCACGCCCGCGCGCTCAACGCCATCACCAACCCCGGCACCAACAGCTACAAGCGCCTGGTCCCCGGCTTCGAGGCGCCGGTCAAGCTGGCCTACTCGTCGCGCAACCGGTCTGCGTCGATCCGCATCCCCTTCGTGGCCAACCCGAAGGGCCGTCGCATCGAGGCCCGCTTCCCGGACCCCTTGATGAACCCCTACCTGGGCTTTGCCGCCCTGCTGATGGCCGGTCTGGACGGTGTGGAGAACAAGATCCACCCGGGCGAGGCTGCCACCAAGGACCTGTACCACCTGCCCCCGGAAGAAGACGCAAAGATCCCGACCGTTTGCCACAGCCTGGACCAGGCTCTGGAATGCCTGGACAAGGACCGCGGCTTCCTCACCAAGGGTGGCGTGTTCACCGACTCGATGCTCGACGCCTACATCGAGCTCAAGATGCAGGAAGTGACCCGCTTCCGCATGACGACGCACCCGATCGAGTTCGACATGTACTACAGCCTGTGATCCCTCCGGGGTCAAGGCTTGCCCGAAAGGGCGATGCATCAAAGGGCGGCGCAAGCCGCCCTTTTTCTTTTGGCCGGCTTTGGGCCATACTGCATACACAAGAATGCATGTGATAAGGCCGCTACCCATGAAGTTCCTGCCCGTCCTCCTGGTGGCCGCTGCCTCGGTGGTGGTCCACGCCCAGGGCGCTCCCTCTGGCGGCACCCGCATCTACCGATGCGGCAACGCCTACACCAACGATGCGGTCGAGGCCCAGGCCAAGGGCTGCAAGCCGCTTGAGGGCGGCAACATCACCGTGGTGCCCGGCACCCGGGTGCAGCAGGCACCGGTGCGCCCGCCCAGTGCGGCCACTAGCACGGGCGCCGGCCCAGTTCCTGCGCCGGCCTCCAGCGGATCGCGGGTGGACAGCGTCGAGCAGCGCGCGCGCGATGCCGACGCTCGCTACATTTTGGACAGCGAACTGAAGAAGGCCGAGGGCCGCCGCGCGGAATT
>JAURKV010000087.1 GCA_030831585.1 Ramlibacter sp. | reverse complement strand
CCAGGGCCATTGCAGCCATACCTGGCAAGGTGAGCGTGGCCTGCAACATGGACAAGATGGCCACCAGCAGCAGCAGGTTGACCGCCAGCGCCAGACCGGAGAACAGGCCGAACAGCATGTAATAAATCGCCATGAAGGCAACGATGGCGACAAAGCCCCAGATCACGCTGTTGAAGCCCTTGGCGATGTTCTCGGCGCCCAGGCTGGGCCCGATGGTCAGCTCCTCGATGATCTCCATCGGCGCGGCCAGCGAACCGGCGCGCAGCAGCAGCGCCAGGTCATTGGCCTCGGTCACGCTCATCGAGCCGGAAATCTGGAAACGGTTGCCCAGTTCACCCTGGATCACCGGTGCGGTGAGCACCTCGCCCCTGCCCTTCTCGAACAGCAAGATCGCCATGCGCTTGCGGATGTTCTCACGGCTGGTGTCGCGCATGATGCGGCCGCCTTTGGCGTCAACGGTGAGGTCGACCTTGGGCTGCTGTGTCTGCGAGTCGAAGCCCGGCTGGGCATCGGTCAGGCTGTCGCCGGAGAGGATGACCTGCTTCTTGACGATGACCGCGCGGCCATCCCGCTCGAAATAGCGCTCGGCGCCAAAGGGCACCGGGCCGCTGCCCTGCTCGGCGGCGCGGGCCTCCGCGCTGTCGTCGACCATGCGCATTTCGAGCGTGGCGGTGCGGCCCAGGATGTCCTTGGCCTTGGCGGTGTCCTGCACGCCCGGCAACTGCACCACGATGCGGTCGAGGCCCTGCTGCTGGATCACCGGCTCGGCCACGCCCAGCTCGTTGATCCGGTTGTGCAAGGTGGTGATGTTCTGCTTGAGCGCCTGCTCTTGCACCTTGCGGCCCGCCTCGGCCTTGATGGTGGCACTGATGCGGTAGTCGGTGCCGTCCGGGCCGCTGGTGGTGGCCAGGTCTGGGAACTGGGTGGCCACGAGCTTGAGGGCCTGCTCCATCACCGCCGCCTCGCGGAAGCGCACCTCGACCGACTGGCCGTTGCGGGTGATGCCGGCGTGCCGGATGTTGGCTTCACGCAGCTGCGTGCGCAAATCGCCAGCGTAGGACTCGGCCCGCTTGGTGAGTGCGGCCTGCATATCGACCTGGAGCATGAAGTGCACGCCGCCGCGCAGGTCCAGGCCCAGATACATGGGCGCCGCATGAATGGCCGACAGCCAGGCCGGCGAGGCCGGGATCAGGTTAAGGGCAACCACATAGGGCGCATTGGCCGGGTCAGGCACCAGGGCGCGCTGGATCGCGTCCTTGGCCTTGAGCTGGTCGTCGGTGCTGTTCATGCGCGCCCGGACCGAAACACCTTCCAGCGCGATCGAGTGGGGCTTGAGGCCGGCCTGGGCCAGGGCCTGCTCGACACGCGCCAGGGTGGCGGTGTCGACCCGAGTGGTGGCCTTGCCAGCCGAGACCTGGACAGCAGGCGCCTCACCGAAGAAATTAGGCAGCGTATAGAGGGCGCCCACCAGCAGGGCGACCACCAGGATCAGGTACTTCCAGAGGGGGTAACGGTTCATGGTGGCAAATGCGTTGGGCCGAGGGAGCGGAGCCGGACGGCGCGGGGAAGGCGGCGCGACGGCCAGGACACGCGGCGGACTCGGGGCACCGGCCCCGTGAGCGCCAGCGGGCCTTACTTGAGCGTGCCCTTGGGCAGAACTTGGCTGATAGCGCTGCGCTGGAGCTGGATCTCGACGCCATCGGCCACTTCGAGGCCGATATAGCTGTCGCCCAACTTGGCGATCTTGCCGGCCACGCCACCGGCGGAGACGACTTCATCGCCCTTAGCCAGGGCCTCGATCATCGCCTTGTGCTCCTTCTGGCGCTTCATTTGGGGGCGGATCATGACGAAGTACAGCACCACGAACATGAGCACCAGGGGCAGCATCCCGGTGAGGGAAGACATCATGTCACCCCCTGCGGCGGGGGCAGGGGCGGCTTGGGCGTAGGCGGAAGAAATGAACACGGAAACTCCTGGTTCGAAAAGGATCGACACGCAAAGCCGCAGGCGGACGGAAACTGCCATGGGGCAGATCGCCGGCCGACGGCGCTGGCGGGGATTGTAGGCCCGCCCCCAAACTGCGATCGGGCACAGGGTCTCCCCGGGCCTGGCGCACCGGGGCGTCCCGCTCCGCCGTCTGGCCGGGCCTTACATTCGGTTCACTACCCGCTCTTTTCGGCGATCCCAACATGTCTGTGCACCCCCACGCCACGTCCACGTCCACGTCTATCGCCACTGGCCGGACCGTGCTCCTGGCCGGCGCAACCGGCCTGGTCGGCCGTGAACTGCTTCGTGGTCTGCTGGCCGACACCGGCGTGGCCACCGTGCACGCCCTGGTGCGGCGTCCGTTAGCGGACACGCATCCCAAGCTGGTCGTCCATGTCGTCGACTTCGCGGCACTGCCGCCCCTGCCCGCCGCGGACGAGGTCTATTTGGCCCTGGGCACCACGATCCGGGTCGCCGGCAGCCAGGCGTCCTTTCGCGCGGTGGATTTCGACGCCAACCTAGCGGTGGCACAGGCGGCCCGGTCCAGCGGCGCCCTGCGCGCGGGCTTGGTGAGCGCCATGGGCGCGGACCCGCAGTCCCGGGTCTTCTACAACCGGGTCAAGGGTGAGCTGGAAGCGGCCTTGCCGGGGCTGGGCTTTGAAGGCTTGGTGATCGCCCGACCTTCCCTCTTGGTGGGCGAACGCGCGTCCCTGGGCCAACCCCACCGGCCCGGCGAGACCGTGGGCCTGTGGGTGGACCGCTGCCTCGGCCCGCTGATCCCCAGGGATTACCGGGCGATTGCGGCAGCCGACGTCGCCGCCGCCCTGCGCCGGGTCGTACCGACCAGTGCCAGCGTGCAGGTGCTGCGCTCGGGCGCTATGCAGAAGGCGTCGGCCCACGGGCAGGCCTGAGGCGCAGGTTCAGGCCTGACGCCGCTCGCCGGGCTACATCCGTTGGGCCCGCCACCGGGCCATGAGCGCGTCCCATTGGGGCCGCACCTTCGCAAGGTGGCGCTCCTTCACATGGCCAAAGCCGCGAATCTGCTCGGGCAGGCGGGCGATTTCGAGCGCCCGGGCATGGTTGCCGGCGTCGAGCGCAGCAATCACTTCTTCCAGGCTGGCCCGGTAGGCCTCGATCAAGGCCCGCTCGCCGCGGCGCTCAGCGCTGCGGCCGAAGGGGTCGAAGTCGGTACCGCGCAGGAACTTCAGGCGGGCGAGCACCTGGAAGGCGACCCCCATCCAGGGGCCGAAGGGTCGCTTGATCAACTCGCCCTTGTCATTCGTCTTGGCCAGCAGGGGCGGCGCCAGGTGGTAGTGCAGCTTGAAGTCGCCTTCGAACTGGCCTGCGATCCGGCCCAGAAAGGCACGGTCAGTGTGCAGGCGCGCCACCTCGTATTCGTCCTTGTAGGCCATGAGCTTGAACAGGCCGCGGGCGACCGCCTCGGTCAGCTGGGTCTTGCCCAGGGGCGCCTCGGCCGAGCGGACCCGCTCGACGAAGTCGCGGTAGTGGCGGGCATAGGCGTCGTTTTGGTAGGCCGCCAGATGGGTGGCGCGGTGGGCCAGCAGGCCGTCCAGCGTCTGCCTCGGCTGGAACTGCACGACCTGCGCGGGGGTGAGGAGCGAGTCCACCGCCGCCGGGTCGTGAGCCGCCAGGCGCCCCCAGAGGAAGGCCGCCTTGTTGGCCGCCACCGCCACCTCGTTGAGCTCCATGGCGCGCAGCAGCGCCGCCTCGCCAAGCGGAATCCAGCCGCGCTGCCAGGCGTAGCCCAGCATGACCGGGTTGGTGAACAGGCTGTCACCCAGCAAGCGGGTGGCGATCTGCTCGGCCTGCAGCAGGCCCAGCCGATCCGCACCCACCAGTCCGGTCAGCGCGCCGGTGCAAGCCGAGGCCGGGTCGGCCCAATCGGGCTGGTGCACGAAGGCGGCGGTGGGCGTGCCGTGGGCGTTGAGCGCGACCCGGGTGCGACCGTGCCGGATGCGCTGAGCCGTTTCCTTACCGGCGGTGACGATGGGGTCGCAGCCGATGATGAGATCGGCCGCTGCCAGCCCCACCCGGGTGGTGAGGATGTGCTCCGGCTGCTGGCCGATCAGCACATGGCTCCAGGTCGCGCCGCCCTTTTGCGCCAGGCCAGCCGCGTCCTGGGTGACCACGCCCTTGCCCTCCAGGTGCGCGGCCATTCCCAACAACTGGCCGATGGTGATCACGCCGGTGCCGCCGACGCCGGCGACCACAATGCCATAGGCGCTGCCCTCCAGGGTGGGCAGGTTGGGCTCGGGCAGGGGGCCGAAGCTGGCGGGGTCAGGCGCCTGCGACTTGGGTTTTTTCTTGAGCGCCCCACCCTGCACCGTGACGAAGCTGGGGCAAAAGCCCTTGAGGCAGCTCATGTCCTTGTTGCAGCTGCTCTGGTTGATGGTGCGCTTGCGGCCCAGGGGGGTTTCCAGCGGCTCGACCGACAGGCAGTTGGATTGCTCGCCGCAATCGCCGCAGCCCTCACACACCGCCTCGTTGATCACGACGCGCACCGCAGGGTCGACCATCGTGCCGCGCTTGCGGCGACGGCGCTTTTCGGTGGCGCAGGTCTGGTCGTAGACGATGACCGTGACGCCTGGGATCTCGCGCAGCTCGCGCTGAACGCGATCGAGGTCGTCGCGGTGGAAAACGTCGACCCCTTCGGGCAGGCGGCGCAGTGCGTGCGGGCCAACGGCCTCGAGCCCCGGGAGGTCGTGCGCGCCGTCGTACTTGTCCGGCTCGTCGGTGACGACCACCAGCCGGCTCGCGCCCTCGGCCACCAGGGCGGTGGCAATTTGCACCACGCTGTGGCCCTCGGGCCGCTCGCCCACGGGCTGGCCGCCCGTCATGGCCACCGCGTCGTTGTAGAGGAGCTTGTAGGTGATGTTCACCCCGGCAGCGATGGACTGGCGGATCGCCAGCAGGCCGCTGTGGAAATAGGTGCCGTCGCCGATGTTGGCGAACACATGCTTCTCGTCGGTGAAAGGGGCCTGGCCGACCCAGGGCACGCCCTCACCCCCCATCTGGGTAAAGCCCAGAGTGGCGCGGTCCATCCACAGGGCCATGTAATGGCAGCCGATGCCGGCCATGGCGCGCGAGCCCTCGGGGACCCGGGTCGAGGTGTTGTGCGGGCAGCCCGAGCAGAACCAGGGCGTGCGGTCGCCCTGTACCTCCATCACCCGCAGCGACTTCTCGGCCGCGTCGAGCACGGCCATACGGGCGTCAAGCCGTGCGGCGGTATCCGCGTCCACGCCCAGCTTCTTGAGCCGCCGGGCAATGGCCCGGGCGATCAGTGCCGGGGACAGGTCGGCATTGGCCCGCAGCAGGGTGTTGGCCGTCGGGTTGGGCATGGACCATTCGCCGCCGGAGTAGTCGCCTTCGACCTCGTCGAACTTGCCCAGCACGTGGGGCCGCACATCGTCACGCCAGTTGTAGAGCTCTTCTTTCAGCTGGTACTCGATGACCTGGCGCTTTTCCTCCACGACCAGAATCTCGCGCAGACCGGTGGCGAACTCACGAGTGGTCTGTGCCTCCAGCGGCCAGACCACCGACACCTTGTGCAGGCGGATGCCCAGGCGCTGGCACTCGGCGTCTGGCAGGCCCAGGTCCATCAGGGCCTGGCGGGTATCGTTGTAGGCCTTGCCGCTGGCGATGAGGCCGAAGCAGTCGTTCGGCCCCTCGATCACGTTGTGATTGAGGCGGTTGGCGCGCACATAGGCCAGGGCCGCGTACCACTTGTAGTCAAAAAGGCGCGCCTCCTGCTCCAGCGGCGTATCGGGCCAGCGGATATGCACGCCGCCAGCCGGCATGGCGAAGTCTTCGGGCAGGACGATCTTCACCCGCTGCGGGTCGATGGTGGCGGCGGTGCTGGACTCGACGATCTCCTGAATGGTCTTCATGCCGGTCCACACGCCGGCGTAGCGGCTCATGGCGAAGGCGTGCAGGCCCAGGTCAAGAATCTCCTGCACCGAAGACGGAAAGAAGACCGGAAAGCCGCAGGCCTTGAAGATGTGGTCGCTTTGGTGCGCGGCAGTGGAGGACTTGGCCACATGGTCATCGCCGGCCACCGCGATCACCCCACCCCAGGGCGTGGTGCCGGCCATGTTGGCGTGCTTGAAGACGTCGGAGCAGCGGTCCACGCCCGGGCCCTTGCCGTACCAGATGCCGAAGACGCCATCAAACTTTTGCTGCGCCCGGGGCGCAAAGCCCAGCTGCTGCGTGCCCCACAGCGCGGTGGCGGCTAGCTCTTCGTTCACCCCGGGCTGAAAGACGATGTTCTGCGCCTTGAGATATTGGCGCGCCTTCCACAGGGCCTGGTCATAACCGCCCAGCGGCGAGCCGCGGTAGCCGCTGATGAAGCCCGCGGTGCGCTTGCCCACCAGCGCGTCGCGCTGGCGCTGCAGCATGGGCAGTTTCACCAGGGCCTGCACCCCGCTCATGAAGGCGCGGCCGTGGTCAAGCGCGTACTTGTCGTCGAGGGAAACGGTCTCAAGGGCCTGGCGGATGTGCTCAGGCAGAGGGGCGTTCATGGGGTCGGTCTCCTTCGCGGCGGGATGGACCGTGCGTGCGGGCCACCGGGATGGTCTGGCGCAGTGTAGACGGCGTGCGCCAAAGAAGGGCGTGATCTTTCACTCCGGCAGGGACTGCCCCTGTTGCATCCATGAATGCACGTTCGCGCGGTCGGGCCCCCACGTAGCGCTTCTGGGGTCGGCGAAAAGTACGCCGCGTGTATGAACGGAAATTCGCGATACGCGGCACATGGATTGAAAGCCGCCTCGTTGGACAAGCAAGGGGGACGCCCAACAGGGGAGCGTTCAGTCTGGCTTGATATTCCTGGCCCGAACGATCTTTCCCCACTTCTCAATCTCTTGGCTGATGAATTTAGTCAACTGCTCAGGACTACTGGGTTCGGGCACCATGCCTTGGCCGGACAGCGTGCTCATCACCTTAGGGTCGAGCATCGCGTTACGAAACTCTCGATTGAGCAAGGCGACGATGTCTTTTGGCATTCCGGCTGGACCGACAAAGCAGTACCAATTGTTGGCGAAATATCCGGGGACACCTGCCTCGTCGATGGTGGGCACATCAGGCATGCTGAGTTGACGTTTATCGGTGGTCACACCCAAAACTTTGAGCTTGCCCGCTTTGACGAGGGGAAGCGCGGAGGGTGGGCTGGCAAAACTTATTTGGACATGGCCGGCCACCAAATCGGCCAATGCCGGACCACCGCCCTTGTACGGCACATGAACAATATTGGTTTCAGTCATCGCTCCGAACAACTCCCCCGCCAGGTGCCCCGCTGTGGCATTGCCAGATGAAGAGAAGTTGATCGTGCCTGGCTTGGCTTTGGCCAAGGCAATCAACTCCTTCACAGAGTTTGCGGGCACGCTGGGATGCGCCACCAAGAGATTACTCAGCACAACACCCTGAGTGATGTGCGTGAAGTCTTTGATCGGATTGAAAGCGAGGGACTCGTAAAGCACGGGCGAGATGGCCAGCGTCGCAATGGCCCCAACGAACAGGCTGTAGCCATCGGGCGGCATGCGCATGACCTGTTCAGCCGCCAGGTTGCCTGCGACCCCGGGACGATTTTCAATCACCACCGGCTGACCCAAAATCTCCGACATACGTTGCCCGACGACCCGAGCAAACGCGTCGGCACCGCCGCCGGGAGGGGTCGGAACAATCAGTCGGATGGGTTTATTCGGATAGCGTGTGCTTTGTGCCCAGGAGGGCAGGCTGAGTCCACCCAAAGTCAGAGAGAGCGCTTGGCGACGATTCAGTTCTGATTTCATGGTCTTACTTTCAACGTGAAAGGGAAAATGCCGGCTTCAACAAGGGACGCAAGACACTGATATGGGGTAACTCATTCAACTGTATCAGTTGGCTAATGAGTTGTTGACTGCGCTCGGTACCCAGTACGGGCGCCATCAAGTCTTGCGCTTTGACCTGAATTTCGGACAGCGTCATGGGGTTTGCCGGGGTGCCGCGAACATGCAAGGTGTGATGGCTCTTTATGCTTCCATCACGACAATGCACGGTCACGATGGCTTGGCGCGAGTTGTCAATAAAGGCTTGTTCCGGACGTGGATCAATCTGGATGCGATCGCACAGATCCAAAACCACGGCCTCATGCATGCGCGCCTGGTTATGCCCGGAATCAAAGCTCAGATGTCCATCGAGCAGCAACACAGAAAGTTGAAATTGAAGATTGACTGCCGGCATCTCGCGCCGGTCCACCACGGGCGCAGATTGCACTGGCAAGGAGACCACGATGCGATCGACCTGCTCATGGCGCAGGCCTTCGTTTTGCATCAAGTACAGCAAGGAATCCAGGGCTGACTGAATTGGCGAACCGACACACCATTTTTTGATCGCGGTTCTCATCACCTCGTATCGCGTACCCAGTGCTTCTGTCGCCAAGGCCGGGCGGGCATGTTTGGGATACGCCGCCAGCAGGCCCGGGGTACCCTCAATTGGCTGCCGAGAACCCGTCATGCCGGATGCAACCATGGTGCCCGCCAGCACGGCATGGTGGGCCGGCATCCCACCGAAGTCGTAGGCCTTTTCTACATGATCAGGATCGCGTCTCCAACAGGCGTTGCCCGAGGCTTGCTGGACCGCATACGACAGCATGTATTCACATTGACGGGCTGAAAAACCCATCAGCGAAGAAACCGCTGCAGTGGCTCCAAATAAGCCCCCCACACTGTGCGAGCTGTGATGGTCGTCAAAAAACGAGGCGGCTCCTAACGCCATGGAGATGCGGGGGCCGACGTCATATCCGACTGTGACGGCGCGTAGCAGGGCCTGACCCGAGACATCGCGCCAATCCCCGACGGCAAGTGCTGCGGGAACGATGGCGCAGCCTGGATGGGTGAGTGAGAGGGCATGCGAGTCATCAGTTTCATCCGCATGTGCCAACATCCCGTTGGCGAGGGCAGCGTCCGCGGCTGAGCTGCGGCACTCGGACCCCACAACCAGGGCATCGGGCCTGCCACCTTGCTGAGCGACCCATTTGAGCGCTTGCACGCCGCCTTCGAGTCGGGTGCCCGAGACCATCGCAGCGACGGTGTCAAGGATATGTAGAGCCGTCTTTTCGACCACTTCAGCCGGTAGCTCGCGCTGAGCACTGCTGGCCATGTGCTCCGCCAGGGTGGCTGTCACCACAGGAAGACACCTCCATTGAGGTGCAAGGTTTGCCCTGTGACATAGGCTAATTCGTCCGAGCACAGGACGGCGACAGCACGACCCACATCGTCCGGAGTTCCAGCCCGCCCGAGAGGAATTTTCTCCAAGGGGGTGTGCTGCCGCCGAAACTGTGTCGACACCGCATCATCTTCGGGAGACTCAACCATCCCCGGCGCCACGCAATTGACCGTGACTTGTGAATCACCCAAGTCCAGCGCCAAGGCTTTCGTGAGGCCTACCACGCCGGCTTTAGCGGCCACCACATGAGCGCGCCCGTGCGCTCCGATTTGGCTGGTGATGCCGCCAATGTTGACGATCCGCCCGTGACCGCTGCGCCGCAGATGGGGAGCGGCGGCATGACAGCACAAAAAAGTGCCATCCAAAATGATCGACATGATGAGTCGCCACTCTGCGAAGGTGAGGTCTTCGAATTTGACGGGCCGTCGGATGGCGGCGCTGTTGACAAGAATGTCGAGGCGTCCCCATGTGTCAACGGCGTGTTGCACCAGGGCTTGCACTTGTTCCGGTTGGGTGATGTCGGCCAAGAAAACTTGTGCCTCAACACCCAGTGCACGGATTTGACGGGCCGTCTCTTCAGCCGAGGTGCGATCAGTTTGTGAGTGGACCAGCACATGGGCGCCACGTTGTGCAAGGGCAAGCGCGATGGATCGCCCAATACGTCTTGCGCTGCCGGTGACCAGCGCGACGCGCCCGGTTAGATCATGGGTGCTCATGGTGACTTTCTTCTTTCGAGAATTTCAATTCTGCAGGGGTCTCAAAACGGTTGATATCGGTGTATGCAAAGGGGCCTGCAGGCAGTTCTCTAGCAAGCCTTGCGCCCTCTCTTGGCTCATGTGGGGCAGGGCGCAGTCAAAAAATTTGCGGGACAAATCTTCCGCGCTCAGCGGGCGCAAGGGATGCCCCGGGGGATGAAGGGCTTGGCTTTGAAAACTTTTTCCATTTTCCAAACGCACTTCGATTCGGGCTGAAAACAAACCCTGCTCTGCGCCCGCCAGGTCAAAGTGGAAATGCAACTGTTCCGACACGGCTTTCACATCCGCATCGAGATATCGGCGTCGATCGAACTGATCGGGGGTCAGTGTGCCCTCGAGCAAAGTCATGGAAATCAGCGAGAAAAAGCTGTGATCAGCCGTTTCTCTATCGTTTGGATGCAAATAGGCCGACGAACATTGGTGCCGGATGAGTGGGCTGTCGCCTAAATGGACCTGCACCGACTCGATGGGTGACGCGGCCTCTTGCAGCGGTGCATGAAGCGCCTGTGCAGCGGATACGGTGGCTTGAGCAGTGCCAATACAGGGATAGCGTTTGATACTGACCGCGTCGAGATGATGGTCCAGCAAAGGTTGGCGGATCAAATCACTCAGGTCCGCACCTTCGGCGACAAAGGCCTGCAGTCCATTCTTGCCCATGACCGCAGCAACCGGCCCAATCAAACCTGCCATCGCCAGTTGGGCCGCCAGATAGCCGCTGATCCCCGCCACTGCGGGCGCTGTGGCTTTTGCCTCGCTGATCGCCCCTTGCCGCATGGCGCACATAGCCGGGCCACGCACCAGGGCCATGGCGAGCGTGTGCAGCATCGTGTTGCGATCGGCTTTGAATAGACGTGCGCTGATGGCTGCTGAGCCCAACGTCATGGCGGTGGTGTGATCGAAAGCCCCGTGGGGGGCCATCACATCAAGAAGTCGCAGATACAAGCCATAGCCCACCAGCGTGGCTTCCAACAGCTCACCCAATGTCGAGGATTGAGATTGAGCCAGGGGCAAGGCGATTCCGAACAAATCACTGGGATGCCCGCCGATGCCAGGGCCCCAGTAAAAGTCATTGAAGTCGAGCGCGCGGATGGCTGCACCGCTCTCAAGCATGGCACCCATAAGGCTCAGGCGGCGCAAGCTGCCCAAACCCACGACTTGCGAGTCCATGCCCAAGGCTTGCGCGGCGACACAGGCCTTCTGCACGGCCTCGTGGTGACGTCCAGCAATGCTGCAGCCTAGGGTATCGAGTAGCAAGTTGCGCATCCGAGCGGTCACGATTGGCGGAGCGTTTGCCAATTGATAGTCGTGCGCTAAGTCAGCCAACTTGGACAAGGTAGGGGTGTGATTCATGTTGGCAAGCTTGAGACTACCCATGGTGTCCATAACGTCTTGGGCTATTTGTAGCGGTCAAACGAGTAACGAGCTACGCAGGTGGCCGCCGTCACGGCCAAGATAAGGGGATAAGAGAGCTCATCAAGCATACGCTGTAGAGCTGGAGGCGCTCATGTGAAGTGCTGGCCCAAGCTGTGGAATGAAGTGGGGCCCGTGGCGTCCGTGTCGGGAAGGACCACATGGCCCGCCTGATGGCCGATCCGCGCTGAGCGAACGGCATTCCTCACCGCGGCCACAGCACCCACAGTTTGAGCGGCTGCTTGAGCCGCCCCGCCAGTTCGCCGGCCTCAGCGCCCCAGCCCATGAAGTAATCGGCCCGTACCGCACCGACGATGGCGCTGCCGGTGTCCTGCGCCAGCACCAGGCGCTGCAGGTTCGCAGTGGGACCTGGGGATACCAGCCACACCGGGGCGCCGAAGGGAATGCTGTCCTTGTCCACCGCGATGGAGCGGCCCGGCGTGAGCGCCACACCCTGCGCGCCGCGCGGGCCCAATTGCGCGGCTAGGCCATCGAGCGGCTCCTCGCGGAAAAACACCATGCGCGGGTTAGACCACAACATTTCCTGCACCCTCGCAGGGTTGGCCTGCACCCAGGCCTTGATGCCGGGCCAGGAGGCGTCGCGCACCAGGCCCTGCCGCAGCAGCCAGGTGCCCACGCTGCGGTAGGGCTGGTCGTTGGTTGCCGCGTAGGCCAGACGAACCGTCACCTGCCGGCCGTCGGGCTCGGTGATGCGCATCCGCCCTGAGCCTTGAATCTGCAGCACCAACGCGTCAATGGGGTCAGCCAGCCAGACGATCTCGCGGCCGCGCAGCGCGGCCTGGGCCTCGGGCAGCGTCTCCATCTCTTGCCGGGTGAACCAGGGCTTGCGCCGGGCCAGGTCGGCCGGCGGACGGTACAGCGGGACCCGATGCCGCGCGGTGGGCTGGCGCGAGGCCTCCATCACCGGCTCGTAGTAGGCGGTGAGCAGGCCCGGGTCCGGATCCTGAAGCGGCTCGACCCGGTGCGGCCGCAGGGCCTGCAGCATCCAAGCGCGCTGCTCGGCGGGGGTGGCGATGGCCAGCTGTCGAACCTGCGGGCACAGCGCCGTCCAGGGGGGCGTCGGGCGCTCGCAGGACTTGAGCCAGGCATTCCAGGCCTCGTGCAGCGCGTCGTCGGCCAGGCCCGGGAGCTCTTGCCAGCGCACCGGCACCCAGCGGCTCTTGCCCTGGGTGATCGGCGGTGGCAGGGGGGCGGTGTCGGCAGGGAGCGCCTCGGGGGATGGCAGGGCACCGGCGGGGGTCGGTGCCGCGGGTGGAGCCGCCGGCCTTGGCTGTGACGGCAACAGGGGCACGCCGCCGCAGGAGGCCAGCGCCAGCAGGGCGCTCCCTACAATGGCCGTCGACGCCCACCTGCCCAAAAATGCTCGCATGCTCCTGATTCTGCTCGAAGCCCTGCTGGCCCTCGCGGTCCTGCTCCTAATCGTGTGGTGGACCATGTTCTCGGGCCGGCCCAAGGGCGAACTGCCCAGGGACGACACACCCGAGAAATGAATCGGGCCTTGTCGACAGCCCCTGCAACTGGCGCAGGCTCGCCGGCGTTCGATGCCTTCAGACTGGAAAAAGTCCATGCCCCTGCCCCCCTCGTCCCCTCGCCGCGAAATTCATCACCGCTCGATCGATATGCGGGCGTACGCCCGTGACGACGGCTTGTACGAAGTGGAGGCCCGCCTCATCGATACCAAGCCCTTCCCCTTTGAGCGACTGGGGTCGCCTGTCCCCGTCCCGCCCGGGCAGCATCTGCACGATTTGTGGGTGCGTTTGACCGTCTCGGCAGACTATGTGGTGCAGGCAGTGGAGGCGTCCTCCGATGCCACACCCTACGGCGTCTGCAAAGAGGCCGAGGCGACGCTGCAGGTGCTGGTGGGTGAGCGGATCGTCAAGGGCTGGTCCAACACGGTCAAGTCGCGTCTGCGTGGCGTCGCCAGCTGCACACACCTGATGGAGATGCTCATCCCGCTCGGCACGACCGCGTTTCAGGGCATCCGCGGTGTCGTGCCCCGGCAGGACCGCATCGACACGCCAGGCCAGGTTCCCGCGCAGATCAACAGCTGCTATGCCTACCGGAGCGAGGGCGCAGTGGTCATGCGCCTGTGGCCTGAGCACGCCCGTCGCGCCGACTGAGGTCGTTGGGCCGCTGGAGACTTGGCGGGGGTGACGGCAGCGGCGGCCACGGCAGCCCGTTATGGCCCGCGCGGGCGGTTCTGCGCGGCCTCACCCCTCCCGCAGCAAGTTGGCCAGCTCCACCGCCGACTTCACTTCCATTTTGTCGAACACCCGGGCGCGGTGCACTTCCACCGTGCGCACGCTGATCTCCAGCTGGTCAGCGATCAGTTTGTTGGGCAGGCCCTTGGCCACCAGCGCCATCACATCACGTTCGCGCTGGGTCAGATCGCCCAGTCGGGCCTGCAGCTGCTCGCGGGCCTGGCGCTCGGCCAGCACCTGGGCCGAACGGATCACCGCCTGCTCGATACGGTCGACCAAGGCGTTGTCGGAGAAAGGCTTCTCGCAGAAGTCGAAGGCACCACGCTTGACCATGGCCACCGCGGTGGGCACATCTCCATGGCCGGTCAAGAAGATCACTGGCATGACCTCGACCAGACCGCGTCGCTCCAACATCTCAAAGAGCGCCAGGCCGCTGGTTCCGGGCATGCGTACGTCCAGCAGCAGGCAGCAAGGCTGACGGGGCATGAAGTCTGGCGGCAGGGCCGCCAGCAGGGCGTCTCCGCTGGCGAAGCTCTCGCTGGCCAGGCGCCGGGAGCGCAGCAGCCACGCCAGGGCCTCGCGCACGCTGGCATCGTCGTCGACGAGGTAGATGAGGGCGTCAGAGGGTGGTTGCATGCGAGGGTGTCGCCACGTCTGGCGTGGCCCGGGGTAGATCGGCGGTGGGCAGCGTGAACCGGAAGATCGTGCCCTGCGGCGTGTTGGGCTCGAAGGACAACTGCCCGCCGTGCTGTTCGACCACCGTCCGGCAGAGAGACAAACCCAGCCCCATGCCCTCGGCTTTGGTGGTGAAGAAGGGGGTAAAAAGCTGGCTCTTTACCCCCTCGGGAATGCCGGGCCCGATGTCGGCCACCGAAAACTCCAGCCAGACACGGCCGGGCTCATCGGGTCGCTCGGCCCGGCGCACCTGAAGGGTGAGGGTCGGCCGGGCCACCCCGGCTTCGTCCATGGCCTGCATCGCATTGCGGACCAGGTTGAGAAGGACCTGTTCAACCATGGTGCGGTCACAGAGAAGCTGCGGCAGGTCGGCGGGAATGCGTGAGACCACGCCCACACCCAGTTTGCGCGCCTGCAGGGTCACCAGGGGGATGACCGCCTCCCACAGCGCCTGCGGGTGGACGGGCTCACGAGGCTGGTCGCGACGGCGCAGGAAGTCATGGACGCTTCGGATCACCTTGCCAGCGCGCTCAGCCTGCTGGGCGATGCGCTGCAGCGCGCCATCGAGGCCCTGAACATCGCCAGATTGCAGGAGGTTGCGCGAGCCGGTGGCGTAGCTGGAGATGGCGGCCAGCGGCTGGTTGAGCTCATGGCTGAGGAGCGAGGCCATCTCGCCCACGGTGGCCAAACGGGCGGTGGCCTGCAGCCTTTCCTGGCTGGCGCGGGACACCTCCTCCACCCGGCGCTGCTCGCTGATGTCCAGGCACGCGCTCATCCAGCCGGTCTGCTCGCCCTGGGCATTGATCAGAGGCGCCTCGATGATGAGGACCGGGAAACGAATGCCGTCCTTGCGGACGAACACGGATTCGAAGCCCTCTCGGGGCGGCTGCTGCCCCCTGGCATGCCGGTTTTCATGGCGGCGCAGGTATTCCTCCACCAGGTCGGGCGGCCAGTAGGGTGGGGGCAGGGCCCGAACCAAGATCTCGTCGGCGCTGAAGCCGACCATGGCGCAAAAGGCCGGGTTCACATAGGTGATACGGCCGGAGAGGTCGCGCGCCCGCAGGCCGGTGACCAGGGAGTTCTCCATGGCTTTTCTGAAGGCGAGAGCGTCGGCGAGGTCGCGCTCCACCCGCTGGCGGCGGCGCATGTCGCGGCCCAGCAGCACCAGCACCGCGACCAGAGCGATCGACATGGCGGTGACGAGGGCAGTCATCACATTGGGAAACAGGTCTGGCGCCGAACGCCAGCTGTTCATGCGCAGCAGCAAGGTGTTGCCGGGCAGGTCCAGCAGGTACTGGCTGGTGAAGGTGCGGCGGCCCCGTTGGGCCTGGCCATACAGCGCCAGTCGGGTACCGTCTGTCTCGTTGAAGGACACCTCCTGGTTGCGTGCCAACTGCGGGCCGACGAAGGAGGACAGGACGCCCGACAGGGCATAGCTGGCGACCAGGAAGCCGGTGACCTCGCGGCCGCTGCCTTGTGGCACGCAAAGCTCCATGACCTCGAGGCCGAGGCCGTCGCCCTGGGGCGCGAAGTAGCTGGTGGAATAGGCCGGCTGCGACAGGCGCATCGCTTGAGCGCAGGCTAGGCGGACATCGGCCTGTGCCTGGGGACGGGGCAGGCGATCGAACACGGGCTTGCGATAGGGCGTCTCGACCACCTGCATCAGCTGCAACGAGGCATCGCGCTGCTCAATGCGCAGCAGCTCGCGGTGTTCGCGCAGCAGGCGCGAGGCGGCAGCGTCCCAATCCGCCAGGGCGGGCGTGGCCCGCAGGGCCTGCAGGTCCTGGATGTTGCGGGCCAGACCCTGCCGGATGTCTGCGCCGGCGGCGTTGGCATCCCGGTCCAGGGCACCCTGCACCTGGCTGGCCTCGTAGCGGCCGGCGAGCCAGACCAAGGTGACCAGCAGCGCCCCCACCAGGGGCACCAGCAGCCACCACAGGATGCGCCGCGCCGTGCTGCCGCCCCCGTCGTGCAGGCGCTCTGCGAACCAGCGGCGGACCGTCGAGGCTGCAACGGGGTTCCATTGGAGGAAGGCGCGGAAAGGGCGAGGCATGGCGAGGGTGTCAGGACCGGGCGGGCGAAACAACCGCGACCGCAGTCGCAGTCGCAGTCGCAGTCACAGTTGCACTGGCGGGGTCTGGCGCAACCCCGAGCACGCGGTGGGCCAGCGCCGGCAACTGCTGGCGGGACTGCGCGAGGCGTTCCAGGTCAAGACGGGCTCGCAGCACGCCAGCGCCCTCCTCCTCGCGGCAGGCGATCACCTCGCCCCAGGGATCAGCCACCAGCGTGTGGCCCCAGGTGCGTCGGCCGTTGGCATGCAGACCGCCCTGGGCAGGTGCACCGACGAAGGCCAGGTTTTCGATGGCGCGCGCCCGCAGCAACGTTTCCCAGTGGGCCCGGCCGGTGGTGTGGGTGAAGGCGCTGGGCACCAGCATCAGCTGCGCACCGTCGGCCGCAAGGCCCCGGTACAGCTCGGGAAAGCGCAGGTCATAGCAAACCGAGAGGCCGACCCGCCAACACTCCCCCGCGCGGGTTTCGAGGTCAAAGCAAACGGGGTCGGCACCGGCCTCGATGGTGCGCGACTCGTCGTAGCGCTCGCGGCCATTGTCGAAGGCAAAGAGGTGAATCTTGTCGTAGCGAGCCACCTGGTGGCCGTCGGGGCGATAGACGATGCAGGCGTTACGGACCCGGCCGGGGTCGGCGCTGGCCAGGGGCAGGGTGCCGCCCACCAGCCACAGCCCCAGGTCGCGGGCGGCCTCGGCAAGCGCCGCTTGTATGGGGCCCTGGCCCTCACGCTCGGCATGGGCTAGTTTGTCGGCGTCGGACTGGCCCAGAAGACAGAAATACTCGGGTAGCACGGCCAGCTCAGCGCCGTCCGCGGCCGCTTGCGCCAGCAGTGCGCGGGCCTGCCGCAGGTTGTCTGCCACCGAGGGGGACGAGACCATCTGAATCAGGGCGAGCTCGAGTGCCATGGCGGTGCTTCTTGCGGCGCTGTCGGGGTGCGCGAGGTCCGTCGACTCAGTTGGCGGCGGCCGGCTGTGCGGCGGGCGCAGCACTGCTGCCGCGAGACACCCGGGTCACCCGCGGGTCGCCCCAGGTGCCGTCGACATGAAACTCCTGGGTCGCCGCGCGGATCAGCGGCTGGCGCAGAAACAGCTGGGCGAGGAAACTGCCCAGGCCGACCGCGGGATTGATGACACCTGCCACCACCGAGGCGGTGCCGGCATTGATCTCGGGCACTACCACCACCTTCAGGTCCTGGGTCTCGCGGGCGATATCAGCGCGCCCGTCCATCAAGACGGCGGCATTCACCCCCTTCATCTGCAGGTTGTTGGTGGCGGCGATGCCCTGGGCAATGGTGACGTCGCCGCGCAGGAAGTCGAAGGCAAATCCCTCGGTGAACACATCCCGGAAGTCCAGGGTCAGCCGGCGCGGCAGACTCTGCAGGCTGAGCACGCCCAGGAGCTTGGCCAGCCCCGGGTCGGCCTTGAGGAATTGGCCAGATTCGATGCTGACGCTGAAAGCGCCGCCCAGTGTGGGGTAATCAAAGCTCAGTGGCGAGCCCTGCCAACCGATCTGGCCTTCGAGCTTGCCGCGGCCACGCCGCACCAGGTCTTTCATGCCCAAACGGGTGAGCAGCTGCCCACCGTCGCTGACGTCGAGGCGGAAGTTCATGGCGGCACGGCGGGCGGGCACGCGGGCACGCGGGGCGGAGGGGGCGGCCGACGCCGAGGGCGGCGCAGCCCAGGTCCCGCTGGCGGTGAGCGTGGCCTCGGGCATTGCCAGCACCAGTCGGTTCAGACGCCACTCGGACCCGCTGCCACTCGATGCGGCGCGGTTGACGGCCTCCATCTCCAGCCGGCCCAGCTTCTTACCACGCAGCTCGAAATCCTCCACCACCGCGTCGATCGCCGGCATGCTTGTGGTCTGCGTGTCCAGCAGCGCCTCAACATCGCCGGTGGCGCTGGCTGGGATGGCCAGCCGGTTCAAGCGCGCCACCAGGCGTCCGGCGCCGGCCGCCGGGTTGGCGGGCTGGCGGTACTCGAAATTACCCAGCAGCTGGCTAGCCTCCACCACTGCGCGCCACGTCAGCCCGTCGCGGGTGCCGGTGGCCGCGAGGTTGTTGACTGTGCGGCCTGAGAGGGTGAGCTCACGCGCACGCAGGCTGAAGGTGGTTGGCAGGTAGGGCTGCAGCGTGGGATCGACCAAGCCCCGGTTTGCTGCCGGGGTGGTGGGCGAGGCCAAGGCCTGCTCCCAGTCGTCCAGGTTGACGCCGACCAGGCGCAGGGTGGCCGCGACGCCTTGCTCCGGCAGGGATACCGACTCGCCAGGGGCCAGACCCAGACCGATGGCGCCGCGCAGCACTTGGGGCTCGGCTGCCGAAAGATCACGTACATAGTGGACGCTGCCCAGGCGGCCCAGCTCCACGCGCAACTGGTCCTGCGGCCGGGCCGCGGTGCCGCCGAAGCTGCGCTCAAAGCGAAGCGGAAGGACGGTGTCTGCCGCCTTGTTCAGGGGCGCTGGCAGGGCCAGTGAAAGCCCCTGCAGCGTGCTGGTGACGGTCACATCGGCCGAGCCTGAGCGCAGGCCGATGAGGGCAGTGTAGGGCGCGTTGCCGATGGCCTGACGCGCCAGCCGGGGTACCGGGCCGAGCTCGCGCGCCTGGCGCAGGCCCTCAGCCGAGGCAGTGCCTTGGACACGCAACTGGATGGGCGCCTCACCGGCGGGTATCGGCGCGGGCCGGGAGCCGCCATCCATGCGCAGGTCACCGCCCAGGGCGCGCGCCTGCACCCCGGCCAGGCTGAAGCCGCGCTCGGTGAAGGCCACCGTTCCCCGGGCGCGGGCCAGGGCTGGCGCCCCGGGCATGGCGAAGTCGTTACCGGGCAGGATGACACTGCCCTGCACCTTGCTGCGCTCCAGACCGGCCAGGGGTAGTGACAACTGCAGCTTTACCTCGGCGGAGCCATTAACCGTGGCCTGGGCCAGTGGTTGGCCCAGCGTAAGGGCGACAGGCGAGGCGTTAAAGACCGCCAGTGACTCGGCCAACGGGCCGCGCACCGTACCAGTGACCCCGACCACCCCTTCGGCAAAGTTGGCGATGGCAGCATCGGCCTGCACCTGCAGCCCCGGAACACCGGCAAACCGGCCCTGGGCCTTGTTCACCTGCATGCCGGCGCGCTCGAACACCAGCTCGCCCGACAGGCCGGTCAGCGCCGGCCAAGCCGGCCCACCCGGCTGGCGCGCACTGCTGCGCGGCGCGTAGGCATATTGCAGGTCACGCACCTTGGTGGCAATACGGAACTCGCCGCTGGCGGGGTCTCGGAATGGGAAGTCCCGCAGGTCGCCGCGCAGAGTGACCCGAGCGTCGTAGGCTTGGCCAGCGGAGATGGCTTCGCGCAAGTAGTCGCGCGTCTGAGGCAGCGACAGCGGCAGGTAGCGCCAGACCCGGTTGGCCTCGGCCCGCGCGATCGTCATCTGCAGGTCCAGGTTGCCCGGCCCGCCGCGCGCCGGGTCTGCGCTGCGCCAGGTGGCTTGGCCATCGGCCTGCAAGTCGGCGTTGGCCAGACGGATCCCTGAGGCAGTCACGCTGAGACGGCTATCGGACCGCTTCCACTGGAGGTCGGCCACCAGCCGGTCGAGGCGCACTTGGGGCTCGGCCAACACGCCTGGCAAGGAAAGCACGCTGCCCGGGGCCTCGAGATGAGCCTTCCCGCCGGCCTGGTCGAATTCGCCCTGGAGCGTCACCCCACGCAGCCCGGGGCGGCGGCTGGCAGGATCCGCTGGAAGCACCAGCCCGGTGGCGCGGGCACTGACCTTGTACTTGGCCGGGGCGGTGGCGGGCAACTCCCAGCTGGCATCCAGGCGCTCGATCAGACCGGCCACGCCGTCGGGGCCCTGGGGAATCCGCGCCAGCAGGCCACGCTGTTCGTCGGTGAGGGGCAGACGGTCGGCCAGCCGGGTCAGGGCCTGAAGGTCAAGCCGGTCGGCCCGCAGGCGGCCCCGGCCAGGCTCCTTGGCGGCCGCCGGCTCCCAGGCCAGCGACAGGTTGCCGCCGGGCCAGCGCTGACCGTCAGGGGTCTGGAATTGCAGGGCCTGGGTTTCAAGTTGAAAGCCCTGCCCAAGCCGCTTGCCAATCAGGCGACCGGCGACCGATTCCAGGGCCAGAGGGGGCCGGCCGGCGACCAGCACCGCATCGACCTGCCGCAGGTCGATCTCGGCCTGGCCACCCAAGAGGCGGCCGCGGTCGAGGTCGGCCCAGGCGCGCAAACGGCCCTGCCCGCTGCGCAGGTCTAACCCCAAGTTGGTGTAGGGGCGCAAACGGGACAAATCGACTGAACTGAAGTCGGCGTGGAGCTCGCCCTGCCAGTCCTGCCAGCGGCCTGGGTGCTGGGACAGCAAGGGAGAGCGCAACTCCCCCATCAGGGTGATGGCACCGCCCCAGTCGGCGGGGGGGCTGGCGTCGAGCCGCAAGTCATGGCGGCGCGGGCCGTTGCGGGCAACAAATCGCACATCAGTCAGGACCAGGGGCGGGGCGCTGCGCTGCTCGTCGACCCATCGCAAGGCGCCCCCGAGTACCACGACCTCTTTTTGCCGGAAAAACCAGTTGGCCGCCGGGCTGGCCTCACCGGTGACGGGGGAAACCTCCAGCCCGGCCACCCAGAGCCGGCCGGTCGCGTCGCGGCGCACCTCCAGCTGCGGCCCCTCGACATAAAGCTGCTCCATGCCCAGATTCAGCAGGGAGCGCGGCGAGAGCGCCACCATCACCCGTTGCAGCCGAAGGGCATCGCGGGCCTGGGCGTCCTGCAAGACCACCTCGGACAGCTCGAAGGAGGGCATGAGCGCGTTGCTGTGGGCGGTGATGGCACCGATGCGCACGGGCATCCCCAGAACCCGAGAGGCCTCCCGCTCCAGCGTAGGACGCCAATCGTCGATACGCGGCACAATCCAGCCGTGCAACGCGCCCCAGGCCAGCGCCAGCGCCAACCACAGAGCCACAAGCAGCCACCAAAGGGCTGAGGCGGCGATGGAAAGCGCCCGGATCCAGAGGGAGGGCGTGGGCGATTCGTTCATGGAAACACAGCAAGTAGCAGGAATTATCACCCCCGGGCTGGCAGGCCGCTCGCGCTTTGTTCAGCGCCTGCGGCGGCGCTACGCGCAGGAGCTGGGTCTGCTGCCGGCGGGTGTGCCCACGAGCGCCGGCATGGCGGCCACCTACGAAGGGCTGCGCAACCGCGGCCACGACACCGGCGCTGCGCTGCGCGTGCTGCGACAACTGGTGCTGGAGCGCCTGGCGACCCTCGACTGCGAGCAGGGAGCGCCGCTGGCCGATGTCACCCAAACCGTCACCGCGCTGGCCGAGATCGCACTGGACCGCGCCTGCGAGGAGGCCTTCGGGCAGCTCGATGCCGTACACGGCATGCCAGTGGCTGCCGGCGGAGGCCGCGCCCGCCTCTGGGTGGTGGGCATGGGCAAGCTGGGCGCGCGCGAGCTCAATGTCTCAAGTGACATCGACCTGATCTACCTGTACGAGGAAGACGGCGAAACCGCGGGGGACGAAGCGGGCCGCGGGCGAATCTCCAACCATGAATACTTCGCCCGATGCGTCAAGCGAATCCACGCCTTGGTGGCCGATGTCACCGAACACGGCTTTGTGTTTCGCATCGATCTGGCGCTGCGGCCCCACGGCAACTCCGGGCCGCCGGCGGTGCCCCTGGGGGCGCTAGAGGACTACCTGCAGGTGCAGGGGCGCGAGTGGGAGCGCTTTGCCTGGCTCAAGAGCCGCGTGGTTGCACCGCGCGCGGCGGTGGTGGACGGCAGCGCGCGGGCCCTGCGCGGGGTGGTGCTGCCATTCGTCTTCCGTCGCTACCTGGACTACGGCGTGTTCGAGTCCTTGCGCAGCCTGCACCGGCAGATCCGTGAGCATGCCAGTCGGCGAAGTGCCGGTCGGCCCGAGCGAGCCAATGACGTCAAGCTCTCGCGCGGGGGAATTCGCGAAATCGAGTTCATCGTGCAACTGCTGCAGGTGGTGCGCGGCGGGCAGTTCCCGGAGCTGCGGACTCGCCCCACCCTCGACGCCCTGCCCCGCCTGGCCGCCGCCGGACTGATGCCCGCGGAGACGGCCCAGGCGCTGGCACAGGCCTATGTCTTTCTGCGCCGGGTCGAGCACCGCATCCAGTACCTGGACGACCAGCAGACCCATGTTCTGCCCACGGACTGCAGCGACGATCCGTGCGCGGATGCCGCCAACATGCCGGAGGGCGGCGGCGCCGGCTGTGACCTGGCCTGGATCGCCCGAACCATGGGCTTTGACCATTGCCGCGACTTCCTCAGCGCCCTGGATGCCCACCGTGAGCTGGTGGCCCAGGAGTTCGACACCCTTTTGGGCCCCTCGGACGATTGCAAGGGCTGCCGGGTGACCCCTGGTGGCGAGGGCGCCCATGGCGCCGTCGCCGGCGCCGACATCGACCTCGATGCCATCGCCCGGCAACTGCCCCCCCAACTGGCCCTGCGGATCGCCGCCTGGCGCGAACACCCGCGGGTGCTGGCCCTGCGGGACGACGCGCGGTCCCGGCTCGCCCGTCTGGTGGCGCGTACCGCCCAGTGGCTGCTGGAAGGCCGGGTCACCGAAGAGGCGGCCCTGCGCATGGCTGACTGGATCGAGCCGCTGCTGCGCCGCGAAAGCTACCTGGCCTTGCTGGTCGAGCGGCCCGCGGTGCACGAGCGCCTGCTGCGGGTGCTGGGCGCCGCCAAGTGGCCGGCGCGCTACCTGCTCAAGCACCCTGGCGTCATTGACGAGCTGGCCGGCGAACGCCTGCTCGAGGAACGCTTCGACCCCGAGGTCTTCGAGCAAGAGCTCGAGCAGCGCCGGATCGCGCTGGCCCGCACCGGTCAGGACGACGAGGAGGCCCTCCTGGACCTGCTGCGGCGCGCCCACCACGGCGAGGTGTTCCGCACTCTGGCCCGGGACACCGAGGGCTGCCTCACGGTGGAACAGGTGGCCGACGACCTGAGCGCACTGGCCGACGCGGTACTGCGCATCACCGCCCGCTGGTGCTGGGCCCGTCTGCGCCATCGGCACCGCGAGGTGCCCCGCTTCGCGGTCATCGCCTACGGCAAGCTCGGCGGCAAGGAGCTGGGCTACGGCAGCGACCTGGACATCGTCTTCGTCTACGACGACGAAGACGAAAACGCGCCCGAGGTCTACGCCGGCTTCGCCCGCAAACTGATCAACTGGCTCACCACCAAGACCGGCGAGGGCGAGCTCTATGAGATCGACACCGCGCTGCGCCCCAATGGCAACTCCGGCCTGCTGGTGACCCGCATCGGCGCCTATGCCGACTACCAGCAAAACCGGGGCAGCAACACCGCCTGGACCTGGGAGCACCAGGCCATGACACGGGCCCGCTTCGTCATGGGCGAGGCCGCGCTGGCGGCGCGCTTTGACGCGGTGAGGGAGGCAGTGATCACCGCTGACCGCGACGAGAACGCGCTGCGGGCCGAGATCGTCGGCATGCGCAAGCGGGTGGCCCAGGCGCGGCCGGTGCCGGAGGGCCTGTTCGACGTCAAGCACAGCGCAGGCGGGATGGTCGACGCCGAGTTTGCGGTGCAATTCCTGGTGCTGGCCCAGGCCAGGCGTCACCCGGAACTCGTGCCCAACGTCGGCAACATTGCCCTCCTGCAGCGCGCCGAGGCCGAAGGGCTGCTGCCAGTGGGCGTGGGCCGGGCCGCCGCCGACGCCTATCGCAACCTGCGCCGCGCCCAGCACGAGGCGCGCCTCAACGAACGCCCCACCCAAGTGCCACAGGCCCAGCTCGCTACCGACCAAGCGGCGGTGCTGGCCCTCTGGCAAGCGGTCTTCGATGTGCAGGCCGGAAGTGCCACACACACAATCGCCTGATTCCCCCGAATAATCCGCACCCCATGACCCTTCGACGCCCCGGCGCCGCCACCCTCGCGCACTACGCAGCGCTGTCCGCCGCACTGGGCGCGGCTCTTTCAGGCTGCGCCTCGTTCACTCCGCCCGGCCCACCTGCAGCAGTCAGCCCGCCCGCACGGTGGCAAACCGAGCTGCCGCCCATGCCCCATGGCGGCCAGGTCGGCCAGTTGTCTGCCTGGTGGAAACAGTGGAACGACCCACTGCTGTCTGAACTGATCGACGCGGCGCAGCAAGCCTCGCCCAGCCTGGCCTCTGCCCGCAGCCGTCTGGTCCAGGCCCGCGCCACGCGGGTGGCAGCGGGCGCCGCCATTCAGCCGCGGGTAGACGGCAGCGTCTCGGCCACCCGAAGCAACACCAACCTCCTGCTGCCGGCCAGCACAGTGGCCCAGGCAGGCCTGCAAGCCAGTTGGGAGATCGACCTGTTCGGCGCCGGCCGCGCCAGTCGCGAAGCAGCCGACGCCCGGCTGGCCGCGGCCGATGCCAGCTGGCACGAGGCCCGGGTCAGCGTGGCCGCCGAGACGGCCTCGGCCTACCTGGGCTGGCGCAACTGTGAAAGCCAGCGCGCACTGGCCGTGCGAGACGCGGCCTCCCGCACCGAGACGGCGCGGTTGGTGCAGGCCTCGGCAGCCGCCGGCTTTACCGCGCCGGCCACCGCCGCCCTGGCCCGCGCCAGCGCCGCCGAGGCCGCCGCCCGCCTGCGCCAGCAGCAGGCGCAGTGCGACAGCCAGCAGCAGGCCCTGGCGGCCATGACGTCGCAGTCGCCCGAGGCCTTGCGCGCGCGCCTGGCGCGCCAGGCCGAGCCGGTGCCGGTCGCCCCGGTCGCAGCCATGACCGCGCTGGCCAGCGCGCCCCTGTTCGCGGTGTCGTCCGTACCGGCCCAGGTGCTGGCGCAGCGGCCGGACCTGTTCCAGGCCGAACGCTCAGTGGCCGCCGCCGCCGCCGACATCGGCGCGGCCCAGGCCGACCGCTACCCCCGACTGACCCTGGGCGGCAGCGTCGCCGCTGGCGGCGTGCGCATGTCCGGCAGTGAAACCAACGCCCAGACCTGGTCGCTGGGCCCACTCAGTCTCACCCTGCCCATCTTCGACGCCGGACGGCGAGTGGCCCATGTCGAAGCGGCCCAGGCCCGCTACGAGGAGGCGGTCTCGCACTACCAGGCACAGACCCGCCGTGCGGTCCAGGAGGTGGAGCAGGCCCTGCTGGCACTGGAGGCCGCGCGCGGCCGCAGCGCGGATGCCCGCGCCGCCGCGGAGGGCTACCGCGCCTCCTTTGAGGCCACCGAGACCCGACACCGCAACGGCCTGGCCAGCTTGGTCGAGCTGGAGGACGCTCGCCGCAACTTGCTGGCCGCCGAAACCGCCCTGGTGCAGTTGCAACGTGAGATGCAGGACGGCTGGATCGCCCTGTACCGCGCCGCTGGTGGCGGCTGGGAGCCGGCACCCGCAGCACCGGCCAGAACCGCTGCATCGCCCTCGCCTGCTTCTGCTTTGGCGCCGTCCAAGCCTTGACCTCAGGCTTGAGCGTCGCCTGCCCGGAACCCCACATGCCGAATCTCCCGCACCCGCCCATGAAACCCGAGTCCTTCTTCAACGCCAGCTCCAACGCCTTCTCACGCCCCCGCGCCCGTCGTCTGCTGGTGCTCGGTGCCGCCGGCTTGGCTGCGACGGCCGCCGCTTTCCTGGCCACCGCCCAGGACAAGAAAGCGGGCGCGTCCGCCCCCCGGCCTGCGCTCACCGTGAGCGCGGTCATGCCCCAGCGTGGCAGCGTGCCGATTGCACTGGCGGCCAACGGCAGCCTGGCGGCCTGGCAGGAGGCCAGCATTGGCTCCGAGGCCGGCGGGCAGCGCCTGGTCGAAGTGCGCGCCAGCGTCGGGGATGTGGTCAAGAAGGGCCAGGTCCTGGCGGTGTTCGCCACCGAGAGCCTGGACGCAGCCGCAGCCCAAGCCCGCGCTTCGGTGGCCGAGGCTGAGGCCGCTGCTGCAGAGGCCGCCGCCAACGCCGAGCGGGCCCGGGTGCTGCAGCCCTCGGGCGCGATGTCAGCGTCGCAAATCAACCAGTACCTCACCGCGGAAAAAACGGCCCAAGCCCGGGTCCAGGCGGCACGGGCCAACTACGAGTCCCAGGCGGTGCGCCTGTCCCAGTCGCGGGTGCTCGCGCCCGACGACGGCATCATCTCCGCGCGCAACGCCACCGTCGGCGCAGTGGTGGGCAATGGCACCGAGCTGTTCCGCCTGATCCGCCAGGGGCGGCTGGAGTGGCGCGCCGAGGTCACCAGCGCCGAGCTGGGGCGGATCGGCCCAGGCACGCAGGCCACCGTCATCGCCGCCTCCGGCACGCAGCTGCGCGGCCGAGTGCGCACCATCGGCCCTACGGTCGACCCGCAGACCCGCAACGGCCTGGTCTATGTCGACGTGACCCCGGTGGCGACGCCGGGCCAGCCGGCGCGCGCCATGGCCGGCATGTTCGCCCGCGGCGAGTTCCAGCTGGGCGCCAGCAACGCGCTCACCGTGCCACAGACCGCGCTGGTGGTGCGCGATGGCTTCAGCTACGTGATGCGCCTGGGCGAGGGCGACCGGGTCGCCGCCGTCAAGGTGCAGGTGGGCCGCATGGTCGGCGACCGGGTCGAGGTCACCAGCGGACTCGACGCCAGCGCCCGTATCGTTGCTTCGGGCGGCAGCTTCCTCTCCGACGGTGATCTGGTTCGGGTGGCTCCGGCGGCAGCCTCGGCATCTGTGCCCGTGCCCGCGAGCGCCACCACCCCCGCTCCGGCCTCCGCCGCACGCGCCAGCGCGCCGCCAAGCCCGCCGCGCGCCGCTCCGTCGGCCGCGTCCAAGTGACCCGCCGGAGCCTCTCGCGATGAACGTCTCCGCCTGGTCCATCCGCAACCCGATTGCGGCCGTGATGCTGTTCGTGCTCCTGACTTTCGCCGGCCTTCTCGGCTTCAAGGCGATGAAGGTGCAGAACTTCCCCGACATCGACCTGCCCACGGTCAGCGTGACCGCCGTGCTGCCGGGCGCCTCGCCCGGGCAGATGGAAACCGACGTCGCCCGCAAGATCGAGAACGCCCTGGCCACCATCCAGGGCCTCAAGCACATCACCACCAAGGCCCAGGACGGCACCGCCACCCTGATCGCCGAGTTCCGCCTCGAAAAACCGGTGCAAGAGGCGGTCGACGATGTGCGCTCCGCGGTAGCCGGCATCCGCGCCGACCTGCCCGCAGACCTGCGCGACCCGGTCATCAGCAAGCTCAACCTCGCCGGCCAGCCGGTACTGGCCTACGCCATCGCCTCCCCCAGCATGGACGACGAGGCCCTGTCTTGGTTTGTCGACAACGAGATCTCGCGCAAGCTGCTGGCGGTCAAGGGCGTGGGCGCGGTCACCCGGGTCGGTGGCGTCAACCGCATCGTGCAGGTCGCGCTCGACCCGCAGCGACTGCAGGCCCTGGGCGTGACCGCGGCCGAGGTCTCCCGGGCGCTGCGCCAGATGCAGCTCGAAAGCACCGGCGGCCGCACCGACCTCGGCGGCGGCGAACAACCCGTACGCACCCTGGCCACCGTGCGCTCCGCTCAGGAGATTGGCCGGATCGAGATTGCGCTTTCGGGCAACCGCCGTGTCGAGTTGCAGGACGTGGCCACCGTCCGGGATACGTTCGCCGAGCCGCGCGCCGCCGCCATGCTCGACGGCAAACCGGTGGTCGGCTTCGAAGTGGCCCGCAGCCGGGGCGAGAGTGAGGTGGAGGTGGGTCAGGGCGTGCGCCGGGCACTGGAGGCGCTTCAGGTCGCCCACCCGGACCTGACCCTGACCCAGGCCTTCGACTTCGTCACCCCGGTGGAGGAGGAGTACGACGGTTCGCTCAAGCTGCTGTACGAGGGCGCCATCTTGGCGGTGCTGGTGGTCTGGCTGTTCCTGCGCGATGCCCGCGCCACCTTTGTTTCGGCGGTGGCACTGCCGATGTCGGCTATCCCTGCCTTCATCGGCATGTACTTGCTGGGTTTTTCGATCAACGTCGTCACGCTGCTGGCGCTCTCATTGGTGGTGGGCATCCTGGTCGACGACGCGATCGTCGAGGTCGAGAACATCGTGCGTCACCTGCGTATGGGCAAGAGCCCTTACCAAGCAGCGATGGAGGCGGCCGACGAAATCGGCCTGGCGGTCATCGCCACCACCTTCACCCTGGTCGCAGTCTTTCTGCCCACCGCCTTCATGAGCGGCATCGCCGGCAAGTTCTTCAAGCAGTTCGGCTGGACCGCGGCATTGGCGGTCTTCGCCTCCCTGGTGGTGGCCCGTGTGCTCACCCCGATGATGGCCGCCTACCTGCTTCGGCCAGTGGTACACGGTGGCAGCGACCCCGGCTGGATGCGAGCCTACCTAGTAGCAGCGCGCTGGTGCATGAAGCACCGGGTCGTCACCATGGCGCTCTCGTTCCTCTTCTTCATCGGCTCGATCGCGCTCATTCCGCTCTTACCCACCGGCTTCATCCCGCCGGACGACAACTCCCAGACCCAGGTCTACCTCGAGCTCCCGCCGGGCTCTACCCTCACGCAAACCAAGGAGGTGGCCGAGATTGCGCGCCAACGCCTCATGGGCGTGGCGCATGTGAAGAGCGTCTACACCACCATCGGCGGCGGTAGCGCCGGCGGCGACCCCTTCACCTCGGCGGGCGCCGCCGAGGTACGTAAAGCCACGCTCACCATCCAATTGGCCGAGCGTGGCAGTCGTCCGCGCAAGCAGCCGATCGAGAACAACATCCGACAGGCGCTCGAGGGCGTGCCAGGCATTCGCAGCAAAGTCGGCCTGGGCGGCTCAGGCGAAAAGTATGTTCTGGTGCTCACCGGCGAGGACCCGCAGGCCCTGGCCACCGCCGCTCGCGCCGTAGAGCGCGACCTGCGCACCATCCCAGGCCTGGGCAGCGTGGCTTCGAGCGCCAGCCTGATACGGCCCGAGATCGTGGCCCGGCCCGACTTCACCCGCGCCGCCGATCTGGGCGTGACCAGCGCCGCCATCAGCGAGACGCTGCGCATTGCCACCATGGGCGACTACGACGCGCAGCTGCCCAAGCTGAACCTCGCGCAGCGCCAGGTGCCCATCGTGGTCAAACTGGAAGATGAAGCCCGACGCGACCTGTCGGTGCTCGAGCGCCTCACGGTGCCGGGCAGCCGCGGGCCGGTGATGCTGGGGCAGGTCACGACGCTCGAGCTCTCGGGCGGCCCGGCCCTCATCGACCGCTACGACCGCTCGCGCAACATCACCTTCGAGGTCGAGCTCTCCGGACTGCCGCTGGGCGAGGTCACCGAACGGGTGCAGGAGCTGCCCGCCATCCGCCAGCTGCCCGCCGGCGTGAAAGTGGTCGAGGTGGGCGACGCCGAGGTGATGGGCGAGCTGTTCGCCAGCTTCGGCCTGGCCATGCTCACCGGCGTGCTGTGCATCTACATCGTGCTGGTGCTGCTGTTCAAGGATTTCCTCCACCCGGTCACCATTCTGGCGGCGCTGCCGCTGGCGCTGGGCGGCGCGTTTGTCGGCCTGCTGTTGGCGCAAAAGTCGTTCTCGATGCCCTCCCTCATCGGGCTGATCATGCTCATGGGCATTGCGACCAAGAACTCCATCTTGCTGGTCGAGTACGCCATCGTTGCGCGCCGCGATCAGGGCCTCTCGCGCTTCGACGCGCTGATGGACGCTTGCCACAAGCGGGCGCGGCCCATCATCATGACCACCATCGCCATGGGCGCGGGCATGCTGCCGATTGCCATCGGCTGGGGCACAGCAGACCCGAGCTTTCGTTCGCCGATGGCGATCGCGGTGATCGGCGGCCTGATCACCTCCACCGTGCTGAGCCTGCTGGTGATTCCGGTGGTGTTCACCTATGTGGACGATGTGCTGGCGTTCTTCCGGCGCCTGTTCAAGCGCCTGCGAGGGGCGGCTTAGCTGCCGCGGATGCGCCGCACCAGGGCGGTCGTCGAGTAACCGTCGACAAAGGGGATGGCCAGCGCCTGTCCGCCCCAGCTTTGCACCAGCCGGGTTTCGGCCAGGGCGGCCATGTCATAGTCGCCGCCCTTGACGTAGAGGTCAGGCCGCAGTTCGCCCAGCAACTGCACCGGCGTGTCTTCGTCGAACCAGGTCACCAGGTCGACACTGCCCAGTGCCGCCAACATGAGGGCGCGGTCCCCTTCGTGGTTGAGTGGGCGCTCGGGGCCCTTGCCCAGGCGGCGGGCCGACGCATCGGTATTGAGCCCCACGACCAGAGAGCCGCCCAGCGCCCGGGCCTGTGCCAGGTAGGTGACATGACCGCGGTGCAGCACATCGAAAACACCGTTGGTGAAGATCACCGGGCCTGGGAGGCGCGCGACATGAGCAGCCGCCTCGGCCCGCGGGACGACCTTGTCCAAAAAGGCCGGCGGCCCCAAGGGAAGCGCAGTAGGCGCGGGGGGTGGCGCGGGGGGTGTGACGAAGGCCATGGCCAGAGCCGTTGGCGACAGGCGCCGACTCAGCCCGGCGGCTGCGTGTCGGTGAAGCTGGGGCGCTGGCTCAACTTCTCGTAGAGACGCGCCAGGGTGGGATGGGCGCTGCGCCAGTCGATCTGCGGAAAGCGGAAATCGATGTAGCCCAGGGTGCAGCCCACAGCGATATCGGCCAGGGTCATGTAGTTGCCGGTGCAAAACGGCTTGTCGCCCAGGCCTTGGCTCATGGCCTTGAGACTGTCGTGGGTCTTGCCGAGCTGGCGATCGATCCAAGCCTGGCTTCGCTCACCCTCGCGGCGGTGCGGCCAGGTCGCCTCAAGGCGGGCCAGGATCAGGGCGTCCAGCACGCCGTCAGCGAGCGCTTCCCAGGTCTTGACCTCAGCCCGCTCACGGCCCACCACCGGAATGAGCTTACCCACCGGCGAGAGCGTGTCCAGGTACTCGACGATCACGCGCGAGTCAAAAAGGGCTTCGCCACCCTCCATCACCAGGCAGGGCACCTTGCCCAGCGGATTGGACTGGCTGATGGTGGAGTCTGCCGACCAGACATCTTCCAGCACCAACTGATACTCCAGCTTCTTCTCGGCCATCACGACGCGCACCTTGCGCACATACGGGCTGGTCAGGGCGCCAATCAATTTCATGGACAAGCAGAACTCCAAACGTTCGCAGGAAAGAGCCTGATTCTAGGCGCTTGCGGATCCGGGCCATGGGCCCCGCGGACTCCTGCCTTGGGCCAGGGCCGCAGCATGGGGGCCACCTACAATCAGGCCCCATGACTCTTTCCACGATCGCCGCACTCTCGCCCCTCGACGGTCGCTACGCCGCGCGCCTGGCCGCGCTCCGTCCTCTGATGAGTGAAATGGGCTTCATGCACCGCCGGGTACAGGTGGAAGTGTGCTGGTTCATCGCGCTTTCGGATGCCGGCCTCGGTGAGTTCAAGCCCTTGTCCACCGGCGCCCGCAGCTATCTACTGGGGCTGGTCAAGAGTTTCTCCGAGACCGACGCGGAGGCCATCAAAGAGATCGAAAAGACCACCAACCACGACGTGAAGGCCGTGGAGTACTGGATCAAGTCCAAGTTCGAGGCCCGCCCTGAATTGCGCAGCGCCGCCGAGTTCGTGCACTTCGCCTGCACCAGCGAGGACATCAACAACACCAGCCACGCGCTGCAGCTCAAGGCCGTTCGCGAGCAGGTGCTGCTGCCGGGGCTCGATGGCTTGATCAACACGCTGCGCGCCATGGCACACCAATTCGCCGAGGTGCCCATGCTCTCGCGCACCCACGGCCAGACCGCCTCGCCGACCACCGTGGGCAAGGAGATCGCCAACGTGGTGGCCCGCCTGGCGACGGCGCGCGAGCGCATCGCTGGGGTCAAGCTGCTGGCCAAGATGAACGGCGCGGTGGGCAACTACAACGCCCACCTGGCGGCAGCGCCCGACCACGACTGGGAGGCTTTCAGCCGCAAGGTGGTGGAGTCACCCGAGCCGCTGGGCCTGGGCCTCACCTTCCAGCCTTACAGCATCCAGATCGAGCCGCACGATTACATGGCCGAACTGTTCGACGCGGTGGCGCGGACCAACACCATCCTGATCGACTTCGCCCGCGACATCTGGGGCTACATCGGCCTCGGTTACTTCAAGCAGCGGCTCAAGGCCGGCGAAATCGGCTCCTCGACCATGCCGCACAAGGTCAACCCGATCGACTTCGAAAACGCCGAGGGCAATCTCGGTCTCGCCAACGCGCTCTTGCGCCACCTGTCGGAGAAGCTGCCGATCTCGCGCTGGCAGCGTGACCTCACCGACTCCACCGTCTTGCGCAATATGGGCGTGGCCCTGGGCTACACCGCCCTGGCCTACCACTCACTGGCGGTGGGCCTGGGCAAGCTCGAACTCAATGCCGAGGCGCTGGCCGCCGACCTGGACGCCGCCTGGGAGGTGCTCGCTGAGCCGATCCAGACGGTGATGCGCCGCTATGGCGTCGAGGGCGCCTACGAGAAGCTCAAAGAGGTCACGCGCGGCAAGACCGTGCGCCCCGAGGACCTGCAGGCCCTGGTGCGCTCGCTCGAGATTCCGCAGGCCGAGAAAGAGCGCCTGCTGGCGATGACGCCCGCGAGCTACACCGGCCTGGCAGCCACGCTGGCCCGTCGGGTCTGAGCACCCCGTGGCGCTCAAGTCCACCGTGTTCAAGGCCAGCCTGCAGTTGGCCGATATCGACCATGCCTGCTACACCGACCATGCGCTGACCCTGGCCCGCCACCCGAGCGAGACCGACGAGCGAATGATGGTCCGGCTGGTGGCCCTGGCCCTCAACGCCCACGCCCTGCAAGACGATTGCGGCGGCGACGGTCAACTGGCCTTCGGCGCCGGCCTCTCCGACCCCGACGAGCCTGACCTCTGGCTGCGCGATTTCACCGGCCGCACGCGACTGTGGGTCGAGGTCGGCCAACCCGAGGACAAACCGGTTGCCAAAGCCTGCGGCAAGGCCGACCGGGTGCGCCTCTACTGCTTCTCCCACGCGGCCGACATCTGGTGGCGCGGCATGGAGGGCAAGCTCGCACGGCTGCAAAACTTGGAAGTGTTCCGCCTGCCCACCGAGTCGGTGGTCGAACTCGGGCGGCTGGCCCAGCGCAGCATGCAGTTGCAGGCGACGGTACAAGAGGGCGTGCTGACCCTCGGCGATGCCCAGCGCAGCGTGGACATCGAGCCGATTCGCTGGAAGTAAGCCTCTGTCGACCGCTATCGCGATTTTTCGGTGGTCTGATCGGTACGCCGTTCGGCGGCTCTCTCAGTGCCTCTCTCAGCAGCCCCTTCGGCAGCTCTCTCACTGTAGCGGTTGAACCGCCAGGCGTCTCCCTGCAAGGTGATGCGCCGCCAGGTGGCGCGCTTTTCGGCCGGGCTCATCGCAGGCCAGTGCTGCACCTCATCGAAGCTGCGGCCGCAGCCTTTGCATTCGGCGTCGCCCTGGCTGGTGGAGCAGATGGCGATGCAGGGCGTGTCGGGCGTGGTGTCGTACCAGGCCTGCCAGGCCTCATAGGCCTTTTTCGGAAAGCCCTTGTCGGCCACTTCATCTTCGTGGTGGAAGACCATCAGCGCGTACACCTCGGCGAGCGCCCGCAGCTCGGCGGCGAGCGTGATGCCATCGGGCGAGGGCTTGCGCCCCCGCCAATAGTTGATGGCGGCCTCGATGTCGGTGATGTGGATACTGCCCATGACTCTTGAGTCCCTGCTGCGGGGAGGCGGATGATACCGCCCGGCAGGGCCACCACGCCGACGAAGGGGGGGTGCTATTCTTGGCCGCATGAAGCTTGTGCTCCGCTGGCTCCTGTCTGCCTCTGCGCTCCTGCTGGTCGCCCATGTGTATAGCGGCGTGGTCGTCACCAGCTTCATTTCGGCCCTGATCGCGGCGGCCGCGATCGGATTGCTCAATCTGGTGGTGCGCCCGGTGCTGGTAATCCTGACACTGCCGGTCACCGTGCTCACGCTAGGCCTTTTCATGTTCGTCATCAACGCGCTGCTGTTTTGGGCTGCCGCGGGGATGCTCGAGGGCTTCGACGTGGGTGGCTTCGGCGCGGCCCTGGTGGGCTCGCTGGCGTACTCGGTGATCGGCTTGGTGATCGAGTCAGCGCTGGGCGGCCTGTTCTCGAAGAAGTGACTCCACCTGGCGGGCACGGGCGTCAATGATCGACGCCTCGATGTGGTCATTGGTGCCACGCCGCGCCAGGTTCTGGGCTGCGCGCAGCCTGTCCATTGCGGCCGAGTAATCGAGGACGGCCACCCGCGACTCCGCTTCGGCCCGCAGCGCGCGCAGCGGCAGGCCGCGCGCCGACTGCGCCTGCGCCAACAGCTCCCAGGCGGCGGCGTCGCCAGGGCGGTCCGTCACCCAGGTCTGAAGCCAGTCGGCCGCTCGGGCGGCCCCCTCGGCGCTCGCCGCCTGTCCCGGTGCCGCAGGCAGCAGCAGCGCCTGGGCGGCCATCAGCAACTCGGGGCGGGCGCTGGGGCGCATGCCTGCTGCAGCCAGCGCGCTGGCGATGTCACCCTTGGCCAGGGCGATCTCGCCCCCGAGCAAGCGCACCATCCGGACAGCCGGGGAGTCGGTCAGGTTCAGTCGCGCCAGACGTTCTTGCAGCCGGGCCGCCTGGGCCAAGTCTTTCAACTTGAGGCTGGCCAGGGCACCGCCATAAAGCGCTGCCGCCTGCCGCACCAGGGGGGCGTCTGCCGGCAAGGACTGGGCTTCGCGCACGAGCACCCTCAGGCCGTCGACGCCGACTGAGGAAAGTGCCTTGGCACGAGCTGCGGCCAGACCGTGGGTCCAGTCAATGCGGACCGGGGTCGAGCCCGCAGCCTGCACCGGTATCCGGGCCCGCATGTCGGCGATGCGCTCGGTGGTCAGCGGGTGGGTGCGCAGGTAGGGAAAGGAGCCGTCGTCGTTCAGGCGCGAGGCCTGCGCCAGCCGCTCGAACATGGCGACTACGCCCTCCGGCTCAAAGCCAGCCTGGGTCAGCACGCCGAAGCCAACCCGGTCGGCCTCTCGCTCCATGTCGCGCGAGAAATTGAGCTGGCTGCGCGCCGCCACCGCCTGGCTGCCGCTCACCACCGCCTGGCCCATGGCTGGGTTGCGTGCAGCCACCGCGGCCCCCAGGATCATGGCGCCCATGAGCATCGGCGAGACACGGCTGTCCTGGCTCATCATCCGGGCGATATGGCGCTGGGTCACGTGGCTGAGTTCGTGCGCCAACACCGCGGCCACCTCGTCACGGGTGGCGGTGGCCGAGATCAGGCCCAGGTGCATGCCCAGCCAGCCGCCTGGCAAGGCGAAGGCGTTGATCGTTCGGTCCCGCCCGAGCAGGATGCGCCAGGCGAAGCGCTCGTCCATGTCGCCGACCAGCTCGCCGCGCTGGCGGGCGGCCGCCAGCAGCGGCAGCCACAGCTGCTCGACGTAGTCGCCGAGCACCGGGTCATCCAGATAGTCTGGGTCGCGCAGCAGCTCGCGGGCGATGCGCTCGCCCAAGCGGCGTTCGGCGCCGACGGTCAATTCGCCGGAATCACCCAGGGTCGGCAAGGTGGCGCCGGCGGCGCGGGGCTGGCCCTGCGCGACCGCACTGGGAAGCCACAAGGCCATCGCCCCTGCGACTGTGAAGATCGCCAAAACGCCGGCGGTTGGGCGCGTCGGAGCCTGACCGCGCTTGGCCCGTATCATGAGGCGGATGAGCCGCCCTCCGAACTCCGAACATGACTTCATTGACGCATTTTGACGCGCAGGGCCAGGCCCATATGGTCGACGTATCAAAAAAGTCGCCGACCCATCGGGTGGCGGTGGCAGAAGGCCGCATTCGCATGGCTTTGGCCACCTTTGAGCAGGTGGCCGCTGGCAGCGCCAAGAAAGGCGATGTGCTCGGCGTGGCCCGTATCGCCGGCATTCAAGCGGCCAAGAAGACCAGCGAACTCATCCCCCTGTGCCACCCGGTTCCGCTCACGCGGGTGGCGGTGGAGTTCGAGCTCGAGCCGCAAGGGCCAGCGGTGCTGTGCCGCTGCAGCGCCGAGACCGTGGGCGTGACCGGGGTCGAGATGGAGGCGCTGACCGCGGTGCAGGTGGCCCTGCTCACCATTTACGACATGCTCAAGGCGATGGACAAGGGCATGGTGATCGGCGATGTGCGCCTCTTGGAAAAGCACGGGGGCAAGAGCGGGAGCTTCGTGGCGCCGGGCTGAGCCGCGGGCGGGCGCGAAGGGCAGCGGTCAAAAAATCGTCGATGCGAGGACGAATGGCGATCAAAAGACTGGCAACAAGACGACTCGCCATAGGTCTGCTGGCCTGGGTGCTCGGCATCGTGCCCGTCTGGTCGATGACCCTGGTGCGCGAGGGCGCTGATCTGTTCGCCACCGGCCCGACGGTCGACACCGACTTCCTCGCCTTCAAACAAGCCCTGGCGCAGCCTGGCGTCCAGCGCCTGGTGCTGGTCAACGCGCCCGGTGGCGACCTGTGGACAGGCATGCAGGTGGCGCGAATGGTGCAGGCGGCGGGTATCAAGACCGTGACCTCGGGCTACTGCATTTCGGCCTGCTCCCTCATCTTCCTTGGTGGACGCGAGCGCGTCTTCGGCACCGGCTTTCCTCCGCCGTCGACGCTGGTCGGCATCCATGGCGCCCACAACCGCCTCACCAAGCAGGTGGACCCGCAGTTGATGCCGCAGATGTACGCGATGTACAGGCGCCAGATCGGCGAGCGCTTCGACGCCGAGGTGATCAACCAGGCCCTCTACCGCCTTGACGATGCCGGCGGCCTGCTGCGGCTGCGGGCGCTGGAGAATAACCTGCCGGCAGACCGCACGGCGGTGTTCTGCCCGGGCAGTCAGACGCCAGCCGCTCGCTGCACCCGCCACGAGGGCAAGGACGCATTCACCCTGGGCATCGTGACCCAGCGCGAGACCGAGACGGTCACCCTGCCCGAGTCGATGCGCGACAAGCCCATGTTCTTCGGCCAAGCCTTGGGCGAGGCGCCTGCCGACCTGTCGGAACAGGTGGGTCGGCTCATCGAGAAGTTGTGCGGTGAGAGCGCCCCCTGCCGAAGCCAGGCGGCCCCGCTCGCCGGTCGCTACCTGTCGCAGACGCTGCACCGGGCACTCGCCATCGGCACCAGCAGCAACGGCTACGGCTACCAGTACGGGTCGAGCGATGGCACCACGGCCATGTTGCGCGCCCTGGGCGCCTGCAATTTCGCCGGGACCCGCGCACGACTGTGCCGCGTCGTCGCCGTCAATCACCACGCCGTCGACGAATTCAACGACGCGGTCGCAGCGGCCAGCCGCATACAACTGCAAGCCCTGCCGGAGCCACAGGCAGCCGCATTGAAGGACGAGCTCGAGGAGCCAGGCGGGTCGCCGCCCTCGGGACTGCGGACGGGACCGGCCCCGGCTGGCATGACCCCCGCGCGGCTCGAGGGCATCCACCGACTGTCAACGGCTGACCTGCGAAAGATGATGCAGGCGAACACGCCGCCAGTGCTGATCGATGTGGCAGCTGGGGGGCCCATGCTTCCGGGCGCACTCAATCTGGTGAACGCAGGGCTGGCCTATGACGAGGCCCTGCGCGAGGGCGCATTCGACGAACGCTTCCGCAAAATTTTGCTCGTGGCCGCGCCCGATCGGGACCGGCCGCTGGTGTTTTACTGCGCCGACGCGCAGTGCTGGGCATCGGCCAATGCCGCGATGCGCGCGCGTCAGGCCGGCTACACCCAGGTGCTCTGGTACCGCGGCGGTCAGGCCGCCTGGCAGGCCGCCGGTCTGCCGGTGACGCCCCGCGCCCCGGTCGGCTTCGTTTACTGAGCAGGCCCTGCAGCGGGCGCTGGGGCGGAGCCTGAAGTTCGGTCTGTCGTGAGCCCTGCGGCCGGCGCGGAAGCGGCTGTTGTCTCCGAGCCTGCGCTCAAATCTGCACTCGGGGCGCTGTCCAGCGTGCGCTTCCAGGCCGCGTACTCCTCAGGGAACGCCACCTGGAAGCGGGTGATGTGCCAATTGGCGCGTTCATCGCGTCTGGCGAGAGCCAGCGCCTCCACCAGCTTCTGCACCACCTGCGGCTCGGGCGAATAGTGCATCACCGACTCGCCTAGGTCAGCCATGGCAGCCGCATTGGCGAAGGTCAGTGGCGAGGTGGTGAATTCTGCGAACTCCACCTGCGATGCGAACAGCCAACTGCCACGGACCTTGGCCAGCGTGTCGCCGCGATAGGCCGGCGAGCGCGCGGCTTCAGACAAAAAGAGCTGGGAAACACGGTGGTAGTCCCACATCACATAGGCGAGCGCGGCAAGTGCCAGCGCCGACAAGCCCAGGCGCAGGGCGCCCGGCCGCCCAGTGGGCACCGGCGCCGCCGACAAGTCGGCGCTGGCGCTGGCATTGCCTGTGGCTGTGGCTGTGGCAGATCCGGTGACGGTCGGCAGGATCAACAGCAGCGAAATCGCCAGAAGCGCCGCCAATTCAAAAGGCCCGTACCACAAGGGGTACTCGACCTGACTGTGCAGCATCATCACCGCCAGCGCAGCCCACGCCAGCAAGCGGCCGGGCGAGCGCTCGGCCCACGGCCGGCCGCGCCAGAGGCCCCAGGCGATCAGGGCTCCCAGCAACAAAGCGGCGGGCAGGCCCAGCTCAACGGCGACCTGCAAAAAGAGGTTGTGCGCGTTGTCGAGAATCAGGCAAAAGCGCTCGCCAGGGTAGAGCGTGACGTGGTGGGCGTAGTCCATCTCGCCCAGGCCCCAGCCGGCCCAGGGGCGCTCAGCGATGAGGGTGAGGGCATTGCGCCACAGCACCTTGCGGCTGACGCAGCCCAGGTCGGTGGCCATGCGTCCCATCAGGGTGGTGGGGGACTCACCCGTCCACCACTGGGCCAGTGCCGGCAGCGCCAACAGCGACAGCAGATAGCTCCCCAGCGCCAGCAGGCCCCACCCGCGCCAGCCGCTGCGCCCGCCCAGCCAGGGCGCAGCAAGTAAAAGACCGCTGAGCAGCAGCCACTGCAGCAGCCCGGTGCGCGAGGAGGTGAGCGCACAGGCTGCTGACATCAGCACCACCGCCAGAACCAGGCCCGCCCGGCCCCAGGCTCGGGCACGAGCTGCAAAGTAGAAGGCGGACGCCAGGCCCAGGGCCAGCAGGGTGGCCAGTTGGTTGCGCTGACGCAGGTTCCCGTAGGCCTCGCCGTAGGCAGAGGCGCTGATCCAGACGGTGGACTGCTGCACCTGACCGAAGTACTGGGCCAGCGCAATGGCCGCGTTCACGCAACCGCCCGCCAGCCACGACCCGGCAACCACCGCCGCGGCGTGCCCGCGCTGTGCAGGCGGCAGGGCAAACCAGACCAGCGCCGCCGCCGCGGAGAGCAACGTCTGCAGCACGATGGGGCTGGGGCCCCAAGAAGGGTTGAGGAACCAGGGCAGGAAAAGCAAGAAGGCCAGCATGAAGCTGGCCAGTCGCTGTTCACGGGGGAACAAGGGATCGGGGGAAGCGGAGAGGGAATGGGGCGCGGTGCTCACCCCCCGATCATCGCAGGACGGCCCGGGGGGACGGGCCGCCGTAGGGTTAATCGCGGCAGGTCGCCGGCAGGTACTTGATCGGCACGCCGCTCGAGCTGGTGGGACCGCAGGTCCACTTGAACACAGCACTGCCGAGGTGCCCCGCAGTGGCGACGGCCTTCGGGGCCGAGGCGGTGTGGTAGGGCACGAGCTGGATCTGCTTTTCGCTCGTTTCGGAGTTGATGCTGTTGGTCGCTACCTTCACGGTGATCACCCCATCGGTGTCGACTGCGACCCCACCCACGTACTTGCTTGTATTGGCCGTTGAGGTCGTGCAGCCCCAGTCGGTTGGCGCCGTGGAAGAAGACTGGTACACCTCGGAAACGGCTGTGCGGCAACTGGAGGCGGCCAGTACCACCTCAGACATTTTGGCCCGGGCGGTGTAGTCCTGATAAGCCGGCAGGGCGACGGCGGCCAGGATGCCGATGATGGCGACAACGATCATCAGCTCGATCAGGGTAAAACCACGTTGGATTTGGCGTTTCATAAAACCTCTAGGTTGAAAGAAGAAGCAGGTAGACAGTTGAGGCCGTCTTGTCAGCAGTTAGACACTGCCGAATCTGACGGAATCGGCTAAAAGTGTCAATTCTGATGTTGGCTGACTGACTATTTTTGTCGTCTTTTTGACAAGAGCCTGAGAATTTTTGTTGGGGGGACTGGAGGGGGCGTTTGGGGCGGGCCATGGCGAAGACCGCCGACGCTTGGCCTTACCCCACACCCAGATCAGCGATGCCATCCCAGGCCGGGTCCGGCGGCTGGTGCCGGCGTAGCGCCAGACGGCGCTCGTAAAGGGCGTAGAGGCGGGGGCAGCTGCCCTGGCGCGTCAGGGTCTGCAGCAGGGGCGCGGCTGTGGCCCAGTCCTGGCGCCGCCACGCCACCAAGAACGCCTCCCACCCGCGCAGCTCCTGGGCCAGCGCGCTGCTGGCGGCGGCCGCGCCGGGTGGCAGCGGGCACCACAGGGTGACCGCATCTTGCCGACCACTCAGGCGCACCGTGTCCAGTGCCTGCCAGTCGGTACCGCCGGCCTGTTGGCGGGTGGCGTCACTGGCGACGATGTCGACCCCATAAACCGTGGTGAGCGACTGCAGCCGGGCACCCAGATTCACCGCGTCGCCGATCACGGTGTAGGCCCGCCGCAGGCGCGAGCCCATGTCGCCCACACACATCCGGCCGGTGCTCAGACCAACCCCGAAGCCCACGGCCGGCAAGCCGCGCGCCTGATGGTCAGCGTTGATGCGACCCACCTCCTCGGCGATGCCCAGCGCCGCGCGAACCGCGAGCGCGGCATGGTCGGCCGCCGGCAGCGGGGCGCCCCAGAAGGCCATCAGGCAGTCACCCATGAACTTGTCGATGGTGCCCCGGTGCTCACGCACCACCAGGCCAAGGCGGTCGAACACGCCTTGGAGCAGGGCTTGCAACTGCTCCGGCGGCAAGCGCTCGGCCAGACGGGTAAAGCCGTGCATGTCGCAGAACATCACGGTGAGCTCCCGGCTGTCGGCCCGCATCGAGTAGCGATCGGGGTCGCGCACCATCTCCTCCACCAACTCCGGGGGCACATAGGACCCGAACAGGCCCACCAGTGCGCGCCTGGCGCGGGTCTCGAAGACCCAGAGTCCGCCCAGATGCAGCAGCAGGACAGCCAGCATGGTGGCCAGGGTGGCGGCCAGCGGCAGGGCCAGTCCCACCCACTGGTAAAGCGCCAGGTTGGACAGCACCGGCAGCACAAGCGCCCCGGTCACCGCGAGCAGGCCAGGCAGGGCCGGCAGCAGCGGCAGGGCCAGGGCAAGCCCGCCGCCCATCAGCAGCACCAGGGCGGCCTCGTAGCCGACCGAGTAGTCAGGGCGGACTGGCAACTGGCCGTCCAGCATTGCGGAGAGCAAGTGGGCGTGAATCTCCACGCCGGGGAAGGCCTCGCTCACCGGGGTCGGCCGCAGGTCTTGGAGCCCGGGCGCGGAAGAGCCCACCAGGACGATGCGACCCTGGAGATGGCCGCGGGCCAGCCGACCCTCGATCAAATCGGTGGCCGACAGGTAGCGGAAGGACCCGCCCTGGGGGCCGGGCAAACCGCGGTAAGGAACCAGGGCCACCGCGCCGTCTCCTACCGGCAGCTCCATCGGGGCTCCCGAAGCAGGCCGTAGCCGCAATGCCTGCAATGGGGCCTTGCCCCCAGGCACGGTCAGTCCCTGAGCGAACACCGGCTCGACGGCCGGGCGTCCCTGGAGCTCGCGGAACATCGACAGAGTCAGCGACTCATAGACCTGGCCCTGGTACTCGGCCAGCAGCGGCACCGCGCGCACCTTGCCGTCGTCGTCGATCAGTGGGTTGAAAAAGCCCGCCTGCGGCGCCGCCTGGGCCAGCAAGGGCAGGCTGGCGCCATAGCCGCGCCAGGCGGTGAAGCGCTGGCGCCGGCCTTGCAGGGTGTCGGCGCCCATCACAGGCGGGGGCAGCTGGCCGCTGCTCTGGCCCTGCGGGTCCAGGTTGAAGTAGTAGCCCAGGACGACTGGCCGGTTGGCGATGGCGCGGGCAAAGCGGCTGTCGAAGTCCAACTCGGGCGCCAGGGTCTGCAAGCGCCGCAGGAAGGCCGGTTGGTCGGCCAGCTCGCCCGCGGCCAGTTGCTGAAGACGCGCCAGACCGGAGCTGGTGTCTGGCTCGGCGAACACCACGTCGAACCCCACCAGGGCGACCTGTTGCTGTGAAAAGAGTTCGTCCACCAGACGCGCCAGACGGTCGCGACCCCAGGGCCAGCGCCCCTGCTCGGACAGGCTTTTTTCGTCGATGTCGACGATGACAATGCGCGGGTCGAGCGAGTCCGCGCGGGCGATGCGCAGCCGAAGGTCGTAGAAGAAATCGTCGATCTGGTGCAGCACGGGCATCGGCAGCCAGCCGCCCAGGTGGGCCAGCGCCAGCAGCACCGGCAGGAGCAGCGCAAGCCGGCGCGCCCGGGCGGCCCAGGCCGCGGTGGAGCGGCCTGGCCTGCTGTCGTCACGCCCCGTGGGGAGCCTTGGCAGCCCTTTCAAAGGAAGCCTTTTCAATCCAGCAGGAATTCCATCACCACGCCCGAGAGGTCGAGCTGATCGCCGCTGGAGAGCGAGACGGGTTGGCGCTGGATTTCGATGCCGTTGAGGCGGGTTGCCGGGGTGCCCTCGACATGGGCCAGGGTGTAGCTGCCGCCGCGCCGGGTGATCGCCGCGATCGCACCGCCTGGCCGGCCGATGGTGGTGACCACTTTGACCAGTTGCAGCTCACGGCCGACGGCGCCGCCCGACACGACCTTGACCCGGGCCGGCGGCGCCTCGGCAGCGGCAGCGGGGGCGGGCGGGGCTGCGGACGCGGCGAGGGGCGGAGGGGAAGCACCACGCCGAGGTGTGGCAACTGGCGCTCGGGGGAAGCTGCCAGCCGTCACATCGCGAGGGGCGGTTGGATCGGCGCCAGGGGAGGGGCCGAGGGTGAGCCCTGGGGTGCTACCTGAGGTGCTGCCTGACGTAGCGCCATGGGCAAGCGAAGGCGATGGCGAAGACGATAGCGAAGGGCTGCTCCCGGGCCGCACGAGCATGGTCCGCTCGAAGTCGGCGGTCGGGACCTCGTCGATGTAGCGCAGGCGGTACCTGCCGATGTCGATGCTGTCCTGGTGCTGCAACGGCGCCCGCTGGACCGCGCGGCCGTTGAGGAAGGTGCCGTTGGTACTGCCCAGATCCTCGAGGAAGCTGCCCGCTGGTCCGCGCAGGATGGCGGCGTGGTCGCCGCTGACCGCCAGGTTGTCGATGACCAGGTCGTTGTGCGGTCGGCGTCCGATGGTGGTTCGCTCGCGATTGAGCTGGACATCGCGGAGCGTCAGACCGTCGAGGGTGATGATGAGTCTGGGCATGGTTGGGGTTCTCACTTTGCTGCATGGGTCTGCTGTGCGCCGGACCGGACGACCCCGAGGGCCTCGGCCAGCAGCACGGTGATGTTGTCCCGCCCGCCCGCTGCGTTGGCGGCGGCCACCAAGTCGGTCCCGCGCCGCGCCAGCCCGGGATGGCGCGCGAGGGCGGTGGCGATTTGCGTGTCGGCCAGCATGTCGGTGAGGCCGTCCGAACAGAGGAGGAAACAGTCGCCGGCGACGACACGGTGCTCATGGAGCTCAAGCTCCACACGGGGCTCGATGCCCAAGGCACGGGTGATGAAGTTGCGCTGGGTGGATGCCGCCGCTTCGGCCGGCGTCAAAAGACCGGCGTCGAGCTGCGCCTGCAGCAAGGAGTGGTCGCGCGTGAGTTGCTCGAGTTGCTGCCCGCGCCAGCGGTAGGCGCGGGAGTCACCGATGTGGCCGAGGAAGAGGCGGTCATCGCGAAACACCGCCAGCACCAGGGTCGTGCCCATGCCTTGGTACGCAGGGCGGGCCTGGGCAACGGCGAGGATGGCGCGGTTGGCCTCGGACACGCTGTCGGCCATCGCCTGCCGAATGGCGGAGGCTGGCGTCTCGGGGACTGCGCTGGCCAGCCAGCGACCCAGCGAGGTGCCAACGCTGGCGACCGCCATGCCGGCGGCCACCTCCCCAGCGTTGTAGCCCCCCATGCCATCGGCCAGGATCGCCAGCGCATGCGCCTCGTCGATCAGCAGCGCATCCTCGTTGTTCGCTCGCGCCTTCCCGGTGTCGGTGCGGCTGCTGAAGGCGTAATGCATGGATGAAGTCTCGGGGGGCTGTGTGGGTCTGGTCGTGACGGTGGCTGCGCTTGCCATCAGGTGGCCGGCGCCGGATCGGGCGGGGTGGCGCTGGCGGGTGGCCAGGGGTCGGCGTTGGCAGTGCCGCCGCCATCCGCACCGGCGGCTGCATCCGTACCGCTGGCGCTGGTGTTGGTGTTGGTGTTGGCCGGCGCCGGCCAGTGGTGGAGGCAGGCCTCTAGCGCAGCCGCGAGGGCCGCGCCATCGGGGTAGCGCTCGCCCGGCAATTTGCGCAGCAACCGGGCCAGGATCTCAGCCAGGGCAGGGGGCAGGTCGGGGCGCAAAAGACGCAGGTCGGGCGCTTCCTGGTGGGTGATCTGGTACATCAGCTCGGGGAGGGTCTCAGCCTCAAACGGGAGCCGCCCCATCAGGAGCTGAAACAGCGTCGCCCCCAGCGCATAGAGGTCGCTGCGGCCGTCGACCGTCTGCCCCGCGAGCTGCTCGGGCGCCATGTAGCCAGGGGTCCCCAGCAGGGTACCGGCGCGGGTGCGGGCCTGGTCGGCCAGGCGGGCGATGCCGAAGTCGGTCACCTTCAGCAGGTCCTGCTCCGGCACCCACAGCAGATTCGCCGGCTTGATGTCTCGGTGGACCACTCCGAGCCGATGCGCGTGCGCCAGCGCCTGCGCAACCCGCAGGCCGAAACCGACCACCTCGCGGGCTGGCAGGAGCTGCCCAGGCCGGGTGTGGGCTGAGAGGTCGTGCCCAGGGACGTACTCCATGGCGATGTAGGCCAGGTCCTGCTCTTCGCCGGCGTCATAGATCGTGACGATGCCCGGGTGGGCGAGACGGCCGGCCGTCTCGGCCTCGCGGAAGAAGCGAGCGCGCGCCTCGGTCAGCGCCTCTCCCTCGAAGGCTTCGCCCAGGGCCAGCGTCTTGATGGCCACGGACCGCCCGATCTTCGGGTCTTGACCCAGGTAGACCATGCCCATGGCGCCCTGGCCAAGGACTTTGTCCAGCCGGTAGCGACCCAGGGTCGGCAGCTCCAGGGTCGGGTCGTCCAAAACCAGGGTGCCGCCCGGATGGGCGGCGCTGCGGCCCAGCATCACCACGTCCGCGGCACGACGTGCCCGCTCGCGTCGCTCGGCCAGGTCGGCATAACCCGGGTCGTAAGCCGACATGTGCGCGTACACCGATTCCGCTTTGTTGAACTGCCGGCGGCGTTCGAAATCCAGAGCCAGCTGATACAGGTTGTCCATCACCTGCGGGCCGAGCGGGACCCGCCGGAAGCGGTCGAAGGCCATGTCCGGCTGGCCCTGGCCCAGCAGTGCCAGTCCCATCAGCCGGTGCGCGTCGGCCGACTCGTCATCGGCTTGCCGCTTGCCGGCCTCGGTCAGCAGGAAGCGGCGGGTGGTCAGCGCCAAATGACCCAGCAACAAGAAGACGGCGGGAAAGACCAGCGGCAACCAGTACCCGGCGGCGGCCAGCAGCAGCCATTCACCCAGGACCAGGGCCGCCAGCCCGAAGGCGGTGGTGATCGCGCCCGCGCCAGCCCCGAGACGCGGCAGGCCCCAGGCGAGATAGGCCAGCACGGCCAGCGCCAGGCCCCAGGTCAGGGGCGGCCCCCAGGGCGGCTGCACAAAGCCATGGCCACCCAACAGGCTGGAGATCACATGGGCCAAACGCTCGGGTGGCGACAGGGCCGGGTAGCCCGGCGCCGCGATCGACGCGCCAACCCCGGCGGCCGTGGTGCCGATGACGACGATGCGATCGGCGAAGCGCGCCGCTGGCACCTGACCCGCCAGAACCTCGTGGACCGTCTCCACCGGGAACGGGGCCTGGCCTCCTGCACGGGGATAGAACTGAGATAAAACGGAGTATCTTCTGTCAGTGGGCACTCGCATCCTTCCTACACGAAGTGCAGCATCACCGGCCGTGCCCCAGTCATCCGGGCCAAGGCGGAGGGCGCGAGCCGCCGCCAGCAGGGCAAGCGAGGGAACGACATGGTCGTCCAAACGCAGAAGCAGGGGGTCGCTGCGGGCGACCCCGTCGGCATCCGGCAGCAGGTTCAGGTGACCCACGCCGACCGCGGCCCGGCCCAGGGGGGCAAGCGGAAATTGACCGCGCAGGGCGGCGGGCGCCGCATCGCCCCCACCGGTGGCGGCCGGCCGGGCGATGGGGGTCAGGTAGTCGGGAAGTGGGGTGTCACTGGGCCCGGCCGGCGCACCGAGTGTGAACACCGCCGGCAGCAGGACATTGCCAGCCCGAACCAGACTGGCCGCCAGCCGCGAGTCGGCATCAAGCTCAGCCTCGGCCTCGGCCGCCAGTCGCGCCAGGGGGGCCGCGGCGGAGCCGGCCTGAGTCGCCACCGCATGAAAGCGGCGGATGTAGGCCAGGCCCCGGTCGGCTTGGGGCTCAAGGAACAGGGTGGTGTGAACAATCGCCCGGGGCCGGCCCTCGGCGATACGGTCGATCAGCTGGGCGTGGATGTCGCGCGGCCAGGGCCAGCGGCCCAGGCGGGCGATGCTGGTGTCGTCAACAGCAACGATCACCACACGGTCAGAGGGAGGTGGCGCGGCCCAGGTACTGGCCGCATCGAACAGGCGGCGCTCCAGGGCGGCGATGGCGTCGGTGGCCAGGTGGAGCCCGACCACCAGAGCGCCGACCGCCAAGGCCAGGGCAGCGTCCGCACCCTGCCGGACACGCCACCCTGTTCGGATTCCCGCACTTGCCAAGCCCTACTCCCTCGTGCTGGGCCGCGACCGGCACCCCCCAGAGGGCGTGCCGGCAGCGGCACCGAACCGCACCAGACAGCCGGCGCGGAACGAATATTCACACGAAAGTTAACAGAGCCAGAGGCGGCGAGCAAGCCGGCCGGTAGGGGAGGCCGAACTCACACGTCTGAGGACAGCGCAGGCGGCACCCCGAACCCGCCTCCCCAACCGGCAAGGCAGCCCGGCCAGGGGGACCTGAAAGTTCAGGCGGGGGCCTGATCCTGGTCGTCGGGCTTGCGCCCAGCGTACTTGCCGATCGCCAGCACAAGGAGAGCACCCGCCAGGGCTGCACCGTACTCCCAGACCTTCTCGTCCGGGAAGTAGGGCTTGACGGCCGGGTCGGTCACGGCCATTTGGCCAGCGATCCATCCGAGCAGCATGCCGCCCAGGGTGATGATCAGCGGGAAACGGTCCATCAGTTTGAGGACGATCTGGGACCCGGCGACGATGATCGGAATGCTCACGAGAAGACCGAAGATGACCAGGCCCAGCTGGTGCTGGCCGGCGCTCTCAGCTGCGCCAGCGATGGCCAGCACGTTGTCGACGCTCATCACCAGATCGGCCACGATCACGGTCTTGACCGCGCCCCAGAGCTTGTCGGAGGACTGGATGTTGCCGTGCTCTTCCTCGTCCTGGGGAATCAGCAGTTTGGCGCCGATCCACACCAGCAACACGGCCCCGACCAGCTTGAGGTAGGGAACCGACAGAAGGGCCAAGGCAAAGGCAATCAGGACGACCCGCAAGACGATCGCGCCTGCGGTTCCGTAAATGATGCCCATGCGGCGCTGCTGCGGCGGCAGGCCCCGGCAGGCGAGCGCAATGACGACGGCATTGTCGCCACCGAGCAAGATGTCGATCAGGATGATCTGGCCGACAGCGATCCAGAAATTTGGAGAGGCAAGGGCTTCCATGCGAGGGCGCGCTGAATTCTTTCAGCGTTGTAAGAAAAGGAAAGGGCCGATTGTCACCGAGGACAACCGGCCCTGCATTGTGGAAGCCCCCTATATGCAGGGATCCCGTGAGAACCTGCGAATTACAGCAGGGACTTCAGCAGACGCCCCATTTCAGAGGGGTTGCGGGTGATCGTGAAGCCGCACTCTTCCATGATCGCGAGCTTGGCGTCCGCGGTGTCGGCGCCGCCAGCGATCAGCGCACCGGCGTGGCCCATGCGCTTGCCGGGAGGGGCGGTGACGCCGGCGATGAAGCCGACGATGGGCTTCTTCATGTTGGCCTTGCACCAGCGGGCGGCGTCGGCCTCGTCGGGGCCGCCGATCTCGCCAATCATGATGACGGCGTCGGTGTCCGGGTCGTCGTTGAAGGCCTTCATCACGTCAATGTGCTTGAGGCCGTTGATCGGGTCGCCACCAATGCCGACGGCACTCGACTGGCCGATGCCCAGATCGGTGAGCTGCGCCACGGCTTCATAGGTCAGCGTACCCGAGCGCGAGACCACGCCGATGCGGCCCTTCTTGTGAATGTGGCCAGGCATGATGCCGATCTTGATCTCGTCGGGCGTGATGAGACCGGGGCAGTTGGGGCCCAGCAAAAGGGTGCGCTTGCCACCGGCAGCCTCTTTGGCCTTCATCTTGTT
>JAURKV010000086.1 GCA_030831585.1 Ramlibacter sp. | reverse complement strand
GCCAACTGGTGGGCCAGGACGGTACGGATCAAGTGCTCCGAGCCCTTGCCGATGGATCGCTCAATCAGACCCCGACTGGCTGGAGCCACCTGGATGTCGACCAAGGCCCGGTTCAGGGCCACCTCAAAGTCGCCGAGGGTGTCGACCAGAGTGCCGTCCAGGTCGATGATGACGGCTTGGAGTGCCAGTTTTTTCATGCGCGGAGTTTTTTATTGGCAGGCAGGTCAGGCATTTTCACCTGCAAACCACATGGGCTTGAATCGGGTCCAAGGGACGGGCCGCAGTCTCCAGAGCGTGGGGTGTCGGCGCGTCAGATCGCGCTTCCCCTCTGCCGCCGGCTCAGGCTCCGAAAAGTCTGATTTGTGAAGGGTCCAGACCCAGGCTGACCGCCGCGCCAGTGGCGAACTTGGCCAGGCCCGCGTAGTGGGGTTGATCAACTGAGAGGAACTGCGTCCCCACACGAACCCGGTAGCGGGAATACTCCCCCATGAATTCGCAGGCTTGCACCGTGCCAGGGATCCAGAGGAATGCCGGGTCGCAATCGCTACCCGCCGTGGCCAGCTTGAGCGTGTGGGGGCGAAAGTTCAGCTGAAGGCGCTGTTGGTTTGTGCACGCGCGCAACATGTCGGGCCTAAGGGCCAGACTCACATCACCCACCCCCTCTACCTCGAGCAGGAGGCCCTCGCCCTGTCGGCTACGTACCCGGCCTTCGAGCGTATTCATGGTGCCCACAAAGTTGGCCACGAACGCATTGACCGGCTCGTCATAAAGCGCAGCGGGGGTACCCACTTGCTGAACCACCCCCTGATCGAGTACCGACATGCAGTCGGCGGTGGTCATCGCTTCTCCCTTATCGTGGGTGACGAAAACGGTGGTGATGCCAAGGCGCCGCTGCAGCGCCAAAAGCTCTTGACGCATCTGAACACGCAAGGTCTTGTCCAGATTGGACAGCGGCTCGTCAAGCAGCAAGACCTGAGGCTCAATGACGATGGTACGGGCGAGCGCGACGCGCTGCTGCTGCCCGCCAGAAAGCTGGTTGGGCCGGCGCTGGCCAAAGGCCGACAAACCCACCAGTTCAAGAGCGGCACCCACCTTGGCTTTGAGGATGGTCTTATCAACCTTGCGCTCGACCAATCCGAAGGCCACGTTGTCCCACACCGAGAGGTGAGGCCACAGCGCATAGCTCTGGAACACCATGCCGATATTTCGGTCCCAGGGCTCTTGTCGGCTGATGTCGCGTCCGTCAACCAAGAGTTCGCCCTGTTGGTGTCGATTGAAGCCTGCAATCAGCCGTAACAAGGTACTTTTGCCAGAGCCTGAGGGCCCGAGCAAGGCAAAGAACTCACCAGGCTCGATCTCGAGGTTGACGTCTTTCAAGACCTCGGTGCTGCCGTAGGACAGACGGATATTGCGACACTCGACGCTGACTTTTTTCATACGGAATGTTCCTTGGCGGGCACGAACCGGGAGGCGGTGCGCTCAACCACCCGGTGCGATAGATACGTGCCGACGGCCACCACCAGGATGGCCAGTACCCCCAGGGCTGCGCCAGGTCCCCGGCCAGCCACGCTTTGCATGTACAGGTAGATGCCGTAGCTCATAGGGGCCTGCGAATCAGCCGACACCAGCATGATCGTGGCCGATAGCTCGACGGCGGCGGTGATGAAACTGGTGACGAACCCGGCCAGAATGCCACCCGTCATAAGCGGCACCAGTACGCGTCGGATGCTGCGCATCTTGGTGGCACCCACGCTTTCAGCGGCTTCTTCGAGCGAGATATGCACCTGCTGCAATGCGGCCATGCAACTGCGCAAGGCGTAGGGCAGCCGCCTCACCGCATAGGCCAGCATGATGGCCAGCCAGGTGCTGGTCAGCAAGACATCGGTGCCAGGCACGGTGACGCCCTTGAACAGGCGCAAGAACCCGATCGCCAGGACGATACCGGGCACCGCCAGCGACGCGGTGGCGATCCAGTCTAGCCACTGCCGGGCGGGTAACCGGGTGCGCAGAATCAGGTAAGCGATTGTCACGCCCAGCACCACATCGAGACCAGCAGCCAGGCCGCAGTAAATCAAGGTGTTGCGGATCATCCCGCTAGAGTCCTGGAATACCGTCGCGTAGTGCGCCAGCGTGTAGGCATCTGGCAGGGGCGAGAAGCTCCAGACCTTGGCAAATGACAGCAGCAACACCCCCAGATGGGGCGACAGGGTGATGAGCAAAATCACCCCGATCCACAGGTAGGCCAGTGCAGCCTCCGTGGGCGAGAGGCGGCGGCGCTGGATGCTGGCGCCACCTTTTTGCAGGGTGGAGAAGTCACGGCCCTTGAGCGCGCGGGCCGAAACCACCATGGCGGCAATCGAAAACAGGATCATGATCACGCTGATCACGTAGCCGGTCGGATCCTCCAGCCCCACTTGGGTGATCCGCAAATAGGCTTGCGGAGCCAGCATGTTGGTCTGTCCCATCACCAAGGGCGTTCCCAGGTCGTCAAAGACCTTGACGAACACCAGCGAGGCCCCGGCCACAAAGCCTGGCAAGGCCAGCGGAAAAATGACTCTCCAGAACAAGCGCCAGCCTTTGCAGCCCAGGTTCATCGCGGCCTCTTCCATCGCTCCATCAATGTTGCGTAGGGCCACCGTGAGGTTCATCAAGATAAAGGGGAAGTAGTGGATCGCCTCGACGAAAATCACCCCATTGAGGCCGTCCATGATCGGCAAGGTGAAGCCGAACCAGTCGCCGAGCAGCAAGTTCAGTGTCCCGGAGCGACCGAAGACCAGTTGCAGCGCCACCGCACCCACAAAGGGCGGCATGATGAGGGGCAACACACCCAGGGTCTGAATGAGGATGGCCCCTCTGAAATCAAAGCGCACCGTGAAGTAGGCCAAGGGGACTGCGATCAGGGCGGCACAAATAGCCGACATCACCGCAACATAGAGGCTGTTGAAGAACGATTCGCGCATCAAGTCCTGCGCGAAGAAGGTCCCGAAATGCCCCAGGGTCAGGCTGTTGTCGCCATCCAGGAAGGCGGTGACGAAGACCCGCGCCACTGGCAGCACGAAAAACAGCAACAGGAAAGCCGCCACCAGCCCAGCGGCGAGCCAGACGCCTGGACGAACATCGGCCCACAACCGCGTAGGCACCAGCGCCCGAAAGGGCCGCACGGCGGCCTCATCATTCACAGCCATCACAGAGCCCTCTCGGGCGCTTATTTGAGGGCGGCCAGCGCTTGGTCAGCCAAGCTGCGCGCGCGCTCATAGTTCTGGCGGGCGCTGTTGTTCCAGTAGTTCTCGAGCGCGGTCACATTCTTGCTCACTGCCGCGTCTTTCTTGTTCGCGGCAAACAACGCCAGAAATTCCTTGTCTGCCACTTTCTGGGTGTTCACCACCGGGCTGAAGGCCGCCTCGCGGGCCTGCTTCACCAGGCCCGCTGCATTCGCGTTGGGCTTACGAACCAGCGCTGCCTCGGCCGCATGAATCGCCTTGGTCGCGGCCTGCAGCTCCTTGAGACGGAAGGTGATGGTCTGATCGAACATGGCCGAAACCACGTTGTAGCGGGCTTCGGACAGGTCGGAGTTGAACTGCACTTTGGCGCGCTTGGCGATCTCGAAGGGATTGGGATAACCCGCTGGGGCTTTGCCGGCCATGGCCTCCGGCGGCAGGATGGGCAAGCGCGAAATGCTGGGGCTATAGAGCAGCTCCTGCCCTTGCTGCGAGACGGTGTAGCTGATGAACTTGCGGGCTTCGGCGGCGTTCTTCGAGCCTGCGACCAAGGCGATGTTGGCGGGCACCACCGCCGTGACATCAGGGTAGGCAAAATCGACCGGAAAGCCGGAGTACTTTCCCGCCAAGCCGAAAAAGTCAATCACCAGGCCAATGCCGAACTGCCCACTGTTGACGCCGTCGGGCACGCCGAAGCTGCGCTCGGTGATGGCGGCGCTGTTGCCCGCAATCTGCAGCAATTGGCCCCAGCCCTTCTCCCAGCCCTCCCCTTGCAGCAGGGTCTCCACCGTGAGATGGGTGGTGCCAGATCGGGAAGGGGAGCTCATGGCCACGTGGCCAAAATAAACCGGCTTCACCAGGTCGGCCCACTGCTTGGGCGCGGGGACCTTGTTGGCGGCCAGGTAGCGGGTATTCCACATCAGGCCATAACCGGACAGGGCTTGCCCCAGGTAGAGATTGTCGGGGGCGTTAATTGGATAGGCCCCGACTTTGGCGGGCGCCAACTTGTTGGCGAGATCGCCGATGGGCTCGAGCAGCTTGAGACCCCCAAGAACCTCGAACGCGTCCGGCGCAGAGGCCCAGAACACCTCCGGGCGCTGCCCCACCGGCAGCTCGCGCACATAGGCGATGCCCTGCACCGTGTTCTTGTTCAGGATCTCGATTTTGATGTCGGGGTTGGCCTTCTCAAACGCGGCCTTGTAGGCCTGCGTCACCTCCTTGGGAAAGGAGGTCACCACCGTCACCGTACCGGCCTGGGCCATCTGCACGCTGCAGCCAGCCAGCACACCAAGCGCAGCAAGCAGCGCGCGACTCGTCATAGGGATCCTCATAGCCTTTGTCTCCTTCGCTTGTCCTCGTCGCGAGGCGACCCACTTGGCTCGCTCCGCAAAGCGCTAATGATGGCTGATCAATGGACAACTGAACGCCAGCGTCACCCCTATTCGGGTTAACCCGAGCGCCAGGGTTTGTCTAAGCAATGACCCTCGGCCGCCCGGAGACGAGGGGAGCAGCGATCTGGAATGGATCTGTCCGGGTGGCTCACAAGAGCCCCGCGAGCCACTAAAGACTTCAAGCGATGCCAGTGCCCCTTGTGGGCGAGCGTCGCTCAAACACGTCCCTTGTGTAGCGTCTCGCCGATCTCCATGATCCGCCGCACGCCCTGCGCCAGTGCATCGGGATGGGTGTGGACGGAATGGGAGCCCAGCACCAGGTCATGCGGGTGCTTGGCCGCGGCGCCAAACAGGAAGGCGCAATCCGTTTCAGCGTGAAAGTGGAGGGCACCCGGGCCCTCTTCAAAAACCGCCAGCTCGCGAACCAGGTGCGCGCCGCTCACAGACAGCGTGCCGCTTTGGGCGAACACCCAGGCCACGTCAAACCCCGGCTCGGGCGTGTACACCCAGGTGTCGCCAGCGCTGATCTGTACCCACAGGCAATTGGCGTGCAGCGGCGAGTCAATCGGGCTGGTGTGGCCGGCATGTGAGCCCAGGAGCACCTTCACGGGCCCGACGCGGGGCACCGCCTCGGGCTGGATGAATCGTGTGTAGGGCGTGGCCAGCTCGTGCGACGGCGGCATGGAAAACCACAACTGAAAACCTGCGAGCGGCTCGGTGCTGGTCGCCCGGCCACGGTGCCAAATGCCCCCGCCGGCCAGCACCCACTCCACACCGCCCCGCTGAACTGCATCGACCTGACCATTCGAGGCCTCATGCTCCACGTCGAAGGTCAGGGGGAATGTGAGCGTTGCGATGCCCGAATGCGGGTGAAAGCCAAACCGGGGCCCGGCACCGGCCGGGGCCTCCACATAGTCCAGAAAGACAAAGGGCTTGGTGAGTTCCCCTTCATCGCCCGGGCTGATCAGGCGGGTGATCGGGCCGTGGCGATGGCCGGCGTTGCGCCGCGTGATCGAGCGTGTTGGGGACATGGTTGGGAGGACAGTTTACTGCCCGGACTCGGTTCGCTTGGGCAGGCCCAAGGGAATCAGGATGACGGCGAGAAACCAGATGACCGGGCCACCGACCGTGGCGGCGTTGAGCGGCGCCACGCCAGGCACCACCTGCGCGAACAGATAGGCCAGATCGGCCACGCCGATCGCGAACAGGCCGATGAAGTAACCCAACCACGAGGCTTGGCGAAGAATCATCCAAGCCACAAACAAGCCCAGCACGCCATAGCCACCGACATCCAGGGTGAAATTGAGCAGCAACTGGCCATGCGCAAAGAGCGTGGCGGGATCGGTGGCGTGAACGAAAGCCGACCGAGGCACGGCACTGCCGCCCACCACCATGCCCCAGAGGCCGGTGGCGCCAGCCTTCAGGTACTGGGTCAGGCCTGCTGCCCCCACCCAGATATGCAGCACGCTCCACAGCACAAAAAGCCAGCCGCCGATCTTGGCGGGCAGGCCCAAGGGCGAGGAAGGATTTGCGTTGTTCATAGGGGCCCTTTTGATAGAAGAGAGCACATTCTCTTTATCCCCCCAAGCTGAACAAAGGTGTCAAAATGGATTTGATTGATTCATTTTCGGGACAATGCGGCGATGGATGTTTTCAAGAACATGCAGCTGTTCGTGGCAGTTGCCAAATCGAAGAGCTTTCGCCGCGCGGGGGAGGAGCTGGACCTGCCAAGCTCCACGGTGTCGCGCCGCATCGCCGAGCTGGAGCGCGAAGTCGGTCTGAGGCTGCTCAATCGCACCACGCGCCGGGTGGAGCTCACCGACAGCGGACTCCAGTACTTTGAGAACTGCCAGCGCATCGTCGCGGAGGCAGAACTGGCCTACCTTGCACTCACGCAATTGCATGACGAGCCCCGAGGCCTGATCCGCGCGTCGGTCCCGGTGGATTTCAGCCTGACCTATCTCAGCCCCATCCTGGCCGAGTTCTCGCGCCTCTACCCCGCCATCGAATTCAACCTGGATCTGACGCCCACCCAGGCCGACCTGGTCGGTGACCCGGTGGACTTCGCGATCCGCATCGGCGCGCCGAAAGACCAAACCCTGATCGCCAGACCGATCGCCAAGATCGACACCCTCCTGCTGGCCTCGCCCGCTTACCTGCATGAACGGGGCCACCCCCGACACCCGCAGGACTTGGTGAAGCATTCCTGCTTGCGCACGAAAGACGCCCCCTGGCAGCTGATGGACCGGCAGGGAAACAGCCATGTCATCGAGGTGAGCGGCACCTTCGTCGCCAACAACCCCGGGCTCCTGCTCCAACTCGCACTCGCGGGCCAGGGCATCATCCGAACCGCGCGGACATTGGTTCAACCGGATCTCGATGCGGGGCGGCTGGTTCATCTGCTACCGCGCTGGTCATCTCCGCCCGTGGAGGTCTACGCCATCACCACCACACGCCTGCTCCCGGCCAAGGTCCGCTTGTTCCTGGACTTTCTCGTGGCGCGCATGGCGCAAGGGGCAGCGCCGCTGGGGAGCGAAGGGGGTGGGCTCCTCGCCAAAGGGTAACTCGGGGAAGGTCCTGCCCTGAGTGAGCGAATTCACCCGATGATGAGTGACATCACTTCCGCAACTCGGAGAGAAACCGGATGACCGCAGCCTGTGCAGCGGGCTCGGAGGCCGTGGCATGGCCTGAGCCAGGGAGCATGAGCTCGGTGGCATTTGTCCTCCGGTTCCACGCCGGGGTCTGGACGCATTGCTTGAAAGGAGAGTTGACGAAGTAGGGATCTTTTTCCCAATTCAACGCGAGTACCGGGGTGTCGAACTTGGCCCGGACGCCACCGCGCGCGGCACACGGAAACCCCGACAGCACGATGGCCCGAAACCCGGACTCCGGGGTGAGATAAGCGGCCATTGCGCCCTCGCTATGGCCCATCAAAAACACCCTATCCTTGTCAGCCCAGGGCTGCTGCCTCAATTGAGCCATCGCGTATTCGGCCTCGGCAGGCCGCAGATCGTTGACAGGCACCAGGCCCAGGTTCGCTGTGTGTGACGAGGGGTCACAGTTTCTGGGTCGGTTGGGAATTGCGAAAGAGTCGGGCATCGCCACGATGAACCCCTGTCGACTCAGCGTTTCAGCCCACTTCTTTTCATGGGCACCAATGCCCGCGCAGCCGTGCATCAAAATGACGACGGGCATCGGCGTATCGGTTTTGACGGTGGCGGGTGTCTTGGGGGAAAAATTGGAGGGCACATAGACCACGGCCCCGTCCCAGGACTTTGAAATCTCGTAGCCCGCAAGCACTTGGGCACTTGCGGTAGCCGGCCCAAAAACCGCTGCCCAAGCGAGGATCAGCAGCAGCCACTTCATCGCAGGGCCCGCACGATTAAGTTGCCTCGCTAAGCTCAAGGCGAGGAGCGCTGTTCAACCGGTCGGTCGGCAAAGCGCATGGAGAAGTCCACCGCCTGGATGTCCTTGATCAGACCACCGACCGAGATGCGGTCGACGCCGGTGGCAGCCAGCGCCGGTAGGGCCTCGAAGGTCACCCCACCGGAAATCTCGAGGCTGCAGCGGCCCCCCGCCATCGCCACTGCTTCGCGCAGGGTGGGCAATTCCATATTGTCCAGAAGCACCATGGTGACCCCTGCATCCAGCGCCTCGCGCAGTTGGGCCAAGGTCTCAACTTCCACTTGGATGAAGGCCACCGGCTGCCGGCTCGCCAGCGCCTGCGCGGCGCGGAAGGCGGCGCTCAGGCCGCCGGCTGCGGCGATATGGTTTTCCTTGATCAGGATGGCGTCGTACAGACCCATGCGGTGGTTCTGTCCGCCGCCGCAGCGCACCGCGTATTTCTCGGCGACGCGCAGGCCTGGGATGGTCTTGCGGGTGTCGAGGATGGCGGCGCGGGTACCCTGCACCGCCTCGACATAGCGGGCCGTCTTGGTGGCCACCGCACTCAGCGTTTGCAAAAAGTTCAGGCAGCTGCGCTCGGCGGTGAGCAGCTCGCGGGCCGGGCCGGTGATCTCCACCACCTTGGCGCCCGGGGTGGTGCGTCCGCCGTCGTCAATCAGCCAGTGAAGCTTCGCGGTGGGCGCGAGCTGGTGCAGTACCTCGTCGACCCAGGGACGGCCGCAAACCATGGCCGCCTGCCGGCAAATGATGGTGGCGGTGACCTGGCGGTCAGCGGGAATGAGAGAGGCGGTCAGGTCGCCACTGCCCACGTCCTCGTCGAGAGCGCGGCGCACGTCGGCCTGGATCTGGTCAGGTGAAGGGGAGGCTTGCATGGGGGTCAACGGTCGTAGACCGCAGGATTATCGCTGGGGGTACGACGCCGACCGATGTCACGCCGCACGACGACCGGTTTGCCACCCAGGCGCTGCTTGCACATCCAATGTGCAAGCGCAGAGTCGAGGTAGTCCGCGTGGCCGGGGAACCAGCGGGCCAGCTCCAGCGCCAGGCGGCGGCAGACCGCCGTGTCGCCCTGGGCGAGCCGCTCCTTCACCCCACGCAACGACGCGAGCACGGCCGCATGCTCGTTGACATGGCATTCGCGGGCCGGGAACCCGGTTTGTTCCATCCAGCGGTCCTCCTCGCCGAAGTGCGCAAGGACATGGGCCTCCAAGGCATCAAGCGCCGCCGGCAGGTCGGCGTCGGCGGCCTGCTGCAGCGCGCTCAAGCACTGGACAAACTCCTGGTGAACACCGTCCATCGGCCCGTAGCCCAGGAGCAAGCCGTCATGCCAGGCGAGCGTTTCGTCCCCTGCCTCGGCCAGTTGCGCGCCGGGGTTCGCCACTCACTCGGCCTTCAGGTCGGCTTCCTTGCCGGCCTTGGCCATGGCCTGGTTCTCGCGGTCGATCTCACGGCGATAGGAATCCGGATTCCCCCCCACACCCATAATGCCGGCCGCAGTGAATTTTTCGATGACGTCGGGTTGCTGCACCGCCCAGGCAATGTCGTCGGCCAGGCGCTTGATGGCCTCGGGGCTGGTGCCCGCCCGGGCGAGCGCGCCAATCGTGACCGAGAAGTCAAAGCCGGGGATCAACTCGGCGATCGCCGGGACTTCGGGCACCTGCGGGGAGCGCTTGCTGTCGTTGCTGCCGACCAGCACCACCTGCCCCGACTTCACGAAGCCGACCATCGAGGGCAACGCAGCGAACAGGAAGTCAACCTGCCCGCCCAGAAGCGCGGGCACCGACTGGCCAGAGCCGCGGAAAGGCACGTGGCGGATGTCCAGCTTGAGGTCGGCCTTGAGCGCCTCCATGGTGAGGTGATGGGTGCTGCCGATACCCGAGGAGCCGTAGGTGTAGTTACCGGGCCCGGCCTTGGCCTTGTCCACGAAATCCTTGAGGCTCTTGACGCCGGTCTTGGGGTGCGCCACCAAGAACAGCGGTGAGCGGGCAATCAGCGACACCGGCAGCAGGTCACGGCCGACGGTGTAGGAGGCCGACTTGTTCAGAAGCGGGGTGATGGACAGCATGGAACCGTCGGAGACGATGAAGGCATGGCTGTCGTTCGGGCCGGACAGCAAGTTCTGGTAGGCCACCACGCCGTTGCCGCCAGCCTTGTTGTCCACCACCACCGATTGCCCCATGCGCTCGGTGAGCTTCTGGGCAACGATGCGTGCAACCGAATCAGGCAACCCACCCGCTGCATAAGGGACGATCAACTTGACCGGCTTGGTGGGCCAGCTCTGGGCGAGGCCGGCCAGGGGCAAAGCCGCCAGTGCAAGGCTCAGGGCTGCCAGGGTTCTGCGTTTCATGACTGTCTCCGGGTTTGTGAGGATGTATTTTCTTAGTGGACTAAGATAATTCGATTTTTCAGAGCGCTCCGGCTCTTGTCAAGCGTGCTAACCCCGTCACCCGAACGCCGTCCATGACCCTGTCTCACCCTCTGCGTCCCCTGCGGGTCATTCGCAAGAATCAGATCGCGCGCGACATCCATCTGCTGGAACTTCAGGACGCCTCCGGGGAACGCTTGCCCGCCTTCTCGGCAGGCGCACACCTGCCGGTGCAAGTTCCGACGGGCGCCATGCGTCACTACTCGCTGTGTGGCGACCCGCGAGATGCGGGGGCTTATCAGATCGCGGTCAAACGCGAGGCCAATGGCCGGGGGGGATCGATCAGCCTGATTGACGGCGTGCAGGCTGGTGACACCCTGATGGTGGGCGAACCAGACAACCAGTTTGCCCTGAGCGAGAAGGCCCGCAGCTTCATCTTGATCGCAGGCGGTATCGGCGTCACCCCGATGCTGGCCATGATCCATCAGCTGCGTGCCGAGGGCCAGCGGCCCTTCAAGCTCTATTACCTGGCGCGTGACCCGGAGTCCACTGCTTTTACCGAGACGCTAGGTGCGCCCGAGCTGGCCAAGCAGGTACTGATTCACCATGACCACGGTGACCCGGCCCGTTCACTGGACCTCTGGCCGGTGCTCGAAAAATCGGTGAGCGGAGCGCATTTGTACTGCTGCGGCCCCAAGGGGCTGATGGACAGCGTGCGTGACATGAGCGGGCACTGGCCGGCCAGCGCAGTGCACTTTGAGAGCTTCGGCGCCGACACCCGGCCGCGCGAGGACGATCAGGCCTTCGAGGTTGTCCTGCGGCGCAGTGGCAAGCAGTTCACCGTCGGGGCGCGCCAGAACCTGCTCGATGCCCTGCGCGGCTGCGGGCTGCAGGTTCCCAGCTCCTGCGAGAGCGGCACCTGTGGCTCCTGCAAGGTCGGCTTGCTGGAAGGCCAGGCAGATCACCGCGACTACGTGCTCCTGCCTGAGGAATGGGATAGCCACGTGATGCCGTGCGTGTCTCGTGCCCAGGGCGCTGGGCCGCTGGTGCTCGACCTATGACAGCGGACCGAGCACCCGTACGCATTGGCGTGCTCGGGCTGGGCCGGGCCTTCACCCTGATGGTGCCCACTTTCAGCCGGGACGCTCGCATCGCGCTGGTGGCGGCCCATGACCCACAACCGGCCGCCGGCACCGCCTTCGCCCGCGAGTTTGGCGGCACTCCACACGCCAGCGCGCAGGCGGTGTGCGCGGACCCGGCGGTCGAGTGGGTCTACGTGGCCACCCCCCACGCCCTGCACGCCGAACATGTGCAACTGGCGGCAAGCCATGGTAAGCACGTGCTGGTCGAAAAGCCCATGGCGCTGAGCCTGGAAGACTGCACCCGCATGATCGACGCCTG
>JAURKV010000085.1 GCA_030831585.1 Ramlibacter sp. | reverse complement strand
GCTGGTGTCTGCTTCGTTCGAAGCAACGGTACTGACCCCGTCGCCACGGGCCGTGCTGCGGCCCCCTTCGCATGAGGCCGTGCTGCGGCCCCCTTCAAATGAGGTCGCAGCGCGGCCCCACTCGATCCAGGCCACGGCGCAGTCCCCCTCGGCTCATGCCGCAGCACGGCCACCGTCCTCCTTAGCGCCGACCTGGACCTCCTCGACCAGAGAGTCGGTCTTGACGCCAGAGCCTCTAGCGACGAGAGAGCTGCGGAGAGATGCGCCTGCAGGGGCATCGGCTTTCGTGCTGCAGTCGCCGCTCCCGTCACCGCCGCCGCCGCCCCCGTGGACCCCCGCCCGTCCTACGCCGAGCACGGCCTTGCGGGCCAGTTCGCCGGTCCCCCCTCCGCCCCCGCTCAGCTCGCCGATCCCTGAACCCCCCCCGCTACGCCGGCCGGCCTCGCCCTTACCTGCGCCGCGTGCCTCCTTGAACCTGCCGATGCCGGCCGGAGCAGACGGACGTACCGCTGCCGGCCTGCTGGCCAGTTCATTCGATCGTCCCGAGGACCTGGCCCGCATTCTGGAAATGCAGCGCCGGGCGACAGAAGTTGCCTTCTGGGGCCGAGAAGGCCGTGACCCGCGCCAAGCGCTTGAGGCCTTGGAGTCCCTCTACCGGGTTTACCGCGAGGCCACGCCACCTCAGGCCTGGACCGATGGTGACCGCGCGCTTGGGGCACTCAATGCCCTCCAAGTGCGCGGCGTGAGCGCCGATGCCCTGGAGCGGGCAGTGGCTCGGGGACCGCGCGCAGATCTGGTCCGGGCGGTCCCAACTGCCTTAGTGAGCTATGGCTGCACCTTTTTGCTGGCCGCCTTGGCGGCGCATTTCATGGACAGGCTGTCGCCCGTCGGCGCGGACAGCCAGGGCGAGGGCGCTGCCTCGGACGCCCCGCTGCCCCATTGGGTCGCCGCCGCGCTGGTCCATCTTGCGGGAGACCTGCTGATCGGCTTTGGCGGCGAGTGGTCGTCGGCGGTCTTGCGCGAGGCCGGCCTGGCCCGTGGCTACAACAGTCCCCTGAGCTCTGCTTTGTCCGAGCCGGGCACCTACGTCCCGCTCGCCGAGACGGCGGCCGGCCGCTGGCTGCAGGCAGCGGCCGCATTGCCCTTTGGTATTGCCTACATTGCGCACCGGCACTTTGGCGAGACGCTGGGGCCCCCGTTGGCCCGACTGGGGTGGGGCGCTGCTGCGGCCGCCTCAGGTCTCTGGCGTGAGGGCATGGCCCAGGTGCTGGCGACTCACAATGATGCGGCCTGGCTCGACGGATCGACCGACCATGCGGTCACCCGGATGCGCGGTTCACTCGACCGACTGGGTTCCGATGGCTTGGGGCTCGGGCGGGGTCTGTCTGACTTTGGCCACGGTCTCGACGCCGCCACCTGGCGGCCAGGGGTCGGCTGGGTACCGAGTCGCGATGCGTTTTCGACGGCCGGCTGGCGAACCGCCGCGGCTGTTTTCGCACGCGGGGTCTCTTTGGTGGCTTCGATGGTGGGGCGTGCGAACGACCCCCTGTGGGCGATCGGGGCCGATGCCTGGTTGGGCCTGAGTTGGGGCGCGCTGTCCCAGCTACCGGCTTGGGCTACGTCGGGGCGGTCGCGGGCCACATCGCCCCTTGTCACCACCGGCAATGGTCTGGAGATTTCTGCGCGCAAGGTCTAACAGGAACCGGCCACCAAGCCTCGTTGACCCAGGCCTCGTGGATCAGGCCTCTCGGGACGCACGTTGAAGATGACGCGTGAAGCATCACGCCTGAAGCGTCAACTCTCGAGTGTCACGCTGCGCGATCGAAGGGGGCCACCCGCTCCGATTCATCGCGGGCCGCAGCCACGCCGGCCAGCACATCGCCCACCACGATGATCGCCGGGCTGGCCATTTGCTCGCGCGCCAATGTCTCGCACAAATCGCCCAGGGTGGTGAGGGCCTGACGTTGCTGCGGCAGGCTGACCGACTGCACCACCGCGACTGGCGTGCTGGCCGGCAAGCCGTTCAGCAGCCCTCGCTGGATGTCGGCGGCACCCTTCACGCCCATGTAAATGACCAGGGTCAGCCGTGCCTGCGCCGCGGTCGCTGCCAGGGCCGACCAGTCGGGCCCGCAATCGCCGGGCTTGGCATGGCCGGTGACGAACACCACGCCATGCGCATGGTCCCGGTGCGTCAGCGGCACCCCGAGCGAGGTCACGGCCGCCAGGCCCGCAGTGATGCCGTTGACGACCGCCACCCGAATGCCCTGGGCCCGCAGCGCCTCCACCTCCTCGCCGCCGCGCCCGAAGATGAAGGGGTCTCCGCCCTTGAGGCGCACCACCCGCTCGCCCTCCTGGGCCGCGGCCACCATCAGCTTGCCGATGAAGGCCTGGGGCGTGCTCTTACAGCCGCCGCGCTTGCCGACATACACCACCCGCGCAGTAGGCGATGCCAATGCGACCACCTCGTCGGACACCAGGTCGTCGACAAAGACGATGCTCGCGGCCTGGATGGCGCGTACCGCCTTCAGCGTGAGCAACTCCGGGTCGCCCGGGCCCGCGCCCACCAACGTGACCTGGCCGCGGAGGGTGAAGTCGTCACCAGGATGCGTCGGGATGTTTCTCATGCGCGAGCGAGCCGCAAGATGTGTTCCACCTGAACCTGCAGCGAGGTCGGCACGGGCAGCCGACCCGTCAACACATCCCGGGTGTACGCCGCGGTGCTGGCCGCGTCAAGTGCCGAGGGCAAGCTGGGCAGCTCGGTCAGCGAGCCACGCTGACCGGCCTCCAGCGTCACCCGTTGCCCGCGGACAAAGCCCTCCATCGCCGGCAGCCTGCGTGGGTCTGCCACGCTTTCGCCCTCGGTGCCGCGCAGCAGCAGCGCGGTCGCGCTCACCAGTGCAAAGACCTGGCCCATGGAGTCCGCGTACTCGGGATGCGTGTAGCTGCCCACCCGCACTGCAGGGCCTTCGGAGATATTCATCAGCTTGACCAAGCTGTGGGCCGGGTTGCGCAGGCCGATGGTGCGTCGCACCTCCAGCAGACGTTGCAGGCCAGGACATAGCAGGCCGGTCGGCAAGAAGACGACCTGGCCCGCCGCCACGGGTGCCACTACCTGAGCCGGCCCCGTTCCCAGGGCCGCCAGCACCTCGGCGGCCGTGACCGCGCGGTTTTCGGTCGGCGTGCCGTGTAGCGCCACAGGCAGGCCCTCGCGCGCCAGCAACAGGGCCAACAGTGGGGTGAGCACAGGCAGGCGGCGCGCACCGTTGTAGCTCGGGAGCACCACCAGGGGGCGATCGCCAGCGGGAACCGATTGCATGCGGGCGGCAGTGGCGTCCAGAAAGCCAGCCATCTCTTCCGGCGTCTCGCCCTTCACTCGCATGGCGATGCAAAACGCGCCGGTTTCCAGGTCACTCACCTGCCCGTCGAGCAGCTGGCCGAAGCAGTCGGCGGCCTGCTCGCGGGTGAGCGCGCGCGCGCCGTCCTTGCCTCGACCGACTTCCTTGATGTAGTGGCTGATTCTGCCCATGGCGCGCATTGTGCGTCTTGGCTCATGACCGTGAGACATAAGCTCAAGCCGTGCCGCTGCCGCCCGGCCGTGCGCCTGACCGGGAGTGGGTGTGCTGAGTGACAGCGGCGGTGCGGGCGCAGTGGCGGTGCGTCGTGGTGCAGGCGCACGAGGGAGAGCGCACGAGGGAGAGCGCATGTGGGAGCGCGCAGCTTCGAGGCCGCAGCGGCCATTTCTTGCCGCCTGCGCCGCCGCTGCGAACGCCCAACTCGTAGCCCCGAGCGTTCAAACGAATGCATGTTCGTTCGGCTTGTGGCCCTTGGTCTTCATTTTGGAAGGCCAGCCCTGGCACGCAACTTGTTGAGGGTGGTCATACCCCCGCCCAGCGGGTACAACGTGAAGTCAGAGCAGGAACCGGCCTTGGCAGGCCGAGGAGACAACGTGGCAGCAATGAACAACAACAAAGATCACTCGGATCATGGCAACGGCCTCGGCCCCAGCGGCGGGAGCGGTTTGGGTGCAGGAGATATCGGCTTCCTCATTGTGCTGGTTCTGGCCTTGGTGGCAGTGGTGATGTCGGCCCGTTTCACCTATCGGGAGGGCACGCTGCTCGAGACCTCCAAGGGCAATGCCCAGGAATTCATGAAATGGGCCGAAGCGGTTGCGGCTCCCGACAGCAAGGCCGAGCCCTTCACGCTCGCCTTGTGCGCCGCCATGCCCGGCGAGGTACCGCCCGAGTTGGCCGCCAAGGTGGCCCCCGAGGGCGCGGCCGGTCTGCCGGTTTCCATCAAGGAGCCGGCCGAGGCCGCGAGTGCTGCTGTATCGGCCACATCGACCCCTGTTGTCCTGGCCGCAGGGGGGCATGGCGCGACCCATGCCGCCGCCCCTGTCGGGTCCCACGGCGCCGGCCATGAAACTGTCGCCGCCAAGGACGCCGCCGCGGAGGCTGTCCCGGACGCTCCGAAGGTCGCCACCACCTGGGCCACCTGCCGCGAGGCCCTTTTCACCGCGGGCGGGCCACTGTCCCGCCTGTCCAACCCCTTCGACGCCGCCATTCCGGTCGCGGCCAACAAGTGCGAGCGACGCAACCGTTCGACGCGCGGCGTGGTCTACATCCAGAAAGGCACGCCGCCGCCGCCGGGCGTTCCCGGTGGCACGAGCTGGTCACCGATCGACGATGACGAGCCGATGGTGCGCGGCCTGCTGCTGCGCGTGCAGACCTGCGACGCCGGCGGCTACACGATCAACATTGGCGAGGTGAAGCTGTGAGTGCGATTCTCGAAGCCCAAGAGGCCAGCGTCACTGCGCAGCCCCAGAACACCGTGCGGCGCCGGGTCTACCGGATGCTGCTGGACCCGCACACGCCAGGCAATTTCCACGCCTTGATCGACCGCTTCGTCGCGACACTGATCATCGCCAACCTGTTCGCTTTGCTCTTTGAGCACGTACCGGCAATCCATGAACCCTACGCGGCTTGGTTCCATTGGTTTGATGTGGTCTCAGTGGCGATCTTCACCGCCGAGTACCTGATGCGTTTGTACCTGGCGCCGGAGGATCCGGAGTTTGCAGGCAGCCGCTTCAAGCGACTGGCCTACATGCGCAGCCCGTTTGCCATCGTGGACCTGTTGGCCATCCTGCCCTTTTTCCTGTCCATGTTCATCCACGTGGACCTGCGCATGCTGCGGGCGCTGCGTTTGCTTCGGATCTTCAAGCTCTTGCGGGTGCTGGTGCCCGCGGTCCATGAATTCAATGCGATCAACAGAGGTCGGACTTTCCGCCAAAAGGTACATGCCCTGGTCTGGCCCTCAGAACATGGCGGCAGGCTCCACGGGTACTTCGATAGCTTCATCGTGGCCTGGGTGGTGATCTCGGTGATCGCGGTGATTCTGGAGTCGGTGGAGTCCATCCACTTCATCCTGAATCTGGAGTTCATCATCCTGGACTCGGTGGCAGTGGCCATTTTCACCACTGAATACCTGATGCGCATCTTCTCGGTGGTCGAGGAGCCTGGCATGAAGGGCGCCGTCGCTGGGCGCTTCCGATTCGCCCGATCAGGAAGCGCCCTGATCGATCTGCTGGCCATCCTGCCCTTCTTCCTCGAAATGCTCCTGCATCACCTGATCGACCTGCGTTTCCTGCGGGTGTTCCGGATGATGCGGCTGCTCAAGCTGTCTCGCTACACCGGGGCGACCCATACCCTCGTCATCGTGATGAAGCGTGAATGGCCGGTGCTCATGGCCTCGGCCTTCATCATGCTGCTGCTGGTGGTGCTCACCGCCAGCCTGGGCTACCTGTTCGAGCATGAGGCGCAGCCGGACAAGTTCGAGAACATTCCGCAGTCGATCTACTGGGCGGTGATCACCCTGGCCAGTGTGGGCTATGGCGACATCTC
>JAURKV010000084.1 GCA_030831585.1 Ramlibacter sp. | reverse complement strand
GGACGAGCCCGAAACCGAGTCCCCTGCCGAAGCCGCCATCGCGCTCCCTGCCGCACCCCCTATCGCGTCCCCGGTGGCACCTGGGAATGCGCTCCCCTTCCCCTCGCCCTTCCGGCCCTCCTTGCCACCCCCGACCGAGATCGTCCGGCCAAGCCCCTCACAGGCTGCCGAGCCGAAGGCCTACCGGAAAGACGCGGCACGCCACCTTTACGCCAGCAACCAGCACCGGATTTATGCAGGCAAGCTGCCCCCCTTGCTCTACGCAATTGGCGTGCTCGATGTAGAGGTCGACGGCCGCGGCGAGGTGCAGGCCTTGAACTGGCAACGCGCCCCCCGGCATGCGCCTGAAGTCATCGCCGAGATCGAGCGCACCGTCCGCGCCGCCGCCCCTTATCCGGCGCCGACCCGGATGGGTGGGGTGGTCTATACCGATGTCTGGCTATGGGACAAAAGCGGCCGCTTCCAACTCGACACCCTCAGTGAGGGGCAGTACTGAGCAGGCACGGCTCGCCGGCGGAACCGACGTAACTTGGTTGCGTTGGGCGCGCCTAGCAGCGGGGAGCAGGACTCAAGACCCCCGGTACGTCGAATAGCTCCAGGGGCTGCACAAAAGCGGCACGTGGTAGTGGGCTTTCTCATCGGCCACACCGAAGTCCAACGGAACCTCTTCTAGGAATGGCGGCTCTGGCAGCTGCACACCCCGGGCGCGGAAATAGGCTGCCACCTCGAACACGAGGCGGTAGCGGCCAGCGCGCAAGGTGGCGTTGTCATACAAAGGGCCGTCGGGGTTGCGGCCGTCGGCGTTGAGCACCAGGTGCTTGACGAGTTCTAGGCCGCTTGGGCCCATGCGGTACAGGGTCACGCCCATGCCTGCGGCCGGCGTGCCATGCATGGTGTCCAGGACGTGGGTGCTCAAGCCCATGGGAGATCTCCAAGTTTGGTGAACACGAGTGTATACACTTTGATGGGCCGCACGGTATGATGCCCGGACGCGATACTCGCAACTGCGCCGGCCGCCCGAGTGCCGATGACCCCAGGGCCCGAGAATGCCACGGCCCCACACCGCATGACCTACGACAGCACCGCCCCCTACCCTCGAGACCTGGCCGGCTACGGCCGCAACCCGCCGCACGCGCAGTGGCCAGGCCGTGCACGCGTCGCCGTCCAGTTTGTCCTCAACTACGAGGAAGGCGGCGAGAACAACGTCCTGCACGGCGACCCGGGCAGCGAGCAGTTTCTCTCTGAAATGTTCAACCCGGCCAGTTTTCCCGACCGGCACATGAGCATGGACGGCATCTATGAGTACGGCTCGCGCGCCGGCGTCTGGCGCATCCTGCGCGAGTTCGAAAAGCGCAAGTTGCCGCTCACCGTCTTCGGTGTGAGCACCGCCCTCCAACGCTCGCCCGACGTCACCGCTGCCTTCCTCGAGTTGGGGCACGAGATCGCCTGCCACGGCCTCAAGTGGATCCACTACCAGCATGTGGACGAGGCGGTGGAACGTGCGCACATGGCCGAGGCCATAGAGATTCTCAAAAAGCTCACCGGTCACCGGCCCCTGGGCTGGTACACCGGACGTGACAGCCCCAACACCCACCGCCTGGTGGCCGACTACGGCGGCTTTGAATACGACAGCGACTACTACGGCGACGACCTGCCCTTCTGGATGAAGGTCAAAAAAACCGACGGCAGCGACGCCGCGCAGTTGATCGTGCCCTACACGCTCGACTGCAACGACATGCGCTTTGCCCTGCCCCAGGGCTATTCGCACGCCGCCCCCTTCTTCCAGTACATGAAGGACAGCTTCGACGCCCTCTACGCCGAAGGCGATGAGTCGCCCAAGATGATGTCCATCGGCATGCACTGCCGGCTGCTGGGGCGCCCGGGCCGCATCGTGGCGTTACAGAAATTCTTGGACCACATCGAGAAGCACGATCGGGTCTGGGTCTGCTCACGTCTGGACATCGCGCGGCACTGGAAGCAGGTGCATCCGTACAAGGCCTGACAATATGCCCCTCACCCTCGATCAACTCAACGCCGCCACGCCGGCCGAGGCCGCAGCGCTGCTGGACGGCCTTTACGAGCATTCGCCCTGGGTGGTCGAGACGGCGATGGCGCAGCGCCCCTTCCGGTCCCTGGCCCACCTCAAGCACGCCTGCGCAAAGGCGGTGACTGAAGGCGGCCTGGACAAGCAACTGGCCCTGATCCGCGCCCACCCGGAACTTGCCGGAAAGGCCATGGTAAGCAAAAGCCTCACCGCCGAATCCACGAACGAGCAAAGCAAGGCGGGGCTGACCGACTGCAGCCCGGCGGAATTTGCGCAGCTCCAGCAACTCAACGCCGACTACAACGCCAAGTTCGGTTTTCCCTTCATCCTGGCGGTACGCGGGCCCCGCGGCATGGGCCTGCCGCGCGCCGAGATCATCGCCACTTTCAAGCGGCGTCTGGCCCACCCGGTGGCCTACGAGCGCGAGGAGTGTTTACGCAACATCCACCGCATTGCCGAGATTCGTTTGAACGACAAGTTCGGCGTGGAGCCCACGCTCGGTCACCGGGTGTGGGACTGGCAGGAAACGCTGGCACAGCACAGCGACCCGGGCTTTGCCGAGAAGGGCCAGCTCACTGTCACTTACCTCACCGAGGCGCACCGCGCCTGCGCCCAGCACCTGTTGAAAGACATGCGCGAGGCCGGCTTTGACGAGGTGCACATCGACGCGGTGGGCAATGTGGTGGGCCGCTACCGCGCCGCAAAAACCAGCGCCAAAACCAGCGCCATGACCTTGATGACCGGCAGCCACTATGACACGGTGCGCAACGGCGGCAAGTACGACGGTCGCCTCGGCATTTATGTGCCCATTGCCTGCGTGGCCGAACTCGCCGCGCAAGGCCGGCGCCTGCCCTACGACCTGGAGCTCGTCGCCTTTGCCGAGGAAGAAGGCCAGCGTTACAAGGCTACCTTCCTGGCCTCAGGTGCGCTGGTCGGTCAGTTCGACCCAGCGTGGCTGGCGCAGAAAGACGCCGATGGCGTGGCCATGCGCGAGGCCATGGCGAACTCTGGCCTGCGCATCGACGATATTGGGAAGCTTCGCCGCGACCCCACTCAGTACCTCGGCTTTGTCGAAGTGCATATTGAACAGGGCCCGGTGCTTAATGAGCTGAACCTGCCCCTGGGCATCGTCACCTCGATCAACGGCAGCGTGCGCTATCTCGGCGAGGTGCAGGGCATGGCCAGCCACGCCGGCACCACCCCGATGGACCGCCGCCGCGATGCCGCTGCTGCGGTGGCCGAGCTGGTGCTTTTCGTGGAAAAGCGCGCCGCCCAAGACGGCGACTCGGTGGGCACCGTGGGCTATTTGCAAGTGCCCCATGGCTCGACCAATGTGGTGCCGGGCCGCTGCCAGTTCACCCTGGACCTGCGTGCGCCCACCGACGTCCAGCGTGATGCGCTGGTGGCCGATGTACTGGCCGAGCTACAGGCAATTGGCGAACGCCGGGGTGTGCGGTACTCCCTCGAGGAAACCGTACGCGCCGCTGCCGCCCCCAGCCACCCCGCATGGCAGGCGCGCTGGGAGCGTGCGGTCGACGCGCTGGGCGTGCCCCTCCACCGCCTGCCTTCGGGCGCCGGCCATGACGCGATGAAGCTGCACGAGCTGATGCCCCAGGCCATGCTCTTCGTACGCGGGCAAAACGCAGGCATCAGCCACAACCCGCTCGAAAGCAGCACCAGCGACGACATGCAACTGGCGGTAGAAGCCTTCCAAGGGCTGCTCGACCAACTGGCGACGGACATGGCTTGAGGCGCAGGACGCCTAACGCCCAACGCCCAACGCCCATCGTCCACATCCGATCACCTGATCATCCGATCACCCGATCACACAAGGCACAAGAAGAATGACCGACTACGACCAGCTTGACGCCTGGATCGACCAGCACTTCGATGAAGAGGTGCGCTTCCTGCAGGCGCTGGTGCAGGTGCCCACTGACACGCCGCCGGGCAACAACGCGCCGCATGCCAAGCGCACCGCCGAGTTGCTTGCCGGCTTTGGCCTGCAGGCAGAAAAGCACGCCGTGCCCGAGGCCGAGGTGAAGGCCGCCGGCCTGCAGTCCATCACCAACCTGATCGTGCGCCGCCACTACGCGGCGGGCGGTCGCACCATTGCCCTCAATGCCCACGGTGACGTGGTGCCTCCCGGCGAGGGCTGGACACACGACCCCTACGGCGGCGAGATCGTGGACGGCAAGATCTACGGGCGCGCCACCGCGGTGAGCAAGGGCGACTTCGCCAGCTTCACCTTTGCGGTACGCGCGCTGGAGGCCCTTCAGTCCGCGGGCGCACCGCTCAAAGGCAATGTCGAACTGCACTTCACCTACGACGAAGAGTTTGGCGGTGAAATGGGCCCGGGCTGGCTCCTGAAGAACGGCCTCACCAAGCCCGACCTGATGATTGCCGCCGGCTTTAGCTACGAGGTGGTCACCGCCCACAACGGCTGCCTGCAGATGGAGGTGACGGTGCACGGCAAGATGGCCCACGCCGCCATTCCCGATACCGGCATCGACGCGCTACAGGGCGCGGTCACCATCCTGAACGCCTTGTACGCGCAGAACCTGAAGTACAAGCAGGTCACTTCGAAGGTGCCCGGCATTCAGCACCCCTACCTCAACGTCGGCCGCATCGAAGGCGGCACCAACACAAACGTGGTGCCCGGCAAGGTCTCGCTCAAGCTCGATCGCCGCATGATCCCCGAAGAAGACCCGGTGGCGGTGGAGGCAGACATCCGACGCGTGATCGCGGAAGCGACCGCCTCCTTCCCTGGCATCACCGTGGATATCCGCCGCATCCTGCTGGCGCGCTCACTCAAGCCCCTGGCGGGCAACCAGCCGCTGGTGGACGCCATCCAAAAGCACGGCCAAGCCCTGTTTGGCCAGCCGATCCCCGCCATGGGCACACCGCTCTATACCGACGTGCGCCTGTACGGCGAGGCGGGCATTCCCGGCGTGATCTACGGCGCCGGGCCGCGCTCTGTGCTGGAGTCGCACGCCAAGCGCGCCGACGAGCGCCTGGACCTGGAAGACCTGCGCCGGGCGACCAAAGTCATTGCCCGGACGCTGCGGGATTTGCTCCAGTGAGGCGGGGCACAACCCGCGCCCGCCAAGGAGTGCAGGTTGGAAGTCGCTCGAGCGCACCGCCATGGGGCACAGCACACCCAGACTGATCGTATACACAGCGGAATGCGCTGGAGCGAGCAATGCACCGGTGACCGTCGGCGCTGAGCGGTCATGCACGCAGGAAATCGAGCCCTGAGATTTTGTATACACTTCTTGCAAGCACGACCCCGCCATGAGCTCCCGCGCCGCCCCTTCCACCCGCCCCGTCTCTGCAGGCTCCGCCACGCGCGACGCCGGCGGGCAGGGCAGTAGCACGGCCCGCATCGTCACTTCGATCACGATGGCCATTGTGGAGCGCAGGCTGGCGCCAGGCACCAAATTGGTGGAGCAGCAGATCGCAGACGTGTTCTCGGTTTCGCGCACGGTGGTACGGCAGGCCCTCAATCAGCTCAGTCGGGATCGGCTGGTGACGCTGGAGCCCGCGCGCGGCGCCTTTGTGGCGACGCCCAGCGTGGAAGAGGCGCGGCAAGTGTTTGAGGTGAGGCGCATGGTCGAGGGCAGCCTGGTGCGGCAGCTGGCCAGCCGCATCACCGACGCCCAGCTGGCCCAGCTGCGCGCGCACCTGCAAGAGGAGCGGGCCGCGGTGGCGCGCTCGGACGTGTCCGGTCGCACCCGCCTGCTAGCCGACTTCCATGTGGTGCTGGCCCGCATGCAGGGCAACGAGGTGCTGGCCGAACTGGTCGCGGACCTGCTCTCGCGCTCACAGCTGATCGCGCTGATGTACCAGTCGTCCCACTCGGCCGAGCACTCCCAGGCTGAGCATGAAGAAATCGTCGCCGCGCTTGAACGACACGACGCCCGGTCGGCTGCCCGATTGACGGAGCAGCACCTGGCCAGCGTGGAGCTCAATTTACGCCTCGACCCGCGCGCGCCAGACTTGGCCGCCATCCTCAAGCCGCAGGCAGGGGACTGAAATGGCCGAGTCTCTGCCAATGGCAAGTTACCGCCCACGGGCCGCCGGCGCCGAAGCGCCCGCTTCAGGTCGTTCAGCGCATACGACCGCGCCGAAACAGGTTGACGACCGCCAGCAAGAGCACCGCGCCGGCCAGGGACACCAGAACCGAGCCAATGCTGAGGCTCTCGTTGATGGTGCCCACGCCCACCATGGGCGAGACCACCCAGCCGCCGACAACGGCACCGACGATGCCCACCGCCACATTGAGCAAGATGCCCTGCTGCGCGTCGGTGCGCATGATCAGGCTGGCCAGCCAGCCGACGATGCCACCCACGATGAGCCAGATCAGGAAGTTCATTTTGACGCTCCTTGGCCGCGAAGGGCCGCTTGCGCCGGGCGCCCGGACCGCCCAGGAGCCACCGGCATCAGACCTCGCCCCACAGGGGCAAGGCGAGCGGACACTATCGAGATAAGCCAAGCCAAGCCTGGTAGTCCTGTGAAGAGGTGGGCCGTGCGTAGCGGCCTCGCCCGGCTGTGGGACGGGCGCCCGGAATACGAGGCCCGGGCTTCCACGGATGGGTTTTCGGCATCTTTCTTGCTATCTTTCCCTCGTTGTCACTTCCCAGCCTTTAGGAGTCCACCATGAACAAGCGCTTCTTCCTTCGTGCCACCGCCGCCCTGGCGCTGGCCGCCTCCGCCATGGGCGCTTCTGCCCAAGCCCTGACCCCGATCAAGTTCCAACTTGACTGGCGTTTTGAAGGCCCGGCCGCCTTCTTCCTTCTCCCGGTCGCCAAGGGCTATTTCAAGGACGCCAAGCTCGACGTAACGGTGGACGCCGGCAACGGTTCGGGCGGCGCGGTCACCCGTGTGGCCTCCGGCACCTACGACCTGGGGTTTGCCGATTTGGCGGCGTTGATGGAGTTCCACGCCAACAACCCCGACGCACCGAACAAGCCGGTGGCCATCATGGTGGTCTACAACAACACCCCAGCTTCGGTGATGTCGATCAAAAAGACTGGCATCAAGACTCCGGCCGACCTGGCGGGTAAGAAACTCGGCGCACCAGTGTTTGACGCTGGCCGCCGCGCCTTCCCGATCTTCCAGAAGGCCAATAGCGTTGGTGCAGTCAACTGGATCTCGATGGACCCGCCGCTGCGCGAGACCATGCTGGCCCGCGGTGATGTCGACGCCATCACCGGCTTCACCTTCACCTCGCTCCTCAACCTCGAAGCACGCGGCGTGAAGGCTGAGGACGTGGCCATCCTCCCCTACTCCGACTTTGGCGTGAAGCTCTATGGCAACGTCATCATCGCCACGCCCAAGATCCTGAAGGAGAACCCGGCTGCGGTGAAAGCTTTCCTGTCGGCCTTCACCAAGGGCGCCAAGGACGTGATGGCTAACCCGGCTGCCGCGATCGAGTTCGTCAAGCAGCGTGACGGCATCATCAACGTTGAGCTTGAAACGCGTCGTCTGCAACTGGCCATCGACACGGTCATCAACAGCGCTGACGCCCGCGCCGAAGGCTTTGGCGCCCTGAACCAGGGCCGTCTGTCGCTGATGGCGTCTCAGGTCTCCGACGCCTTTGCCACCAAGACCCGTGTCAACGCCGACGCCGTCTGGAACGGCGGCTTCCTGCCGACGAAGGCCGAGTTGAACATTCTGGCTGCTCCCAAGAAGTAATGAGTTCCGCGAACTTCGTCGACTTCAAGGACGTCTGGCTCGCCTATAACGACGAATTACTCGCCCAGGGGCACTATGCGGTCGAGGCCATCGACCTGCAGGTGCGCCAGGGTGAGTTCATTGCCATCGTCGGTCCGTCGGGTTGCGGCAAGTCCACCTTCATGAAGCTGGCCACCGGCCTGCGCATGCCCTCCAAGGGCACGGTGCATATCGCCGGTGCGCCGGTCACTGGCCCGCTGAAGATCTCTGGCATGGCTTTCCAGGCGCCCTCGCTCCTGCCCTGGCGGACCACGGTGGACAACGTGCTGCTGCCGCTGGAAATCGTCGAGCCCTACCGATCCAACTACAAGCAAAAGCGAGCCGAGTACGAAGAGCGCGCTCGCGCCTTGCTGCGCAAGGTGGGCCTGGGCGGCTACGAGGACCAGTTCCCCTGGCAGCTCTCCGGCGGCATGCAACAGCGGGCGAGTATCTGCCGCGCACTGATTCATGAGCCGCAGATGCTGCTGCTTGACGAGCCTTTTGGGGCGCTGGACGCATTCACGCGTGAGGAGCTGTGGTGCATCCTGCGTGACCTGTGGACCGAGCAGAAGTTCAACGTGATCCTGGTGACGCACGACCTGCGTGAGTCGGTCTTCCTGGCGGACACCGTGTACGTCATGAGCAAGAGCCCCGGTCGCTTCGTGGTCCGCCGCGAGATCGACCTGCCGCGCCCGCGCGACCTGGAGATCACCTACACGCCCAAGTTCACCGACATCGTCCATGAACTGCGCGGGCATATCGGCGCCATGCGCAAGTCCGGCACAGAGGTGGCCCAATGAACAAAAAGCAGCTCGAAAGCTGGTCGCCCTGGATCCTGCTGGTTCTGACCATCGCTCTGTGGCAGGCGCTGTGCAGCGCATTCAACGTCTCGGAGTTCGTGTTTCCCAGCCCCTGGCGCATCTGGACGCAGTTCTGGGAGTTCAAGGGCATCATCGGCGCACACGCCTGGCGCACCTTCTGGGTCACGATGGCAGGCTTTGGCATTGCCATCGTGGTGGGGGTGCTGCTGGGTTTTGT
>JAURKV010000083.1 GCA_030831585.1 Ramlibacter sp. | reverse complement strand
CGGGGCTGGATCTGGTGAACACCTACGTTCCGTACTGACGGCACAGGCGATTTGAGGCGGGCCGGGGAAAGCGGCAAGGACGTACCAACCATGAGGCAGGCTCACTCGCGAGGTCGCCGGAACCTGAACTAAGATTTACCCAATCTTCCCACTGCCCCAGATTGGAAAACAGACAGGATCAACGGTGCCCAAAGCGATCGACAATTCATCAGTGCGCAATTCCACCAGGAAAAAAGCCGAACCCAAATCGGGCAATTCGCCCAAGGCCCGGGCTTCACTTCCCGCCCTGGCAGAGGCATCGCCAGCCCACGCAATTGGCGCCACACTCAAGCGCCTGCTCACGGGTGGCGAAGGGCATGATTCATTGGTTGTCGAGATTGCATATGAGCTGGGGCTTGACATCATCGAGGGCCGTCTGCGCCCCGGCGACTGCCTGAACACGGTAGATCTGGCGCATCGCTTCAAGACGAGCCGAACACCGGTGCGTGAGGCCTTGTCGCTCCTGGAAAAGCAAAGCCTGGCCGACATTCCTCCGCGTCGGCGCGCGCGTGTGCACACGGTAAGCCTGGAGGAAGTGCGCAACATCTACGACCTGCGCGCTGCCATGCACGCGCTCGTTGCAGAATTGGTCGCGCTGCGTGCGGATGCAGAGGATCTTTCCAGCCTGAGGGAGAGGCTCGAGGCCATGCGCAAATCCGCCCAGGCGCAAGATGTCAACGGCTATTTCATCGCAAACATGGCTTTCCATGAGACGGCGACCGAAGTTTGCCGTAACCCTTTCCTGAAGCGATCGATCGAGTCACTTGGACTGATCACTTACCAGCTGCGCTACAAGACCCTGTCGGATTTGAAGCGCATCCAGCACTCCCTGGAAGACCACACACAGCTGATGCGCGCCTTCGAGGACCGCAATCCAACGCTCGCGGCTACGCTCATACGCTCCAACATCCTGCTGGGATTGAAGATCCTTCAGGAAAAAGGCGTTGCAGTCGCCGACACAGTCTCTGCGCCGGGCTCCAAGCGCCCGTCCTGACGGCCTCTGTGAGGCTGTTGCGGCTGCAGATTCGCCAGCGCCCGCACCCGCGCCCCCCCGCGATCCGGCACCCCACTCTGGGGTGCGCGCAGATTTCTGCATCTCTTGAATTACTGTCGACAAATCTGTTGACATCAGGGGTTTGGGTTGTTAAATTGCATCCACAGCCTTCTAAGTGTCGACAATTTAGGCCGAAGGCGGGTCTGACAAATGTGACCAGCAGGCTGCTGCGGGTCGGCGCAAAAGCTTGCTGAAAAGGAGATTCTCATGATCACACGGCGACAGTTTTCAGGGCTGATGGGGCTTTCTGCAGTAACGCCAGGCATCGCAACAGCTTCCGATTGGCCTGAGCGCCCGGTCTCCATCGTTGTTCCGTTTGCAGTTGGTGGAGCGACCGATGTCGCGGCGCGCATCCTGGCACAGGAACTGACTCAGAAATTCGGGCAATCCTTCGTCGTCGAAAACAAGGCTGGTGCGGCCGGAAACATCGGGCTTGAAGCGGTGATACGGGCGCCAGCCAATGGCTACACGCTGGCGTTCGGCACGATGGGCTCGCTCACAACGAACCCGCACATTTACAAGGACGCGAAATTCAACGTCGAGCGCGACCTGCGTCCGATCTCACAGACCTTCAAGGTCGACCATATCCTGGTCGTCAATCCCAAAGTGCCGGCGCGCAACGTGGCCGAGCTGGTGGCGTATGCGAAGGCCAACCCTGACAAGCTCACGTACGGATCGGCCGGCACCGGCTCATCGGTCCAGATGTTTGCCATCCTGCTTGAGATGCGCACTGGCATCAAGATGCGACACATCCCCTACAAAGGGTCGGCGCCCGCTTTGGCAGACCTGCTTGCGGGCAGCATCGACCTACTGATGGATTCAGTTCCTACCTCTCTGAGCCAGATTCAGGCCGGAAAGGTACGCGCTCTTGCACTCACCAGCGGGATACGAAATAAGCGGGTCCCAGATGTTCCCACCATGAAGGAAGCCGGCGTACCCGACTACGACACCGCGGCATGGGGCTCACTGATGGCGCCAGCGGGCACACCCGACGCCGTTATCGCTCGATTGAGCGAGGCGGTGCAGGAGGCCTACAGAAAGCCCGCAGTGCAGGAGAAATTCGCTGCCCAGGGCATGGATGCGATTTCATCGACGCCAGCGCAGCTGGCCTCGCTGATCAAGCGCGATACGGAGCTTTGGGGACGGGTGGTGTCTGAAGGCAAAGTCAGGCTCGAATGAGCGCCAGCCATAAAAAGCACGAAGGGGTCCGATGAGACCCTGCAGTTCAAGCGACAGTCCCGAAAGAAGGAGAAAAAGTTGATGTTCAAGCGAATGCTCAAGTCCGTTCTGGCTCTTCTCTCCTGTGTGGCTGTGATGCACGGCACAGCGGGGGCACAGGACGCCTACCCGACCCGCAAACCGATCACGCTGGTATCACCCTATCCGGCAGGCGGCGCAAGCGATGCTCTGACCCGCCTGCTGGGAACTTCAATGAGCAAGACGCTGGGGCAGGTCGTGACTGTGCAGAACCAGACCGGCGCTGGAGGCACGATAGGCTCGCGCCTGGTTGCCAACGCGCCAGCCGACGGTTACACGCTGCTGCTGCACCACTTCGCGATGGCAACCGGTCCCTTCTTGTACAAGGACCTTCAGTTTGACCCCTTGAAAAGTTTTGAGCATGTCGGGCTGTTTGCAGAAACTTCGTTCGTGCTGGTCGGTGGCAAGCACTTTGCACCGAACAATATGAAGGAGGTCGTGGACTACATCAAATTGAACAAGGAGAAGGTCACGTTTGCAACCGGTGGCGTCGGAAGCGGCGGCCATCTCTTTGGGATCATTCTGGAGCAATTGGTTGGAAACAAATTCACGTCAGTCCACTATCGCGGCGCAGCGCCCGCGATGGTCGACGTCTTGGGCGGTCGCGTGGACCTGCTGTGCGACAGCCCCGGCCCGGTCAAGCCCCACCTCCAGACGGGTGCACTCAAGTCATATGCGGTGACCGGGCCCAACCGCCTGGCCGGCTTGTCCACGATCCCGACGGTATCGGAGGCTCGCTACAAGGAGCTGACCATGAGCCTCTGGTACGGCCTCTATGCCCCCAAAGGCACCCCAAGGCCTGTCGTCGATCGAATCTCGCAAGCACTGCAGGTCGCCATGAGGGACCCGGCGATCGCGGCGCAACTGGAAAAAATCGACACCGCCTTGCTACCGGCTGATCAGGGCACGCCGGAGGCCCTTTACAAGCGCCTGGCCGCAGAGATCGTTATGTGGGGGCCCGTCATCACCAAGGCGGGCGTTGTGCCTGAGTGAAGAACCGCATCAGCACCAGACACGGAATCAACGAATGACTTCGACTTCAGATATCGCAAACGCATCGAACGCCAGCCAAGAGGGTCCTGATACGGCAGCGCTTGCGGGCATACGCGTGGTAGATCTGACGCAATTTGAGTCTGGAACCTCCTGCACCGAAACACTCGCCTGGATGGGGGCTGAAGTCATAAAGGTCGAGCCGCCCGGCAAGGGTGAGCAAGGACGAACCGCTCATGATGGTCCGGGTATCGATTCCATTTATTTTTTGCTGCTCAATGCAAACAAGCGCAGTGTCACCTGCAACCTCAAGTCTGAAGAGGGGCGCAACCTTCTGCGCGCCTTGATCGAAAAGGCCGACGTTTTCATTGAAAACTTCGCACCAGGCGTGGTGGAGCGCCTTGGCTTGAGCTTTGACGAGGTGCGGGCCATCAATCCGCGCATCATCTATGCACAGATCAAGGGGTTCGCCCCCGATGGCCCCTACGCCAACTACCTGTCGTTCGATCCGATCGCGCAAGCCG
>JAURKV010000006.1 GCA_030831585.1 Ramlibacter sp. | reverse complement strand
TCGGCCACCTTCACCGGCCACTTGGCGAAGCGGTCCACCAGGGTCTGGTAATGCTGTTCGGCCAGCAGCGTGGTGGGCGCGAGAAAGGCCACCTGCTTGCCGCCGGTCACCGCCACAAAGGCGGCGCGCAGGGCCACCTCGGTCTTGCCAAAGCCGACGTCGCCGCAGACCAGGCGGTCCATGGGCTGGGGCGAGATCAGGTCCTGGATGACGGCGTGGATGGCAGCCCGCTGGTCGGCTGTTTCCTCGAAGCCGAAGTCCTTGGCGAATACCTCGTAGTCTCCGGCGGAGAAGCGGAAGGCGTGGCCGGTGCGGGCCGCGCGCCGGGCGTAAATATTTAAGAGCTCGGCGGCGGTGTCGCGCACCTGCTCGGCGGCGCGGCGCTTGGCCTTTTCCCACTGCCCGGAGCCAAGCTTGTGCAGCGGCGCCTCGTCGGCGGAGACGCCGGTGTAGCGGCTGATCTGGTGCAGCTGGCTCACCGGCACATAAAGCGTGGCCTTTTCGGCGTACTCCAGGTGCAGCATTTCCTGCAGCAGGGGCTTGCCCTCGGCGTCAGTCCCTTGGCCCAGGTCCATGTTCACCAGGCCCCGGTAGCGGCCGATACCGTGCTGGGCGTGCACCACCGGGTCGCCCACGTTCAATTCGGACAGGTCCTTGATCAGGGCCTCGACATCGCTGACCTGCTCCTGCTTGCGGCGCTTGCGCACGCTGGCGCCCGCAGCAAAGAGTTCGGTCTCGGTGACCAGGTCGATGCCGGCTTCCAGCCAGGCAAAACCCTGCACCAGGGGGGCGGTGGCAATGCCCAGTGGCTCCTCGCTGGCCTCAAACTCGGCGAGCGAGTCAAAGGCGGGCGGTGACAGCTGGCTGGCGCGCAGGAAGTCCAGCAGGCTCTCGCGCCTACCGTCGCTCTCGGCCAGCACCAGGGCGCGGCGGCCCTGGGCACGTGCCTGAATCAGGAAGTCCTTGAAGCGGGCCAGGGGCTCGTCGGCGCCGCGCGCGGCGGAGATGCCAGGCAGGGGCTCGGCCAAGCCATCGGGCACGGCCTCGGTGGCAGCGGCCACTGCATCTGTCTCCAGCCCCGTGGCTGAAGGACGGATGGCCAACTGCGGCAGGGCGTTGGCGCGGGCGTAAAACTGTTCCTCCGAGAGGAACAGGGCCGCAGGTGCTAGCACGGGTCGCTCCGGGTCGCCCTGCACCAGGCGATGGCGGTCGCGGGTGTCCTGCCAGAAGCGGGCGAAGGCCGGGCTCAGGTCGCCGTGCAGCACCAGGGTTGCGGCCTCGCCCAGGTAGTCGAAGACGGTGGCGGTGTCCTCGAAGAAGAGGGGCAAGTAGTACTCGATGCCGGCAGTGGCTACGCCGTTGCCCATGTCCTTGTAGATGCGGCTGCGGGTCGGGTCACCCTCGAGAAGTTCGCGCCAGCGGCTGCGAAAACGCGCGCGGGCATCGTCGTCCATCGGGAACTCGCGCCCCGGCAAGAGGCGCACCTCAGGCACCGGGTAAAGGCTGCGCTGGCTGTCCGGGTCGAAGGTACGGATGGAGTCGATCTCGTCGTCGAACAGGTCCACTCGGTAAGGCACCGGCGAGCCCATGGGGAAAAGGTCGATCAGCCCGCCTCGTACTGCGTATTCGCCGGGGCTCACCACCTGGGTGACATGGCTGTAACCCGCCAAGGTGAGCTGCGCCTTGAGCTTGCTGTCCTCGAGCTTTTGCTTGACCCGAAAGTGGAAGGTGTAGCCCGCCAGGAAGGAGGGTGGGGCCAGGCGGTAGAGGGCGGTGGTGGCCGGCACCAGCACCAGGTCCGCTTCGCCCTGAGAAATGCGCCAAAGCGTGGCCAGGCGCTCGGAAATCAGGTCCTGGTGGGGCGAAAAGCTGTCGTAGGGCAGGGTCTCCCAGTCGGGGAAAAGGCAGGTGCGCAGTTCGGGGGCGAAAAAGGCAATTTCGTCGAGCAGGCGCTGGGCGTCGGTCGCGTCGCTGGTGACGATGGCGGTGCGCCGGCCGGCAGCGCGCTCGCGCTCGGCCAAGCGGGCGAGCAGCAGGGCGTCGGCCGAGCCGGTGGGCCGGGGGAGGGTGAAGCGCTTGCCAGCGGAGAGCTTGGGCAGATCCATGAATAGGGCAGGAAATGTTGCAGTGAACGTCTACGGTGACTTGGGGCGCTGGGAAGGGGCGGCGTTCAGGAGGGGGTTTGCGAGCGCAAATGGCAAACACCCCGCGCGGACCGGCGCGGGGTGTGAACGGAGAGATTCTAGAATGGTCGGCAGCGCGTAAGGCCGTCCGCGGATGTCCCGCCCCGAACGCTGCCGCGCCCGCTGCCAAATCCCCCATGCCCTCTGCCTCGATCCCCGCTTCCCGCCTGCACGCCCTGGTGCCTTGTGCCGGCAGTGGCAGCCGCGCCGGCACCGCCAGCCCGAAGCAATACCAGCCGCTGGCAGGCCGGCCCTTGGTGCAACACACCTTGCTGGCCCTGGGCGCGGTCCGTCGCCTGTCCACGGTTCTGGTGGCGGTGGCGCCAGGGGATCGCACGCTGGAAGGCATGGCGGGCTTGCGGGATGTGCCGGGTCTGGTTCGCGCCGAGTGCGGCGGCCCCACCCGTGCCGCCACGGTCACCGCCGGCTTGCGGGCCTTGCGCGCGCAGGGCGCGGCAGACACCGACTGGGTGCTGGTGCACGACGCCGCCCGTTGCCTGGTGACCGCCGAACTGGTCGACCGCCTGATTGACGCCTGCCTGCCCGACCCGGTGGGTGGCCTGCTGGCCCAGCCCGTTGCCGACACCCTCAAGCGCGGCTTGGACGGCCGCGCCGAGGCCACAGTGCCGCGCGAGCACCTGTGGCAGGCCCAGACCCCACAGATGTTCCGCCTCGGCCCGCTGCTGCACGCCCTGGAGACGGCGGGCGACGCCGTCACCGACGAGGCCAGCGCGATGGAGGCCGCCGGTCACCGCCCGCGCCTGGTGCCCTCGTCGGCGTTCAATTTCAAAGTCACCTGGCCGGAAGATTTCCGATTGGCCGAGGCCGTGCTTTCGCAGCGCAAGGAGGCATCTGCATGAATATCCGCATCGGCGAGGGTTGGGACGTGCACGCCTTGGTGGAGGGGCGGCCACTCATCCTGGGTGGGGTTCACATCCCCTACGAAAAAGGCTTGCTGGGTCACTCGGACGCCGACGCGCTGCTGCACGCCATCACCGACGCCCTGCTGGGTGCGGCCGGCCTCGGTGATATTGGCCGGCACTTCCCCGACACCGACCCACAGTTTCGCTGCGCTGATTCCGCCGTGTTGCTGGCCGAGGCCCTGCGGCGGGTTCAGGCGGCCGGCTGGCGCCTAGTCAATGTCGATTCGACCATCATCGCCCAGGCGCCCAAGCTCGCCCCGCACATCGAGGCCATACGGGCCCGCCTTGCCAACATCTTGGGTGTGGACGCGGGCTGCGTGAACATCAAGGCCAAGACGGCCGAGAAGATGGGGCCTGTCGGCGAGGGCCGCAGCATAGAGGCGCGGGCGGTGGTGCTGCTCCAATCCGCCTGAACGGTACACCACAAGCCGTCGCCGTCTGGTTTTCCCTGCGAACAGCCTCAGGCCCGAAAAGCCACGACTTCTTGCCGCTGGGCGCCCAGGCCTTCGATGCCCAGGGTCATCACGTCGCCCTTTTTCAGGAAGCGGGGCGGCTTCATGCCCATGCCCACGCCGGGCGGCGTGCCGGTGGTGATGACATCCCCCGGGTACAGAGTCATGAATTTGCTCACGTAACTCACCAGCTCGGCGGCGCCAAAGACCATCGTTCGGCTGTTGCCGGTCTGCATTCGCTGGCCGTTTAAATCGAGCCACATGTCCAAACGCTGCGGGTTGGGCACTTCGTCTGTCGTGACCAGCCAAGGTCCGATGGGCCCGAAGGTGTCGCAGCTCTTGCCCTTGTCCCATTGCGGGCCGCGTTCGAGCTGGTACTCCCGCTCGCTCACATCGTTGACGACGCAGTAGCCGGCCACATACGAGAGGGCGTCCTTGCGCGTCACATAGCGCGCAGTGCTGCCGATCACGATGCCCAGCTCCACCTCCCAGTCGCTCTTGACTGAGCCCTTAGGCAGCATCACCGGATCGTCCGGCCCCTGGATGCAGCTGCTGGCCTTCATGAAGATGATGGGCTCTTTGGGAATCGGCATGCCGGCCTCGGCCGCATGGTCGGAGTAGTTCAGGCCAATGGCCACAAACTTGCCGATTCCGGTGAGGGGGCATCCCATGCGCGGCTTGCCGCGGACGGCCGGGGCCTTGCGGGCGGCGCGTCGAATCTTTTCCAGCGCGGTCGGCGAGAGTTGGGCCGGACCGATGTCTGCAATGACAGCGCTCAGGTCGCGCAGCACTCCCGCTTCATCAATCAGGCCTGGCTTTTCTTTGCCTGGGCGTCCGTAGCGAACCAGCTTCATGTTTGTCTTCCTTGTTAGTTTTGAATGAATGGAGAGCCGTCTGCCGGGCGGGTCAGGCCGCGACCTGTAGCACGACATTCCCGATGACTTGACCGCTTTCGACAGCTTCATGCGCGCTCACGATGTCTTCCAGAGAAAACCGGGCCGCGATGTTGTGCTGCAAGACACCGCGCTCCAGCATCCGCGTCAGCGTGGCGACCGCACGGGCGCGATCAGTGGGGGATAGGTGGTACACGATGAAAAACTTCAGCTGTATGTTGCTGTGAAGCAGGCGCGAGAAGGGCAGTTCGAGTTTGTCCATCCCGTTGCCGTAGATCACGCACTCACCGCCCGTCTTGAGCATGTCGAGGTTGGCCGCGGCGTTCGCGCCGATGTCGACCTCAATCACCCGGTCGACTCCCTCGCCCTGCGTGATGTTGAGCACCCGCTGCGCGAGCGGCTCCGATTTATAGAGAACGACCTCGTCGGCCCCAGCCTGGCGGGCAAGTTCGGCCTTCGCGGGGCTGCTGACGCTGGCAATCACCCTCGCCGCCCCCAGCAGGCTGGCAAACTGCACGGCATAGTGCCCCACTGCCCCGGCGCCGCCAGCCACTACCACCGTCTTTCCAGCCACGCCCCCGTCCATCAGCACCGCATGCAAGGCGGTGAGCGCCGGAATGCCCATGCAGGAGCCAGCCTCGAAGCTGGTTTGCTCGGGGAGCGCGACGGCCTGCTCAGAGGGTAGGCACAGGAACTCGCAGGCGGTGCCGTGTGGGCGACCCCGGGCGGCATTCCACACCCACACCCTCTTGCCCAAGCGATGCGTTGGAACGCCTGCGCCCAGCGCATCGATCACGCCCGCGCCGTCGCTGTGCGGAATCACCCGGGGGAAGGGCATCTGCGTGACCCGCCGTCCCATGCGGGTTTTCACGTCGGAGGGGTTGATCCCGGAACTCTCGACGCGCACACGCACCTCGCCGGGAGCAGGCTCGGGCAGGGGCAGATCCTCTAACCGTAGGACGTCTCTCGCGGGTCCTAAGCGCTCGTAGAAGGCGGCTCTCATGTCTTCGGGTTGTTTGGAGTCGTAGCGGCAGGCCGCAGCCGCCGCCACAGCCTCACTGAACCTTGATGTTGCCCGCTTCCACCACCCGCTTCCAACGGACGATGTCGTCGCGCACGATCTGCAGCATTTGCTCGGGGGTGCCGCCAACGGGCGTTGTGCCCTCAGTCGAGAACTTTTCCTGCACGCCCCGATGCGCCAGCACCGCATTGAGCTCGGTGTTGAGGTAGGCAACGATTTCCGGCGGGATGCCTCGGGGACCCGCAATCGCTTTCCAGTCCACTACGTTGTAGCCGGGGGTTCCCTGCTCCTCAAAAGTGGGCACATCTGGCATGCCGGGCGAGCGTTGCGCGCCGGCGATACCGAGCGCCCGGACACGCCCCGAGCGGATGAAGGGCGCGGCGTAGGTAGCGCTCGTGAGCATCATGTCCAGGCTGCCCCCCATCAGGTCGCTCATGGCTTGCGAGGAGCCCTTGTACGGAATGTGTACGAGCTTCAGACCCATGAGAAAGGCCAGTTCTTCCATGCCCAGGTGCGCGATCGAGCCGACGCCCGCAGACCCGTGCGTGAGCTTGTCCGGTGCGCGCTTGGCCTCCGCGATCAGGTCGCGTGCATTGCGAAGCTTGGAGTTCGTGTTGACGATCAGCACCACGGGGTCGCGCGAGACCATCATGATCGGCTGCATGTCGCGGATCGGATCGAAGGGCAGGGGCCCCACGGCGGCCTGGATCGGGTAGGTGCTGGACATGTTCAGCAGGGTGTAGCCGTCCGGCGCCGATTTCATGACGAAGTCTGCGCCGATGTTGCCTCCCGCGCCGACCCTGTTCTCGACCACCACCTGGATGTTCGAGCGCTCAGTCATTCGCTGGGCCAGCATCCGCGCCACGGTATCGCCACCGCCGCCCGCAGCGAAGGGCACGACGAACTTGATGGGTCTCGCCGGGTACTTGGCCGGCTGTGCGCCAGCCTGCATGGCCCAAGGGGTAAGCGTGGCAAGCGTGAATTGACCAAATGTGCGTCTTTTCATGGTTTGTCTCCGTGGTTTTTTCCGACGGCATGTGGGTCTCGGCGTCGGGCTCAGCGCGATATTAGCGCGCAATTTTTAGCGCGCGAGACTCGTTCGGTAGTACACCTCGCCCTTGAACAGCCTGCGCGCGGTGCGATAGGCCGACGCATGGCGGGCCTGTAGGGTCTCGCCCTGGCGCTCCACCTGCGCCGCCACGACGATCACGCCTGAGGGGTGTCCGATGCGGATGTCTTGGTCTGCGCCGGTGGTGGCTCCGCGGGGTAGGCATAGCCGCGACTCTGGTACCAACGATCAGCACATCGAAGTGAATCGAGTAGTTCGACGCCGTGGCAAAAGTGTGTGGCCTAAGGGTGAACCCGCGGTCCGCGCCGGCTGGTTTGACAGGGGCGGGTGATTGCCCTAAATTTTTCTGCATTAGTTTTTTCCATGCAAACAAGAGAAAGATTCCAATCCATGCCGGTTTCCCCCAGCAAGGAGCTGCGCCGTATCTTCGTCCCGGGCGCGGGTCTGGTGATGCCCGGTGCGGGCAATGCGTTGACAGCGCGCGTGATTGAAGCAACCGGTCACAAGGTCATGCTGGTGAGCGGGGCGGCAATCGCGAACAACTATCTGGGTCAACCCGACATCGGGCTGACCTCACTCAATGAACTGGTCAATCACGTGGCCAATATGCGCAACGTGGTCAACATTCCCCTGATCGTCGACTGTGACACTGGCTTTGGCAACGCGATCAGCGTCCGCCAGACCGTGCGTGCCGTCGAGCGCGCCGGCGGCAATGCCGTGCTGATCGAAGACCAGAGCTTTCCCAAACGCTGCGGCCACTTCAATAACCACGAGATCATCAGCAAGGACGAAATGGTGCAGAAGGTCAAGGCGGCTGTTGATGCCCGCATCGACGGTGACCTGATGATCGGCGCGCGCACCGATGCGCGCGGGATCGATGGCCTCGAAGCCGCCTTTGATCGGGCACGTGCCTACAAAGAAGCCGGAGCAGACTTCCTGTTCATCGAGGCGCCGCAGTCGGCGGAGGAGTTGGCCGCAATCACGCGCGAGGTGCCCGGCTTGCATCTGTGCAATATGGTGATCGGTGGTAAGACGCCCCTGCTGCATCGTGAGCAGCTCGGCGCCATGGGCTATGGCATCGTGGCCTATGCCAACGCCGCCCTCCAGGCTGCCTTGCTGGGTATGCAGCATGTGCTGCAGCACCTCAACGACAAAGGGTCGATCGAAGGCGCCGAAGAAAAGATCATGATGTTCAAGGAGCGGCAGGCGCTCTTGAACGGCGACTTCTATGCCGACCTGGCCACGCGTTATGGCGGGAGGCCTCAGCAATGAGCGGCTCCAACTTGCAGCCGCAGACCTTCTTCGACAAAGTCTGGGACGAACATGTCGTCACCATGCTCGGTCAGGACACGGCGCTGGTGCAGATCGACCGCCTGGTCCTGCATGAATTGAGCGGAAGCCAGGCGGTGCGCGCCTTGGACGAGGCCCACCGCACGCCCGACAGCCGCGCCCAGGTCTTCACGGTCATCGAGCACCTGATCTCCACCCGCCCGGGGCGTGGCCCCCTCGACTCCGTCTCGGTGAGCGGCCCGGCCATGATCGGCGGCACGCGCGCGGCGTCCAAAAAATGGGGCTTTCACTTCATCGACTACGACGACCCTCGCCAGGGCATCGCCCATGTGGTGGCCCTCGAGTTGGGCATTGCCCTGCCGGGTTCGACCTATGTCTGCTGCGACAGCCATACGTCGACGGTAGGCGCCATTGGTGCGGTGGCCTGGGGCATCGGTGCCTCGGAGGCCGAGCACTGCCTGGCGACACAGACGCTGGCCCAGGCCAAGCCGCAGACGATGCGTGTGAATTTCGAGGGCGAGTTGCCCCTGGGTGTCTACGCCAAGGACATGATTCTTGCGCTTATCGGCAAGATCGGAGCCAATGGCGGCATTGGTTATGCGGTCGAATACGCCGGCAGCACGGTGCGCTCGCTGCCCATGGACGGTCGGGCCACGCTGTGCAATATGGCGATCGAGTTCCAGGCCAAGTACGGATTCGTGGCGCCCGATGACATCACGATCGATTACCTCAAGGGCCGCGACTACGCGCCGCAAGGGGCGCTCTGGGACCAAGCGGCTGCGCATTGGGTGTCGATGCGCAGCGACGAGGGCGCCAAGTTCGACAAGGAAGTTCATATTGACTGCTCGCAACTCAAGCCGCAGGTGACCTGGGGCACCAGCCCGGAGCAGGTGATGCAGATCGACGCGCTCGTGCCCGATCCCTCACTACAGCTCGATGTGCAGTCGCGCCTGGAAGCCGAGCGTGCCCTGGAGTACATGCAGCTCAAGCCAGGCATGTCCCTGCTGGGGCTGCCGATCGACGTGGCCTACATCGGCTCCTGCACCAATGCCCGCCTGTCAGACCTGCGGGCTGCGGCGGAGATCCTCAAGGGCCGCAAGATCAGTCCCAACGTACAGGCCATTTGTGTGCCGGGCTCTACGCCCGTCAAGCGCGCCGCCGAGGCCGAGGGGCTTGACCGCATCTTCATCGACGCGGGCTTTGAATGGCATGAGTCCGCATGCGGAAACTGCGGTCATATCGGCGACAACCGCTTTGCCAATTTGCGCACGATCAGCACCACCAACCGCAATTTCAAGGGGCGCCAGGGGCCCAACACCCGTACCCACCTGGCGAGCCCGGCCACCGTCGCAGCGTCGGCGCTCGCAGGCCGCATCACCGACGCAGTCAAGGACTGACCATGGAGCAATTCGTTTCTGTCCGGGGCATCGCGGCGCCGCTGATGCAGATCAACATCGACACCGACCAGATCATCCCCGCCCTCTACCTGGGGGGCACGGATGCCAAGGGCTACGGTGCGCACCTGTTCGCCAACTGGCGCTTCAAGAGCGATGGCAGTCCCAACCCGGACTTCATCCTGAACCAGGAGCCCTATACCCAGTCTGCGGTCTTGCTGGCGGACCGCAACTTCGGCTGTGGCTCCTCGCGTGAGCGCGCGCCCAAGGCCTTGCGCGAGTTCGGTATCCGGGCGGTGATTGCGCCCTCGTTCGGTGGCATCTTTTTCAACAATTGCTTCCGCAACGGCATGGTGCCGGTGAACCTGCCCATCGAGCAGGTGCGCGAAATCGTCGCCCTGGTTGAGGCCAGCAGCGGGCAGACGCAAATCGGCGTAGACCTTCTGCGCAAGGTGGTCGAGTTGCCCGATGGACGGCAGTTCCCCTTTGACGTGCCAGAGACGCTGCGCCAGATGCTTTTGCTGGGTGTCGACGAGATCGACCAAACCAAGTCTCATCAGCCCACCATCGATGCCTACCGCGAACGGGACCGCGCGCGCCGCCCCTGGATCTACATCGACCCGGCGCCTCAGCCCGACGTACACCGAGGCCTGCGGTGACGCGGCCAAGAGAGGGAACGCACCGTCTTCACGACCTTCGCTCCATCGCCTCGATGCCGTTGCTGTGACCCCCGAGGGCCAACCAATTTGCTCACCAAGCGCTGGCCGAGATGCTGGGTGTTTCGTGCACGCCAGTGCGGGAATCGATGGAGCGCCTGTACCAGGAAGGCTACGTCAGCCGGATCGCCAACCGCGGGCATTACGTGGCAGAGATCAACTCGGCCGATGTGCGCGACCTTCACGAGACCCGCAAGACCTGCGAGGCCAAGCTCACCCGGGAGCGGCTGCAGTTAGACCGTGAGTTTCACCTCACACTGGCTGGGGAGACCGGCAATGACTACCTGGTCAAGATGCTCGCTGGCGTGTTCGACCGCCTGATTCTCAAGCGCAGGATTGAGGGCTTCCAGGACCTGCGCGGCATGGACCCCTACAACGAGCATGTCCGATTGGTCTCGGCCCTTGGTAAGAAGGACGAGGCCGCCGCACGGGCGGTGCTCAATAGCCATATCGGCAGTTCATGCGAGCGCTTTGCGAACTATCTCGAGGTCGAGCGTGGGGCGAACCCTGGTCTTTCCGGCCTGATGGTTAAGCGCCTCGCCTGAACCCTGAAGCTTGCCATTCGCTCGGCCCTTGATCGCCCCACAGCCGTTCGTGAGGCGGGACAATGTCGTTTTGTTGCCCCACTTCCACCCAAAGGAGTCGCCCCGTGGCCTGGCCTGTCCTCGTCTTTGACATTGAATCCATCCCCGACCTTGCCGGCCTGCGCAGCCTGCGCGATGACCCGCCCGAGTGGACCGACGGCCAGGTCTACGAGGCCTGGGTGAAGGAGCGCGCCGAAAAGGGGCAGGGCGACTTCATGCCGCTGCACCTGCAGCGGGTGCTGGTGATCAGTGTGGTGTTTCGCAACAGCGAGGGCCTGAAGGTGCACTCCTTCGTCGATCGCGATGGCGCCAGCGAGGGCAAGGTCATCCAGCAGTTCTTCGGCACCCTCGAGAAGCACGAACCTCAGCTCGTGAGCTGGAACGGCGGCGGCTTTGACCTGCCGGTGCTCAATTACCGCGGCCTGCGTCACGGGGTGGTGGCGTCCAAGTACTGGGACCAGGGCGAGGACGAGCGCGAGTACAAGTTCAACAACTACATCAACCGTTACCACAACCGCCACACCGACCTCATGGACGTGCTGGCCATGTTCCAGGCCCGCGCCAATGCGCCTCTGGACGCTCTGGCCAAGCTGTGCGGCTTTCCGGGCAAGCTGGGGATGGACGGCTCCAAGGTGTTTGACGCCTTCAAGAACGGTGGCCTGGATGACATCCGCCGCTATTGCGAGACCGATGTGATGAACACCTACCTTGTCTATTGCCGCTTCCAGAAGATGCGTGGCGGCTTCACCGAGGCCGAGTACGAGCAGGAGATGGCCATGGTGCGCGGCTCCCTGGAGGCGCTGGCGGCGCAGGAGACCCACTGGCGGGAGTACCTGGACGCCTGGGCCTGAACGCCACACCCCGGGTCTTGCCAGGCGCGCTGAGGCCCCAGTCTCGGTTCATGGCGGGTCCAGCCTGAGACAATCGGGTCATGTCAACGGAGCTCCAACAACAAGCGGCCGACGGGCAAGCCCCGGCCCCGGCCCCTGCGCCTCACGGTCCCCCGCGTCCGCAAGGCGTGCCAGAAGATGCCCTGCATGTCGACGCCCTGGACATCGAGGCCCAGGGCGTGGCCCGCCGCGACGATGGCAAGGTCGTCTTCATCGAGGGCGCCTTGCCCGGCGAGTGGGTCTCGGCCAATGTCCATCGCAAGAAAAATAACTGGGAGGCGGCCAGCCTGCGTGCTGTCTACCGCGCTTCCTCCCAGCGGGTGCAGCCCGGCTGCGCGCACTTTGGCTTGCACGAGGGCGCCTGCGGAGGCTGCAAGATGCAGCACCTCGACGCCAGCGCCCAGGTCGCGATCAAGCAGCGGGTGCTCGAGGACAACCTCTGGCACCTGGCCAAGGTCCGGCCCGACACGGTGCTGCGCCCCATTCACGGCCCCACCTGGGGCTACCGCTGGCGCGCGCGCTTTTCGGTGCGCCATGTGCACAAGAAGGGCGTGGTGCTGGTTGGCTTTCACGAACGCAAGAGCCGCTATGTGGCCGACATCCGCGCCTGCGAGGTGGTACCCCGGCATGTGAGCGACCTGTTGCTGCCCCTGCGCGGGCTGATCGGCAGCATGGACGCGATCGAGACCTGCCCGCAGATCGAGCTGGCCTGTGGCGTCGACGCAGCCGACCCTACCCGGCCAGTCATTGCCCTGGTGCTGCGGCACCTGGAGCCCCTCTCACCTGGCGACCAGGACAAGCTGCGCGCCTTCGCTGTTGCCCATGATGGCGTGCAGTGGTGGCTGCAGCCCAAGGGGCCGGACACAGTGCACCTGATGGACCCGGCGCCGCAACTGTCCTACGTACTGCCGGAGTTTGGCATCACCATGCCCTTCAAGCCGACCGACTTCACCCAGGTCAACCCCTTCATCAACCAGGTGCTGGTCGCCCAGGCCCTGTCGCTGCTGCAGCCCAGGCGCAGCGAGCGGGTGATCGACTGGTTCTGCGGCCTGGGCAATTTCACCCTGCCCATCGCCACCCGCGCCGGTGAGGTGCTGGGCATCGAGGGCAGCGAAGTCCTGGTGGCCCGCTCGCGTACCAATCTGGCGCTGAACCAGCCCCAGGCCAGCGCGCCCACCCGCTTTGTCGCCCGCAACCTGTTCGAGATCACGCCCACCACGCTGGTCTCGGACGGCGTGGCCGACAAGTGGTTGGTGGACCCGCCGCGAGAAGGCGCCTTCGCATTGGTCAAGGCACTGGCCGATATTTACCAAGACCCGGCCCTCGCCCCGGGCTGGACGCCGCCTGCGCGCATCGTCTACGTCAGCTGCAACCCGGCCACTTTGGCGCGTGACGCCGGGCTGCTGGTGCACCAGGCCGGTTATCGCTGCACCCATGCGGGCGTGGTGAACATGTTCCCGCACACCGCCCATGTGGAGTCGATGGCGGTGTTCGAGCGGACCGGCTGAGCGCGCTTTTCAGGGGCTGCGCTCGGTCACCCGGCCATCGTCATTCACCCCGGCGGGCGGGTAGACGATCACCCGCTGGCCGGCCGACAGACCAGACTTCACCCAGCCCACCCGGCTGTTGCGTCCGCCGAGTTCTACCGGCTGCAATCGGGCGCGCCCGCCGTCGAGCCGGTACACCGCCATGCCGCCCTCGGGCCGTGGGAACAGCGCGCCAATGGGCACCAGCAGCACCCCGTCCGCCGAGGTGGTGACCACCCGCACCAAGACCCGAAAGCCATCCCCCATCCGCTTCCAGGCGTCGGGGGTGGGCGTCATTTCCAGCAGCACATTGACCCGCTGCTCCTCCACCCCCAGCGCCGAGACCTTGGTGAAGGCGGCCGGCTCCACCCGCCGTACCCGGGCGAGCAGGGGAGGGCCGCCCCAGCCTTCGATCACCGCCGCGCCGCCCGCCTGGGCCTGCACCGCGTCGGTGGTGAGCAGTTGGGCCAGGATTTCCATCTGGCGCGTGTCGCCGAGCGTCATCACCACCGCACCTGCAGCCACCGAAGCCTCGCTCGGCTGGGGCACCTTGAGCACCACGCCGTCCGCCGGCGCACGCAGCACCAGCGGCGCAGCGCCCGACTTCCCGCCAGCAGCTCCCGGCGGCTGCAAGGCCGCCGCGGCCTGGGCGCGCTCCTGCCTGGCCACCTCTCGCTGGCTGGCGGCCGTATCCCGCTCGCGCTGGGCCGCGTCGACCGCCAGCCGGTCGTCGTCGAGCGCCCGGGCCAGGGAATCCACCGCCGAGAGCGTGGCCAAAAAGCCGCCGATGCCGCAGGCGACCACCAGGGCAATGGTGAGTGCCTGGCTCCACAGCAGCCGCAGCTCGCGGAGCACCTTGCGGTCCAGTGCGCCGAGTTGGCCGCGCGGCCGCTTCGCGGGGGGCGGCGGCAGTTCCCCTGCCGGGTCTGGGGTTGCACGCGGGGAGGGCGTGTCCTGGCTCATGCGCTCACCAGGACAATTCGGCCGGCGACAGCCGCCGGGGCGGCCTGTCGATCCGGTCAATGCGGCCGTCGACCAGGCGCATCACCCGGTCGGCCATCCCGGAGATGGCGGCGTTGTGCGTGATCACCACCGTGGTCGTGCCCAACTCCTGGTTGATACGGGCAATAACCTCCAGCACCCGCTTGCCGGTGGCGTAGTCGAGCGCGCCGGTGGGTTCGTCGCACAGCAGAAGTTGCGGCCGCTTGGCGATGGCGCGTGCGATCGCCACCCGCTGCTGCTCGCCACCAGACAACTGAGAGGGGAAATGGTCACGGCGCGGCATGAGCGCCACCAGCGCGAGGGCCTCGTCCACCGTCATGGGCTGGTCGGCGATGTCAGTCACCAGGGCCACGTTCTCGGCCACCGTGAGGCTGGGGATCAGGTTGTAGAACTGAAAGACAAAGCCGACATGCGCGCGCCGGTAGCGGGTCAGCGTGTCTTCGTCGGCGTTGCTGAGGCAGTGATCCTCGAACCAGAGCTCACCGCGGCTGGGGCGGTCGAGCCCACCCAGAAGGTTGAGTAAGGTCGACTTGCCGCTGCCTGATGCGCCCAGCAGCACGATGAACTCACCGCGCGCCACATCGAGGTCCACCTCCCACAGGGCACGGACCTCGGTGTCGCCAGTCCGGTAGACGCGGCACAGTCTTCGCGCGCGCAGCACGGCCTGCGCAGGCGGATCATTCGCCGGGGCGGCCTCCGCGCCAGTCCTCGGGCCTTCCACCGGACTATCCGCCAGGTCATCCGCCTCGTCGTCCACCGACCCATCCGCTGGACCTGGTGGCGATGAGGCAGAGGTCGATGCAGGCATGCCGGCAATCTACCCCTGTGCGGCGCAGACACATTGACCTGTCGCAAGAGCGCGCCCACTCTTTGGCGCTAGACCATGAAAAAGGGGCCCTTAGGCCCCTTTGGATTGGTGCGGGTACGCGCTCAGTCGCGCTCGCCGCCCATGATGCCCAGCATGGCCAGCAGGCCCTGGAACACGTTGACGATGTCCAGATACAACGCCAGGGTGGCAGAGATGTAGTTGGTCTCGCCGCCGTCGATGATGCGGCGAATGTCATACAGCATGAAGGCGCTGAAGATCATGACCGACAGGGCGCTGATCACCAGCATGCCGGTGGTCGAGCCGACGAAGGCATTGATCACGCTGGCGACCAGCAGGCCGATCACGCCCACGAACAGGAACTTGCCCATGCCCGACAGGTCACGCTTGACCACGGTGGCCAAGCTGGCCATGGCGAAGAAGACGCCGGCAGTTCCGCCAAAGGCGGTCATCACCAGGCTTGCGCCGTTGGAGTAGCCCAGCACTGAGGCAATCAGGCGCGAGAGCATCAGGCCCATGAAGAAGGTGAACGCCAGCAGGACGGGGACACCGGCGGCCGAATTCTTGGTCTTCTCGATGGCGAAGATGAAGCCGAAGATGCCCGCCAGGAAAAGGACCAAGCCCACAACGCCACCCATGTACTGAGTGATACCGGTGGCCACGCCAATCCAGGCGCCGAGCACCGTGGGTAGCAGGCTCAGTGCCAGCAGCCAGTAGGTGTTGCGCAGCACGCGATTGCGCTCTGCAGCGGGCAGGGCATGGTCCCAGGTTTGAGTGTGCAGGGAATCGTTCATGGACAGGCCTCCTAGGGTAAGCGGATGGTCCGCAGATGGGCGCATTCTAGGGTTCTTCAAGTTCACGAGAAATATTCCGGAATGCCCCTGCGGGACCCGGGCGTATTCAGGCTCTTCTGCAGCGGAAACAGCCCCCGGTGGGCGGTTATGCTCACGGGCATGAAAACCACGCATTCTCTGGATCTGGCCGACATCAAGGCCATCGCCGCTGCGGCCGAGGCCGAGGCGCTCAAGAACAAATGGGCGGTCACCATCGCCATCGTCGACGCCGGCGGACATCTCCTGTGGCTGCAGCGCCTCGACGGCGCGCCAGCCATTTCCGCGCACATCGGCCCGGCCAAGGCGCATACCGCGGCGCTCGGCTGCCGCGAGAGCAAGGTCTACGAAGACATCATCAATGGCGGTCGCTACGCCTTCCTCACCGCCCCCACGGTCGAGGGCCTGCTCGAAGGCGGCGTCCCCATCATGAAGGACGGCCAATGCATCGGTGCGGTTGGCGTGAGCGGCGTCAAGTCCAACGAGGACGCCCAGATCGCTAAGGCTGGCATCGCCGCGCTCGGCCTCTGAGCGGTTGACCTGCAGCTGGCTCGGCCGCTTGACGCCCTCTGAGCGGCCTCCAGGTGGCCTCCAAGCGGATCCTGGTCGGCCTTGATGCGGGTCGGTCTGTTGCGCCTGAGGCCGGCAATCACAACCTGAACTCGATTGGGACGATGAACCACATCGCCTCGGGGACACCGCCGCGCTTGCCAGGGCGGTAGCGCCACTTCAAGGCGGTGTTCAGGGCGGCCTGGTCGAGGCGCTGGAAGCCGCTGGACTGGCTGATCTCGGCCTTGAGCGCAAGCCCGTCCGCGCCGATCAGGACGCGGACCTGCACCTTGCCCTGCTCACGCAGCCGCTGGCTGAGGAGCGGGTACGCTGGCTTGGGGT
>JAURKV010000082.1 GCA_030831585.1 Ramlibacter sp. | reverse complement strand
GCAAGCCCGATCGCCGACCACATGGAGTAGCGACCGCCGACCCAATCCCACATGACAAACCGGGCGTCCGCGCCGATGCCAAAGTCGTTCATGGCCCGGGTGTTGGTGGAGACGGCCGCAAAATGCCGCGGCACCGCCGACTCACCCAAGGCAGTGGCCAACCAAGCGCGGGCCAGTCGGGCATTCGCCAGCGTCTCCTGGGTAGTAAAGGTCTTGGAGCAGACCAATACCAGCGTGCGCGCCGGATCGAGATGCGTGGCGAGGTCCAGCATCTGCGTGCCATCGACGTTCGACACGAAATGACATTCCACCCGGCCGGCATGAAACGGACGCAACGCCTCCACCGCCATGGCGGGGCCCAGGTCGCTACCCCCGATACCGATGTTCACCACGTCCGTGAAACGCTCGCCGGTAGCGCCAGTGCGTCGGCCCTCATGCACCTCCGTCACGAAGGCCGCACAGCGCGCGCGCTCCGCCAGGACCTCTCCATGGAGCGTCTCGAGATGGGGGGGCAAGGAGACCGAGGACGGCACCCTCAGGAGGGTATGCAAGGCCGCCCTGCCCTCGGTGTTGTTGACCGGTTCGCCATCGAACAGTGAGTCAATCGCGCCCGGCAGGTTGCTGGCAGTCGCCAGGCTGATCAGCGACTCGAGGGCGGCGGTGTCCAGGGGCTGCCGGGTGAAGTCCAGCAGCAAACCATCCACCTCGCGCGAGAAGTCTGCGAAGCGCCGGGCGGGCGAGGCAAAGAATGAAGCAACGTCACTTGACCGCAACCTGTCGGCCGCCGACATGACAGCCTGCCAGGCCAGTTGTTGGGCTTCGCAACTCATCCGAGGTTGGTTACCTTGGGGTCGGGCGGGGCCGAGTCCCGGTAGTACTCCAGATACCAGTCGACGAACCGCCGCACACCGACCTCGACGGGAGTATCCGGTCGGTACCCCACGTCACGCACCAGGTCCTCGGCATCGGCCCAGGTATCGGGCACGTCGCCCACCTGCAGCGGCAGCAGGTTCATCTCCGCCTTGCGCCCGAGACATTCCTCCAGCACCTCGATGTAGCGCCGGAGTTCTACTGCGCGGTTATTGCCGATGTTGTAAATCCGGTACGGTGCGCTGCTGGTGGCAGGGTCGGGCTGCCGACTGTCCCACTGCGAATTGGGCGCAGCCACATGGTCAAGTGCCGCCACGACACCCCCCACGATGTCGTCAACGAAGGTGAAATCGCGCTTGTGATTGCCGTAGTTGAAGACATCGATGGGCCGGCCGGCCAGGATGTTGCGGGTGAACAGGAATAGCGCCATGTCCGGGCGACCCCAGGGACCATAGACGGTAAAGAATCGCAGCCCCGTCACTGGAAGCCCGTACAGCGCCGCATAAGTATGCGCCATCATCTCGTTGGCCTTCTTGGTGGCGGCGTAGAAGGACAGTGGATGTTCGGTCGAGTGGTGAACGGAAAACGGCATGTGTGTATTGGCCCCGTAGACCGAGCTGGTGGAGGCGAACACCAGGTGCTCGACGCCGTGATGTCGACAACCCTCCAGCACGTGCAGCGTACCGGTGACGTTACTGTCGACGTAGGCATGCGGGTGAGTCAGTGAATAACGCACACCGGCCTGGGCGGCAAGGTGGACTACTCGCTGCGGACGCAAGTTGCTGAACAGCCCCTCGATACCGGCGCGGTCCGTAAGATCCATGCGATGGAATGAGAAACCAGCCCGCTCCTGCAGACGAGCCAGGCGGGCCTGCTTGAGGTTGGGATCGTAATAGTCGTTCAGGTTATCCAGGCCAACGACCTCGTCCCCACGCTGCAGCAGGCGCGAGGCGACGTGATAACCGATGAAGCCCGCTGCCCCTGTTACCAACACTTTCATGCCGACCCTTCCCCCCGAAACAGCACCCGTCCCCCTGAGGCCTTGGCCACGGAGTCCAGCATGCGCTCATGGGCAGAACTCTCTGCCTCAGTCGCCCTGACCACAGGGATGCTCGGCCGCACGGGACGAGTACGCCGGTTGGCTTCCCGGGCGCCCTTGTTCGTCTCATTGGCAGAGGAGAGGGTCAGCGCCACCTGGCCACCCGTCATGGCCAGGTAGACGTCGACGAGAATGCGCGCGTCCAGCAGCGCTCCATGAAGGTCGCGGGCAGAATTGTCGACCCCGTAGCGTTTGCACAGGCTGTCGAGACTGTTGCGCTGTCCTGGATGCAGGCGGCGGGCGAGCGCGAGGGTATCGGTGATGCTGCAGACTGCAGCAAGCGCGCGGACTTCACCGCCCACACGCGCCAGCTCCATATCAAGAAAGCCCACGTCGAAGCTGGCGTTGTGGATGATCAGTTCGGCACCAGCGATGAACTCGACGAACTCCTGCGCCACTTCCGCAAAACGCGGCTGGCCCGCGAGGAAGGCGTCATTCAGCCCGTGCACGGCCAGCGCACCCGGATCCACTTCCCGGTCTGGACACAGGTAGCGATGGAAGGTCCGTCCGGTAGGCCGGCGATCGCGCAATTCCACGCAGCCCACTTCGACCAGCCTATGCCCGGCCGACAACTCGAGTCCAGTCGTTTCAGTGTCCAGAACGATTTGGCGCATGGGCCTCGATTGTACCCATTCAGGCTCTCGAAAGTTCGTCGATACCCCGGTTGGCCAAGGCATCAGCGCGCTCGTTTTCCGGATGACCAGCATGGCCCTTGACCCAGTGCCAGCGCACCTCGTGGCGTGCCGCAGCCTCCTCCAGGCGTTGCCAGAGATCCTGGTTCTTGACTGGCTTGCGGTCCGCGGTACGCCACCCGCGCGCGCGCCATTGCGGCAGCCACTCGGTGATCCCCAGCCTGAGGTACTGCGAGTCCGTATGCAGGGCCACCGTGCAGGGACGCTTGAGTGCCTCCAGGGCCTCTATGGCTGCAGTCAACTCCATCCGATTGTTGGTGGTTTGCAGTTCCCCACCGAACAACTCCTTCTCGCGCTGCCCGGCCCTGAGCAGCGCACCCCACCCCCCGGGCCCCGGGTTGCCACGGCATGCGCCGTCCGTATAGACGTCGACGTCGACGCTCACGAGCGAATCCGGGGCGTGGGCTCGACCAGCCCACCTATGAGTGCCGGTCGGGCCTTGTGTGGCAGGCGCAGCGGCGTCACCGAGTACACGCGTTTGCGCGCCACCAGCAGGTAGGCGCCTGACAATCGGGGCCAAACCGCTTGCCCGAGGGCCTCACTCCAACGCTGCAGGCGGCCCTCCTGGGCCGCGGCGAAGGGCAAGGTGTAGAGGAAACGCACGGCAGGATCCACGTCAAAACCCAGCAACTGCATCCAGTCGGTAAGCCGGCGCCGCGACATCCTGCGGCGGATACCCGGCGGAAAACCGCAGCGCGACAGGCGACCCCGCCAGGCCCATGGACCCAGTGGCTCGAAACCGAGGGCCAGGACGTGGCCCTCTGCCCGCAACACCCGGTGAGCCTCGCGCAACACCGCGTGCGGATCAGCCTCGTGCTCGAGGGTGTGCGGAAGGATCAACGCATCGATGCTGTCGGCCTGGATGGGCAGGCGCGAAGGATAGGCGGTCAGGCCACCGAGCCGCTCTGTGGGACCGGCAAGCAGGGCCCGGCGCTGGGTGCGGGCCATCTGCAGGAAGGTGTCCGGCGGGCCCCATGCGCCAACCTGCAGGCACTCGACACCGAAGACGGTCTCCAGAGACTCGGCCATTGCCTCCCGTTCGCGTTCCAGCAGTGCGCGACCCAGCGGCGAGTCGAGCCACGTTGAGGTAGGGACACCGGATGGCATGGCCGAAGCATAACCCAGCAGGGGTGGCATTTGACGAGCCGCCCGGCTTTAATACCGGCCAGTCGGGAGTAACACCAGTTCATGCACAAGGTCTCGCCGGTCAGGGCATTTTCGGACAATTACATCTGGCTGCTCGAGGCCGAGGATGCGCCGCGTGCGCTGGTGGTGGACCCGGGCGATGCCACGCCGGTACTCGAGGTGCTTGAGCGTCGGCACCTTGAACTGGTCGCCATTCTCGTGACCCACCACCATGCCGACCATGTCGGCGGCGTCCAGCGCCTGGTGGAGGTGACCGGGGCGCGGGTCTTTGGCCCGGTCGGCGAGAGACTGCCTGTTGAGTGCGCAAAGGTGTCCGGGGGGCAACGACTGAAGCTCGACCGACTGGGATTGACCTTCGAGGTGCTCGACGTACCAGGACACACCAGCGGACACATCGCTTACCATTCACCGGGCATGCTCTTTTGCGCAGACACCTTGTTCAGTGCGGGCTGCGGTCGGCTCTTTGAGGGGACCGCAGAACAAATGCTTGACTCACTCGATGCGCTCGCGGCACTGCCGCCGGAGACGCGAGTCTACTGCGCCCACGAATACACCCTCTCCAATCTGCGTTTTGCGCGCGCGGTCGATCCCGCCAATATCAGGCTGGCCCAATGGAGCGAGGAGGCCGAGGCACTGCGCCAGCAGGACCTGCCGACCCTGCCAACTACGCTGGGCCTGGAGTTGCAGGTCAATCCCTTCTTGCGGGTGCGCTCGCCTGCAGTGCGTCAGGCGGCGGAGTCTCATGTCGGCTGTGCCCTGCAGACCGCGACCGACGTGTTCGCCGCGGTGCGTGCCTGGAAGGATGGTTTCCGATGAAACCAGCGATTTCGCTCGCGCTGATACTGGCGGCAATGCTGACGGGGTGCGCCCAGACGCCGCGGGTCGCGGAAACCAACGCGGCACCCTCGCTTGCCGAGCCTCGGCTGCAGCAGGACGAGGCGCCACCCCCGCCTGCCCTGCCGGTACCGCCGCTGGTGGTGCCGCTGCACGACGAGCTGCCACCTACGCCCGTACCCGTCGGCAGCGTACTCGACCGCATTCGCGAGGGCACCGCGCTGCCCACTGCAGAACATCCATGGGTCAGACAGGAGCGCGACTGGTTCCTGCGTAACGAAGAATACCTGCAGCGGGTCTTCGGCCGCAGCCAGCGCTACCTGTACTTCATCGCCGATGAAGTCGAGCGCCGCGGGCTGCCAATGGAGCTGACGCTGCTGCCTGTGGTGGAGAGTGCCTTCAACCCCTTTGCCTATTCGCGCAGCCACGCCTCCGGACTGTGGCAATTTATCCCCGACACAGGCCGGCGATTCGGGCTTCGACAGGACTGGTGGCAGGACCAGCGACGGGATCCGGTACTGTCCACCAACGCTGCCCTCGACTACCTGACCAGCCTGCACCATACCTTCGGCGGTGACTGGTTCCTGGCCATAGCGGCCTACAACTACGGCACCGGCAACGTGCGTCGCGCGATCACCCGGAACCAACGCCAGGGCAAGCCGACCGATTTCTTTTCGTTGCGGCTACCGAAGGAGACGCGGGCCTATGTGCCCAAGCTGCTGGCCCTGACGGCATTGGTCAAGGATCCGGCTCGCTACGGCATCAGCCTGCCGGCGATACCCGACGCCCCCTATTTCGTCGAGGTGGCGACTGAAGGCCCCATGGACCTGCGGGTGGCCGCGCGGGTAGCGGGCATCGAGGTCGAGGAAATACACGCCCTGAATGCCGGGTGGAACCAGTGGGTCACCGCGCCCGAGGGCCCCCATCGCCTGTTCGTGCCGGCGGTGGTGGCGGGTAATTTCCGCCAGGGCCTGGCCGGCCTGTCGCCGCCGGAACGCGCCGGCATGACCGCCAGGGCAGCCGGCGAGGCGGCCTCCCTTGAGGCGCTGGCGCGCCAGAGCGGGACGCCAGTCGACCTGCTGCGTCGGATCAACGGTGCGGACGGCCAACTGGACCCGGATGATTTTATCTTTGTGCCGGCCGGTGACACAGAACCCCTGCGCGAGGGACTGGTCCGCTCTGCCACCCAAGCGTATAAAGTCAAAGCCGGCGACTCGCTCTGGTCGATCTCTAGGCGCCACGGCATGAGTGTGTCCCAACTGGCGGCCTTGAACGGCATCAGCCAGCGGGCCACGCTTCGACCGGGCCAACGCCTGTGGGTCTCCGGCGGGGGCCGGGCCGTCGCAGGGGACAAGCCCATCGTCGAATACCGGGTGCAGCGGGGTGATACGTTATCGTCCATCGCCCGGCGTTTTGCCGTCACCGTGGCGAACTTGCAGGCCTGGAATGGCCTCGGGCGCGCCACCAGTATCCGGGCGGGACAATCGCTCACCATTTATCTAGACCGAGGCCGCAGCTTCGGCGGCTGACAACTCCTGGAGTAGCACATGGGTTTCATGCAAGGCAGGAAGGCACTGATCGTAGGCCTGGCAACCGACCGCTCTATCGCCTGGGGGATCGCCCGGGCCATGCGGCGGGAGGGTGCGGAACTCGCCTTCACGTACCAGAACGACCGGATCAAGGATCGCGTCACGGAGCTGGCCGCGCAGGTGGACTCGCCGCTGGTGATGCCCATGGACGTCTCCATCGATGCGGAGATCGAGGCCGCCTTCGCGGGCATTCGCGAAGCCTGGGGCGGCCTGGACGTGATCGTCCACGCCGTAGCCTTTGCGCCCCGCGAGGCACTCACCGGGGGCTTCGTAGAGGCCACCACCCGCGAGAATTTCCGGGTCGCCCACGATGTATCGAGTTACAGCCTCACCGCCCTGGCGCGCGCCGGCCTGCCCCTCATGGAAGGGCGAGACGGTGCCCTGCTGACCCTGAGCTACCTGGGTGCGGTGCGCTCGGTACCGGCCTACAACGTCATGGGCCTGGCCAAGGCGAGCCTCGAGGCCAACG
>JAURKV010000081.1 GCA_030831585.1 Ramlibacter sp. | reverse complement strand
GTAAAGGTGATGTTGCGCAATATAACGGGCGACGGAGGGATCGAGGAGCCCTTCGGGGTACTGTCCCCGGGCCAGGGTCTGGCGGATCCCAGTGGCGCTGACCGCCAGGGGAGGCAGCGCCAGATCGACCCAACGACCGCCGGGAACGGGATAGGGAACCAACGGAACAGGTTGGTGGGGATAGGACGAGACAGCCTCCGACCCCTGCTTCGCCGACGAAGGCGGCACTGCCTCCGGAAAGTTGGCAGGCTCCTCTGGGGCACGCCCAGCGACGCAGATTGTAGCGAGGGCCGCGATTTCATCAGGCGCACGCCAGCGGTCGAAGGCCCGCGCCTGGTCGGCGCCGATCACCAGGAACAGGGCCGCACCGGGTTGCTCGGCCAGCATCTCACGCAGGGTGTCGACGGTGTAGCTCGGCCCCTCGCGTCGGACCTCCCGCTCGTCAACGACGGCTTGGGGCAGACCGGCGAAGGCGAGACGGGCCATGGCCACCCGGTGCTCAGGCGGGGTGAGACCCCGGGCCTTGTGCCAGGCCTGGCCAGTGGGCAGGATGTGAAGCGCGTCGAGCCCGAGTTGGTCAATCGCGAGAGCCGCCAGGGCCGCATGCGCCACGTGCGGCGGGTCAAAGGCCCCGCCGAACAGGCCAATGCGCCGGGCCATGGTGCCTAGACCCAGTCCCGGGGGACCAGGTAGCGGGTGTAGAGCGCGTCCTCGGGCGTGCCGGGCTCGGGTCGCTGCTGGTAAGCCCAGCTCGCCAGGGGCGGCATGGACAGCAAGATGGACTCGGTGCGCCCACCCGACTGCAGGCCAAAGTGGGTACCCCGGTCCCAGACCAGGTTGAACTCCACATAGCGGCCGCGCCGATACAGCTGGAAATTGCGCTCACGCTCGCCGTAGGGGGTAGCCTGGCGCCGCCGGACGATGGGCAGATAGGCATCCAGCAAGGTGTTGCCCACCGCCTGCATCATCTCGAAGCTGCGCGCCTGGCCCAGCTCGGAGAAGTCGTCAAAGAACACCCCGCCCACACCGCGCTGCTCGCTGCGGTGCTTGAGGCAGAAATACTCGTCGCACCAACGCTTGAAGCGCGGGTACTTGTCCTCGCCGAAGGGCGCCAGCGCGTCCTTGCAGGACTGATGGAAATGCGCCACGTCCTCGTCAAAGCCGTAGTAGGGCGTGAGGTCCATGCCGCCGCCGAACCATGCCACAGGCGCGCCGCCAGCCGGGGTGGCGGCGATCATGCGCACATTCATGTGCACCGTCGGTACATACGGGTTGCGCGGATGAAAGACCAGCGAGACACCCATGGCCTCGAAGGGCATGCCCGCCAATTCGGGCCGGTGCTGGGTGGCCGAGGGCGGCAACTGGGGCCCGCGCACATGCGAAAAGCCGCAGCCGGCACGCTCGAACACCGCGCCGCCCTCCATGATCTTGGTCAGCCCCTCGCCCTGCAGGCGCTCACCCTCTGGCTTGGTCCAGGCATCGGCGAGAAACTTGACCGAACCCTGCTCGGACTCGATGCCCTCGAGGGCGTCGGTAATGCGCTGCTGAAGCCCGGTGAGGTAGCGTTGGACGTCGGCGACTGAATTCATGCGCTTGCTTTCCCTTGCGAAATCTACATTGACCGGCTGGCGTTCCAGAAAAGATGCCTGAGCCCAAGAAGCCCTTGGACGCCTCGAGCGCCTGACCTCTTCACCACTTAACCCTTGACGGCCCGAAAGCCGATATCGCTGCGCCACTGGGCGCCGTCAAACTGGATCCCCCGCACCACCGCATAGGCGCGCTGCTGCGCCGCCTTGACGGAATCGGCCAGAGCAGTGACGCACAGCACCCGGCCGCCGCTGGTCAGTACCTTGTCGTCCTGCCACTGGGTACCGGCGTGAAACACGATCGCGTCCTCACTGGCAGCGGGCAGGCCGCTCACCACGTCGCCCTTGCGCGGCGAAAGCGGGTAGCCGGCAGCCGCCATGACCACGCCCAGCGCTGTGCGACGGTCCCACTGCAATTCGACCTGATCCAGAGTGCCGCCGGTAGCGGCCATCATCACTTCGAAGAGGTCGGACTTGAGCCGCATCAGGATGGGCTGGGTCTCCGGGTCGCCCATGCGGCAATTGAACTCCAGGGTCTTGACCGCGCCCTGGGCGTCAATCATGAGGCCCGCATAGAGAAAGCCGGTGTAGGGGATGCCGTCGCTTTCCATTCCGCGAATGGTGGGCAAGATGACCTCGCGCATCGCGCGGGCGTGTACGGCTGGCGTGACCACCAGCGCCGGCGAATAAGCGCCCATGCCACCCGTGTTGGGACCCTGATCGCCGTCCTGCAGCCGCTTGTGGTCTTGGCTGGTGGCCAGCGCGGTGACATCTTTTCCGTCGCACAGGACGATGAAGCTGGCTTCCTCGCCCTGCAGAAATTCTTCTATCACCACCCTGGCGCCGCCGGCGTTGTGGGTGACACCCAGCGTGTTGTCCAGCAACATGAAGTCGATCGCTTCATGCGCCTCGGCGGCCGTCATCGCCACCACCACGCCCTTGCCAGCGGCCAGGCCATCGGCCTTGACCACGATGGGCGCCCCCATTCGGTCCACGTAGGCGTGCGCCAGGGTCGGATCGGTGAAAGTCTCGTAAGCGGCAGTGGGAATGCCATGGCGCTTCATGAAGGACTTGGAGAAGGCCTTGGAGCTTTCTAGCTGCGCGGCGGCCTGGGTGGGGCCGAAGATGCGCAGGCCGGCTGCGCGGAAGGCGTCCACCACCCCGGCTGCCAGCGGAGCCTCGGGGCCGACCACCGTCAGGCCCACCTTTTGGTCCAGCGCCCATTGGCGCAGCTGGGCGATGTCGGTAATCGGCAGATTGACCAGGGAGGGGTCAGTCGCCGTTCCGCCGTTGCCAGGGGCCACATAGACCGCCTGCACCTTGGGAGACTGGGCCAGCTTCCAGGCCAGCGCATGCTCGCGGCCACCTGAGCCGATCACGAGAACCTTCATACCGCCGCCTTCACTCGGAGATCTCGGCGTTGTGGAACACGTCTTGTACGTCGTCGAGGTCTTCGAGCATGTCCAGCAGCTTTTGCATTCGGGTGGCCTCGTCGCCGGACAATGGGATGGTGTTTTCCGGCCGCATGGTGATCTCTGCAACCTCAGGCTTGAGGCCGGCAGCGTCGAGCGCATTGCGCACCTGCTCGAATTCGGACGGACCGGCAATGACCTCGATCGCGCCGTCCTGGTCGGTCACTACGTCCTCGGCGCCCGCTTCGAGCGCGACTTCCATCACCCGGTCCTCGGAGGTACCGGGCGCCAAAATGATCTGGCCGACGTGGCGGAACTGGAAGGCCACCGACCCTTCGGTACCCATGTTCCCGCCGCACTTGCTGAAGGCATGCCGGACCTCGGCCACTGTACGCACCTTATTGTCCGTCATGGTGTCGACGATGATCGCCGCGCCACCGATGCCGTAGCCCTCGTAGCGGATTTCCTCGTAGTTCACGCCCTCGAGGTTGCCAGTGGCCTTGTCGATGTTGCGCTTGACCGTGTCGGCCGGCATATTGGCGGCCTTGGCCTTGTCCACCGCCAGCCGCAGCCGTGGATTAGCGTTCAGGTCGCCACCGCCCTGGCGGGCCGCGACCATGATTTCGCGGATGACCCGCGTCCAGACCTTGCCGCGCTTTTCATCCTGCCGGCCCTTGCGGTGTTGGATATTGGCCCATTTGCTGTGACCTGCCACGGGAATGTTCCTTGTCGAGGCGGTGCGCCGCGTCCTCGGCCCCTGCCTGGGGTGAGTGCCACTGGTGCAAAGCGCTGATTCTACTTTTCAGATCCCTCGTCTGCCCCCGTCCACGCCACCGATCCCACCGTCCCCTTGCCTTTAGCGCTCCCGATTCCATTTGACTTGCCCTTTCTTTCAAAAAAGGCGTCAACGCTCAGCAGGACGGGTCACGGCGATGAAAAAAGCCGCCCGAGGGCGGCTTTTTCAATCAGCACCGGCTCGCACCTCAGACGCCGCCCGTCCCGACCTCTTCTGGCTCCGCCTTGGGCTTGCCCTCCCGCTTAGGCAGCGGCTGGATGTCAAGCTGCACCTCGTCTTTGTCGTCGAGGTCGACTGTGAGGCGGCCACCGTCGATGAGCCGCCCGAACAGCAACTCGTCGGCCAGGGCCTTGCGGATCGTGTCCTGGATCAGGCGCTGCATCGGACGCGCCCCCATGAGCGGATCGAAGCCCTTTTTGGCCAGGAACTTGCGCAGGTTGTCGGTGAAAGTGACGTCAACCTTCTTGTCTGACAGTTGCTGCTCGAGCACCAACAGGAACTTGTCGACCACCCGCAGAATGACCTGCTCGTCCAGCGGCTTGAAGCTCACGATAGCGTCCAGGCGGTTGCGGAACTCCGGTGTGAACAGGCGCTTGATGTCCGCCAGCTCGTCCCCCGCCGCGCGCGGGTTAGTGAAGCCGATGGTGGCCTTGTTCATGGTCTCGGCGCCCGCATTGGTGGTCATGATGATGATCACATTGCGGAAGTCGGCCTTGCGCCCGTTGTTGTCGGTCAGCGTGCCGTGGTCCATCACCTGCAGTAGTACGTTGAAGATATCCGGATGCGCTTTCTCTATTTCGTCGAGCAGCAGCACGCAATAGGGCTTCTTGGTCACGGCTTCGGTGAGCAGGCCGCCCTGTTCGAAACCGACATAGCCCGGGGGGGCACCGATCAGGCGGGAAACTGCATGGCGTTCCATGTATTCCGACATG
>JAURKV010000080.1 GCA_030831585.1 Ramlibacter sp. | reverse complement strand
CGTGAGGGCTTGTTCGCCGCTCTCGGCCAGCGAAATCGAGCGGGCTGTCGCCTCGCCCATCGCACCCGGCAAGATCTGCGCGCCCAGAGCCCGGGCGTCCACGTTTGCGCCAGCCTGTCTGGCCAGGCGTTGGCTCGCCTCGACACGGCGCAACAGCGCATCGGGTGCGGCCCAGCTTGCTGCGGTGTCGCCGAAGCCTGCGGGCGATCCGGGCCGCCAGACCGGTTGACCGAGCTGCGTCATGAGGCTGCTCGCCTGTGCGGGCGCCAGTGCTTGCGTGTCCAGTGCGCGCAGGCTGGCGATCGCCCACTCCCAAGGTGTCCTGAACTTCGCAAATTGCGGGTCCCACGCCGGGTCGGCGGTCACCAGCGCGCGGTAGACGGTAGGCAGGTGCCCGCCGCTTCGCAGGTAGGCCTCTTCCAGGCGCTGCACCAGACCCGGCGGCGGCTCGTCGGCAACAAAATGCCGCGCCAGTTTGGTGGCGATATGCCGCGCAGTGGCGGGGGCGGCCGCTAGGTCACGCAGGATGGCCAAGGCTTGCTCCTCGCCTCCCTCCGGATAGAGGCGACCTATGACCTGGCGCGCCCCAGGCTCGTGCAGTGCAGCGACAAAGCGGGAGCTTGAGCCTGGGGCGCCGGCATCAGGCCGGTCATCTGGCAAGGTCCAACCTGTGAGCGCGCGCGCGAGCTCTGTCACATCGTCCTGCTGGTAGCCACCTTTGACGCCCAGTGTGTGCAGCTCCAGAATTTCTCTGGCCAGATTCTCATTGAGGCCGCGTGCGCGCTGCAGCCTGGCCTGGCTTCTGCGACCCACCTGGCTGTTGGGGCCAATGGACTGCGCCTGATCCAGGTAGAGGAGCATGGCCGGGTGCTTGGTGACCGCCACCAGCATGTCTTCGAATCGCCCCGTCACGTGGGGCCGGATCGCATCGGCCTCGAAGGCGCCCGCCAGCCCGATCACCAGCAGCTTGTCGACCGAGACAGCAAAGTGGTTGGCCCAGAAATGAACCAGATGCTCGACGAAGGGCGTCTGCGTCTGCAGTGCGCTGTCCACCCGTGCACCGATGGCAGCGAGGTAGTCACCACGGCTGCGGCGCAGGTAGGCTTCTCGGATGCCCGCGCGCTGGCCCTCAGGGGCCTGCCGCACCGCGCGTTGCTGGTCGAGCCAAACGCCAGTCAAATCCGCAGTGCTCGGCAGCTTTTGCCAAGGCGGGGGGCGGGTGGTCTGCGCATCGAGCTGCGCCAGAAGCCACTGGCGAGGATCGGACGGGACCCGTTCGTCGGGCCTTGCGCCCAGGCCAAATCGATGGGTCGCAACAGGGGCTGTTCGCATGGGCTCTTATGGTAAGCCACGCCTCTGAAATTCGATGTACCGCATGTTTCGCTCGTGTAAAGTGCCGCTCCATCGTTGCAACAGATCAAGCGTTCATTCACATATGGAGCGGTACTGCCGCAGCGAGTTCACAGGCCCCAACCGAAAGGTTGCCGTAGATTGGCGCTCGCCAATGATGACCGAGTAGGAGTTTTTGATGTCCGCCCCCATTCTTGAAGTTCTGCCCCTGGGCTTTCCCTGGGTCACCTTCGATCCCTTCCTGTTTTGCGTTTACCACGACGACCCCTATCCCAAGGCCAATGGCCGCTTCGGGCCTGCCGCCTCGTTGGCTGGTCATGCCATAGGACAGGATTTTCAAAATGCCGACGGTTGGCGGATGTACCACGGGCGAGAGGTGCCTGGATTTCCGGGCCACCCTCACCGCGGCTTCGAGACGGTGACTGTGGTGCGCCGCGGCCTAGTGGACCACTCAGATTCGCTGGGCGCAGCCGCCCGCTATGGCGGCGGTGACACCCAGTGGCTCACCGCCGGCGCCGGCGTGGTGCATGCCGAAATGTTTCCCCTGCTCGACACCGATGGACCCAACCCGCTCGAGCTGTTCCAGATTTGGCTGAACCTGCCCGCGCGCCGCAAATTCGCGCCGCCGCACTTCACCATGTTCTGGGGCGAAGACATTCCCCGCCTGCGTTTGGGTGATGCCAGTGGCCCGCAGACCGAACTGGTGTGCGTGGCCGGTGCGGTGCCTGGCCAGCCGGCCACCACACCGCTCGCGCCGCCGCCCGACTCCTGGGCCAGCCAGCCGGAAGCCGACATCGCCATCTGGACCCTGCGCCTGGACCCTGGCGCGCGCTGGACGCTGCCACCTGCCGCAGGCGCTGCCAGCGGCACGCGCCGCTGCCTCTACTTCTTCGCCGGTAGTCCGGTGCGTGTCGGAGGCCACCTGCAATCGGACCATGCCGCTCTCGTGCTGGACGCCGGCGCAGCGGTTGAACTGGTCAACGAGGGCGATAAGCCCGCCGAGTTCCTGCTGCTGCAAGGCCGACCCATTGGCGAGCCGGTGGTGCAGTACGGCCCCTTCGTGATGAACACCGAGGCCGAGGTGCGCCAGGCCTTTGCCGACTATCGCAGCACCCAGTTCGGTGGCTGGCCCTGGGGCGACATGGCGCCAGTGCACGGTGCCGACCCGGGCCGCTTCGCCCGCCATGCCGACGGCAGCGAGGAGCGTCGCGGCCCCGCCAGCGTGGCGGTCAGCGACTGACCGGCGCGGCCGGCTGACCCGACGTGCTCGCTGGCGCATCCACCGCAGCCTGTACCGCGCGGTAGAAGGCATCGCGCGCGGTCATTGCCTCTGGGTCGCTGGCGGCCTTGGGCCAGTTGCCGTTGGAAGCAATCACCAGCTGGCGTTTGGGGTCGATGAACAGGCCCTGGCCGAAGATGCCGCGCGCGGCAAAGCTGCCGTCCGGGTAGATCCACCACATGTAGCCGTAGCCCTGGTCGGGCCGGTTGGTGCTGACCTGTTGGCGGGTGGCCTCCTGCAACCATCCCTCGGGCACGATGGGCTGACCGTTGACGCGTGCGCCTTCGAGGACGAACTGGCCGATGCGCGCGTAGTCGCGGACTGCGGCCTGGATACAGCAGCCGCCGATTTCCTGGCCGGTCTTGTTCAAGATCCAGGTGGCCTGCTGGCCCATGCCAGCAGGCACCCAGATCTTCTCGGAGAGGTACGTCGCCAGCGGCTTGCTGGTGGCGGTCGCCACCAGCAGCCCCACCAGATTGGTCTCGCCGGTGCTGTAGTGGAAGCGGCTGCCCGCCGGCGCCTGGCGCGGCAGCTTTCGCAAATAGCTCACCAGCGCATCCACGCCCGGCTCGGGGACATGGTTGTTGAAGCGGGCGACATCGGATTGGGGGTCGCCATAGTCTTCGGTCCAGCGCACACCCGAGGTCATGGTGACCAGCTGGCGGATGCTCACCTCGTCGTAGGCCGAGCCCTTCATCTGGGGCAGGTAGTCGCTCACCTTGTCGTCCATGCTCCGGATGAAGCCGTCTTTGACCGCCGCGCCCACCAGCAGCGAGGTCACCGACTTGGCGACCGAGAAGCTGGTCCAGCGGCCCTCGGCGTCGAAGTCCAGGCCGTAGCGCTCCAGGCGCACCTGGCCGCCCTGCAAGATGACGAGCCCGGCGCTGCGCTGGCTGGCCAAGAAGGCATCCAGATCCAGGGGCAGCGTCAGTGGCGGGCCCGGAGGCAGGGCGCGGGGCTGAGTTCCGGCAGGTACGGCGCGGGCTTTGGCCAGCAGCGGAATCCGGTCCAACGCTCGGAAGGCGGCGTCTCGCTGTGGCGTGCTCCAGAACAGCAGGTCGCGGTTGGTGGGCACGGTCGCCAGCAGCCCGCGCGTCTCTTTGTCCAGGCTGAACCAGAAAGCGGTGCCAGCGAGGAGGACGCCAGCCAAGACGCCCAGGGTGATTTTCTTGATTGTCATTTTTCCCATTCTTCCTATTCCAGTGTCATGCCTGCGCCCGGAGCGAGGCGATGTCGATCACGAAGCGGTACTTCACGTCCGACTTGAGCATGCGCTCATAGGCCTCGTTGATCTGCTGCATATTGATCACCTCGACGTCGGCGCTGATGCCCTTGTCGGCGCAGAAATCGAGCATTTCCTGGGTTTCCACAATGCCGCCGATCAGTGACCCGGCGATTGCCTTGCGGCCCACCACCATCCCGCTGGTCCGCACCGGCGTCTGCTGCAGCGGGCCCAGGTAGCCCACCAGCACCAGCGTGCCGCCGGTGGCCAGGGCCGGGATGTAGGGGTTGAGGTCGTGCTCGTAGGGGACGGTGTCGATGATCAGGTCGAAGCGGCCTGCGACCGACTTCATCTGCGCCTTGTCGGAGGAGATCACCACCCGCTCGGCGCCCAGTCGCCGGGCGTCCTCCTCCTTGCCTGGAGAACGGGAGAACAGGGTGACGTCGGCGCCGAGGGCCTTGGCAAGTTTGAGGCCCATATGACCCAGCCCCCCCAGGCCGACGATACCCACACGGCTTCCCGTGGCCACCCTCCAGTGCCGCAGCGGTGACCACATCGTCACGCCCGCGCAAAGCAGTGGCGCAGCACCAGCCAGGTCCAGCTTGCTGGGCAGCTTGAGCACGAAGTCCTGGGTGACCACGATCTGCTCCGAGTAGCCGCCGTGGGTCGGTGTGCCATCCACCCGGTCCTTGCTGCCGTAGGTGGAGGTGGAACCCTTCTCGCAATACTGCTCCCAGCCCTTGCGGCAGGCCCCGCAGTCACGGCAAGCGTCGACCATGCAGCCCACGCCTACCCGGTCACCAAGCTTCACCCGGGTCACCTTGTCGCCAACAGCAGTGACCCGGCCGATGATTTCGTGGCCCGGCACCACCGGGTACTGGCTCCAGCCCCAGTCATTGCGGGCCACATGCAGGTCGGTGTGGCACACCCCCGCATAAAGGATTTCAATCACCACGTCTTCAGGTCGCGGATCGCGGCGTACGAAGTGAAACAGGCCCAGCGGGCTGGTAGGGGAGTGTGCGGCGTAGCTTTTGACGGCAATGGTCATGGGAGGGGTGGTGGCCTGGGGCTAAACAGTGGTCAATTTAGCAGGCTGGCCAAGCCCCCCGAGTCACCTCGGTACCATAGCGGGCATGACCCAGACATACAACATCGCCGTCATTCCCGGAGACGGCATCGGCAAGGAAGTCATGCCCGAGGGCCTTCGGGTGATGGACGTCGCCGCCCGCAAGCACGGCATTGCACTCAAACTCACCCACATCGACTGGGCGAGCTGTGACTACCACGCGCAGCATGGCGAGATGATGCCCCCCGACTGGAAGCAGCAACTCCAGGGGATGGATGCCATTCTCTTTGGCGCAGTCGGCTGGCCGGCCACGGTGCCGGACAACGTCTCGCTCTGGGGCAGCCTGCTCAAGTTCCGCCGCGAGTTCGATCAGTACATCAACCTGCGGCCGGTGCGACTGTTCGAGGGCGTGCCCTGCCCCCTGGCCGGGCGCAAGCCAGGCGACCTGGACTACCTCATCGTGCGCGAGAACACCGAGGGCGAGTACACCAATGTCGGCGGTGTGATGTACCCCGGAACCGAGCGCGAGATCGTGATTCAGGAGTCGGTTTACAGCCGCTTCGGTGCCGACCGGGTGCTGAAATACGCTTTCGAGTTGGCCGCGAGCCGCAGGCGCAAGCACCTGACGGTGGCCACCAAGAGCAACGGCATTGCCATCAGCATGCCCTGGTGGGATGGCCGCGCCGACGCGGTGGCCGCCGGCTACCCGCAGGTGCAGGTGGACAAGCAGCACATCGACATCCTCACCGCCCGCTTCGTGCTGCAGCCGCAGCGCTTTGACGTGGTGGTGGCGACCAACCTGTTCGGCGACATCCTCTCCGACCTGGGGCCGGCGACCGCTGGCACCATTGGCCTGGCGCCTTCGGCCAACCTCAATCCGGAGCGCAAGTTCCCGTCACTGTTCGAGCCGGTGCACGGTTCGGCCCCCGACATCTACGGCAAGAACATCGCCAATCCGATCGCCATGGTCTGGTCGGCGGCGATGATGTTGGACTTCCTCACCGCCGGGCGGGGTGCCGGGCGAGCCGCGCATGACGACATCGTGCGCGCCATCGAGGCGGTGCTGCGCGCTGGCCCGGCTTCGGGCCACCTCACTCCCGACTTGGGCGGGCAGGCCGGCACGACGGCACTCGGCCAGGCCATCGCTGCCCTGATCTGAGGCCGCTCAGAGCGGTGCCACGCCGGGCTCGCCGCCCTGTGTCAGAGTGCCTCGCTCGCGTGCGCTCCGCACCTGGGCCTTCTCGCCGGCACTGGCGAATTTGCTGTACGGGTGTAGCAGCGGCACCATCTGCGCATAGATGCGCGGGCTGCCGGCCAGGCACTCGCGTTGCTCAAGGAAGTCGGCTTCGCCGGTGAAGTTGCCCACCAGGCCACCGGCTTCCTGCACCAGCAGCGAGCCTGCGGCCACATCCCAGGGCGCCAGTCCCAGTTCGAAGAAGGCGTCGGTGAAGCCGGCTGCCACATAGGCCAGGTCAAGGGCGGCGGCCCCAGGGCGGCGCAGGCCGGCAGTTCGCTGCATCACCTCGCCCATCAGGCGCAGGTAGTCCTCGATCGGGTCGCCCTTACGGTAAGGGAAGCCGGTGGAGACCAGGCACTGGCGCAGGTCGGTGCGTTTGCTGACCCGCAGGCGCCGGTCGTTGAGCGTCGCGCCACGGCCGCGCGTGGCGGAGAACAGGTCGTTGCGTGACGGGTCGTAGACCACCGCCTGTTCTACCTTGCCGCGCACCGCGAGGGCGATGCTCACGCAATAGACGGGGAAGCCATGGATGAAGTTGGTGGTGCCGTCCAGCGGGTCGATGATCCAGACATGGTCGGAGCCCTGGCGGCCGTGGGTCTTACCCGACTCCTCGGCCCAGATCGCGTGGTCGGGGTAGGCGGTGAGCAGGATGTCGATGATGGCCTGCTCGCTGGCATGGTCCACCTCGGTGACGAAGTCGTTCACCTGCTTTTGCGAGATGCGCACGGATTCCACGTCGAGCGCGGCCCGGTTGATGATTGAGCCAGCGGCGCGGGCGGCCTTGATGGCCACGTTGAGCATGGGGTGCAGGTTGGACGACATCGGTGTTAAGGAAGGAGCACGCCCGAACCCGGGCGGGACGTGCCGGCAGCGGGGCTGGCGGCACGGTCGGGCCACCTGGCGATGCGGGCGGCGACAATCGGTCATTGTACGTTCCGGGCGCCCCTCTTCGGCCTTGCCTTGCCAGCGCCCTGTCGCCACCCTCAGCCCTGCCGAGATCGTCGTTGAAGACACGGTTCATCCTTATCGAAACCAGCCACGCCGGCAATGTGGGCGCATCAGCCCGCGCCCTCAAGGTCATGGGCTTTGACGACCTGGTGCTGGTCAGGCCCCGCTGGCCCGACGTTCTCACCCGAGAAGAGACCTTGCAGCGCGCCAGCGGCGCGACCGAGGTGCTGGCGCAGGCCCGCATCGTCGCCACTCTGGACGAGGCGCTGGACGGCGTTTCCCACCTGTGCGCCACCGCCATGACGCCGCGTGACTTCGGTCCTCCCACCGAGGCGCCACGGGCGCACCTGGCGGGCCTGGCGGCGCGTTGGCGCGCGGGCGTCGCCGACCCCGGGGCTGATCCTGGGGCCAATCCCGGGCCCGACGACGGGTCCTCCGGCACGATCCCCGCTGGCGTCGCCTTTCTGTTCGGATCCGAGCGCTTTGGCATGGCCAATGCCGACGTCTACCGCTGCCATGTGGCCCTGTCCATTCCGACCGCGCCCGGCTACGGTTCCCTCAACCTCGCGGCGGCAGTGCAACTGATCGCCTACGAGTGGCGGCAGGCCCTCGGGGGTTTCGATGCGACGGATGCCTCCGACGGGCCAGGGGACGCGGCGCTGCGCGGCCCCGCTCAGGCCGACGCTGCTGCGGTGGCCGGCCTGCTGGCCCATTGGGAGCAGGCCCTGGTGGAGGTGGGCTTTCTGGACCCTGCCGCGCCGAAGAAGCTGATGCCGCGCCTGAACCAGTTGTTCAACCGCGCGGGCCTCAGCGCGGAGGAAATCCATATCCTGCGTGGCGTGGCCAAGGCCATGCAGCAGGCGGTGGCGACCAGCGTGCCGCAGGCGAGGCCCGGCCGCAAGCCTTAGACTCGAGCGCATGATCAGCCGTCTGCGTTCCGACATCCGCTGCATCCTCGAGCGGGACCCCGCCGCCCGCAGCACCTGGGATGTGCTCACCTGTTACCCAGGCCTGCATGCACTCGTGCTGCACCGCCTGGCCCATGCCCTTTGGCGGCGTGGCCTGCGTTGGCTGGCTCGCTTCACCTCCCATTTTTCACGCTGGCTCACCGGCATCGAAATCCACCCGGGGGCCAAGGTCGGCGACGGTGTCTTTATTGACCATGGCATGGGCGTCGTGAGCGGTGAGACCGCCGAAATAGGCGACCGCTGCCCCATCTATCAGGGCGTGACCCTGGGTGGCACCTCGCTCACCAAGGGCGCCAAGCGACACCCGACACTCGGACGTAACGTGGTCGTCGGCGCGGGCGCCAAGGTACTCGGCGGCTTCGAGGTGGGTGAGGGCGCAGCCATCGGCTCCAATGCGGTGGTGACCAAGCCGGTGCCGGCCGGTGCCACGGCAGTGGGCATCCCGGCGCGCATCATCGAGGCCGATGAAGGCGTGCGCCGCGAGGCAGCCGCCAGCCGCATGGGGTTTTCTGCCTACGGCATCACACAAAGCGATGACCCGCTCTCGCAGGCGATGAAGGGGCTGATCGACAGCGCCTCGACCCAGGAGCACCAGATCGCGCTGCTCTGGCAGGCGATTGAAAAGCTTTCGCAAGGCCAGTCGCTGGCCGACTGCGTGCCGCCGGGGGCCGCCCGGCGCGAGAACTTCGAGGCCGACAAGCTCTCCCAGATGGTGGGCAAGTAAGGCCTCGCCTTCAGCGGCCCTATTCGCAGCCCCCGTCCCTCTCTGTCCCTATCAGGCGCCACGCGGTGGGCGAACCGCGTTCTTCGGCCGAAACGCTGCGCAGACCCGGTCATCGGTCTCTAGGTAGGGCCCGCCGATCAGGTCGACGCAATAGGGCACCGCTGCGAAGATGCCGGGCACCTCGCTGCGGCCTTCCGCATCGCGCAGGCCCTCCAGCGTCTCCTGGATGGACTTGGGTTGCCCGGGCAGGTTGATGATGAGGCTTTGGCCCCGAATCACCGCCACTTGGCGCGAGAGGATGGCCGTCGGCACGAAGCGTAGGCTGATCTGCCGCATTTGCTCTCCAAAGCCGGGCATCACCTTGTCGGCCACCGCCAGCGTAGCCTCGGGCGTCACATCGCGTGGTGCCGGGCCGGTGCCTCCGGTGGTAAGCACCAGGGAACAGCCCGCGTTCACCAACTCGATCAGGGCCTCGCTGATGCGGTCCTGTTCGTCGGGAATGAGCCGGGCTTCGAATTGGATCGGATTGCGCAGGGCCCGGGTGAGCCAGCCTTGCAGCGCGGGCAGGCCCTTGTCTTGGTAGACGCCGCTGCTGGCTCGGTCGCTCACGGAGACGATGCCGATACGCACCGGGTCCAGGGCTTCT
>JAURKV010000005.1 GCA_030831585.1 Ramlibacter sp. | reverse complement strand
GGGGAAATCCTCCGGTCCGCGCAGGCCGGCCAGGCGGTCCACCCGCAAGGCGCCGTTGACCTCCAGCTGGGCATGAAAGGTGACCAGGCGGGCCTCCTCGCCGACCTCTGGCGACGCACGGCGCAGGCCCGAGCTGGGAGAGCCCGGGAGCGCCCCGCTGTCGTCACCGAGGAAGGACGCCAAATCGACCGCCGCCCAGAGCCCACCCCGCAGGTGGGCCACCCCCAGAAACCACGCCTGGGTGTAGGGCACCCGCTGAGGTGGGGCGTAGGGAAATATTTCGCCGGCCTGTGCCAGCGGCAGCAGGTAGCGGCTGGCGCCCGCGTGGACCGCCAGCCAGCAGGCCTGGCCGTCATCGGCGGGGCCCGCCTGCAGGCGGCGGGCCAGACGCTCCTGCATCGCACTCAAGGCTTCACGGGAGGACATGGACTTTTCTTTCAGCCCAGGGCCTGGATACGAGCGAGCAACTCGCTCGGGTCGATCGGCTTGGTGAAGTAGTCGAGCGCGCCCTGGCGCATGCCCCAGACCCGGTCGGTCTCCTGGTTCTTGCTGGTGCACAGGATCACTGGCAAGCCCGCATAGCGCGGGTCACGCGTGATGGTGCGGGTGAGCTGAAAGCCGTTCTGGCCTGGCATCACCACGTCGAGCAGCACCAAATCGGGTCGGTCGTCGGCCATCAGGCGCAGCGTTTCCTCGGCGTTTTCAGCGGTGCGCACCAGGTAACCCTGTTGCGTGAGCAGGTTGGCCAGGTAATGGAGCTCGGTCTTGGAGTCGTCCACGACCAGCACTTTGGAAATAGGCATTCAATGGCCTCCGTCGGCGGGTAATGCCAGTTGCCGCACGGCCTGCAGCAACTGGTCTTTGGTGAAGGGTTTGGAGAGGTGCTCGTGCGAGCCAACCATACGGCCGCGGGCCTTGTCGAAGACCCCGTCGCGCGAGGAGAGCATCACCACCGGGGTGGCGGCGAATTGGGCGTGGCGCTTGATGATGGCGCAGGTCTGGTAACCGTCCAGACGCGGCATCAGGATGTCGCAAAAGATGATGTGTGGGCGGTAGTCGAGCACCTTGGCCAGCGCGTCGAAGCCGTCCTCGGCCAGGAGCACGTCGTGCCCGCCCTGACGGAGAAAAACTTCCGCGCTACGGCGGATGGTGTTGCTGTCGTCGACGACCAGCACACGCAATGATTGCGGTGCCGGGTCTGCCCCCGACGCGAGGTCGGACTTACCCTGATTCACTTGACGCTGCTCCCTGAAAGCCTCTGCGGGCTTGCGGGGGGCGCGTCCGGGGGATCAAACTGCTCGGCGCGCCGCTGTGAACGACGCGCGGAGGACGCGATCCCCCTAGATCAAATTTGGACCATCTCGAAGTCTTCTTTGCGGGCGCCGCATTCGGGGCAGGTCCAATTCATGGGAACGTCGACCCAGGCGGTGCCAGGGGCGATACCATGATCAGGCGCGCCGGCGGATTCGTCGTAAATCCACCCGCAGATCAGACACATCCAAGTTTTTGCTTCAGTCACAGCTTAAGGGCGCTTCCAAGGTAATGCAACGATTGTATCCACCTCAACAGCCACAAGAAACCGAATGATGCACATCCTTGAAGAAGAAAGGCCGTTGAGCATGAGCTCAATTTCAGCGGGCGCAAGCCTGCACATCGCCGCCTCCGCGGCCGACCCGAAAGAGCCTGCAAAAGATGCGGGCGCCAATGCCGAGGCCGCCGACGCCGAGGCCGCAGAAGATGCCGGACCGCCCTGCATCATGACCTTCAACGCCAGCGACCCCAGCGGCGCTGCTGGACTTGCCGCGGATGGGGTGACCATGGCCTCGGTCGGCGGCCATGCGCTGCCGGTGGTGACGGGCGCCTATGCGCGAGACACTGCAGAGGTCTTTGATCACTTCGCATTTGACGAGGACGCCGTGGCCGAACAGGCCCGCGCCATCCTCGAGGATGTGCCGGTTCAGGTGATGAAGGTGGGCTTTGTGGGCAGCCCCGAGACAGTCAGCACGATTGCAGCAATCGCAGCCGACTACGCCGACATCCCGCTCGTGGCCTACATGCCCAACCTGTCCTGGTGGGACGACGCGCAGATAGAGGCCTACCTCGACGCCTTCCGCGAGTTGATGCTGCCGCAGACCACCGTACTGGTCGGCAACCACAGCACGCTGTGGCGCTGGCTACTGCCCGACTGGTCTGGCGATAAAAGCCCCAGCGCGCGCGACATTGCCCGGGCGGCAGGCGAAGCCGGCGTCCCCTATACCCTGGTGACCGGCATCCCGATGCCTGACCAGCACATCGACAACGTGCTGGCCTCGCCGCAGTCGGTGCTGGCCAGTCGTCACTTCGAGCGCTTCGAGGCGGTGTTCTGCGGCGCGGGGGAAACCCTTTCGGCGGCACTGGCTGCGCTGCTGGCTACAGGGACTGACCTGGCGGCCGCCACCGACGAGGCGCTGGAATACCTCGACGAGGCCCTGGACGCGGGCTTTCGCCCAGGCATGGGCCATGTGGTGCCCGACCGGATGTTCTGGGCCCAGCCAGAACCGGCAGAATCCGAGGTAGCGACTGAAGAGCAAGCTCAGGCCCTGCAGGTACTGGACATGCCCGCACCCGACACCAAGCATTGACCACAGACCGCATCCGCAGCCCTCACCCCCGCATTGACTTCTCGCGTGGACCCACGCCCCCATCGCATGACTCAGCAAGACCGCAACGAACAGCTTTTTGAACGCGCCAAGGCGCTCATCCCCGGCGGCGTGAACTCGCCGGTGCGCGCCTTCCGCGCCGTCGGCGGCACGCCGCGCTTCGTACAACGTGCCCAAGGCCCCCACTTCTGGGACGCCAACGGCAAACGCTATATCGACTACATCGGCTCCTGGGGCCCAATGATCCTGGGCCACGGCCACCCGGCGGTGCTGGAAGCCGTGCAGAAGGCGGCGCTGGAGGGCTTTTCCTTCGGCGCGCCGACCGAGCGCGAAATTGAACTGGCCGAGGCCATCGTCAAAGCCGTGCCCTCGATCGAGATGGTGCGGCTGGTCAGCTCTGGCACCGAAGCCGCGATGAGCGCACTGCGCCTGGCGCGTGGCGCCACCGGGCGCAAAAAAATCATCAAGTTCGAAGGCTGCTACCACGGCCACGCCGACGCGCTGCTGGTCAAGGCCGGCTCGGGCCTGGCCACCTTCGGCAACCCCACCAGCGCCGGCGTTCCCGAGGAAGTGGCCCAGCACACCATCGTGCTCGAGTACAACAACCTCGCGCAGCTCGAAGAGGCCTTTGTGCTGCACGGCAAGGAGCTTGCGTGCCTGATGATCGAAGCCATCGCAGGCAACATGAACTTCGTGCGCGCCAGCGTGCCCTTCATGACCCGCTGCCGCGAGCTGTGCACCCAGTACGGCGCGCTCCTGGTGTTCGACGAAGTGATGACCGGTTTTCGCGTCGGCCTGGGCAGCGCCCAAGGCGTGTATGCCAAGCAGATCCCGGGCTTCAAGCCCGACATCACCGTCATGGGCAAGGTGATCGGCGGCGGTATGCCGCTGGCGGCCTTTGGCGGCCCGCGCGCGATCATGGAGCAGTTGGCTCCGCTGGGCCCGGTCTATCAGGCCGGCACGCTTTCGGGCAACCCGGTGGCCACCGCCTGCGGTCTTGAGACGCTGCGGCAGATCAGCATGCCCGGCTTCTTCGAGGCCCTCTGCGCCAAGACCCGCACCCTGGTCGATGGCCTCTCGGCCGCCGCCAAAGCCGAGGGCGTTCCCTTCAGCGCCGACTGCGAGGGCGGCATGTTCGGGTTCTTCTTGCTCCCCGAGCTGCCGCAGAATTACCAGAAGGTGATGACCAGCGACGGCAAGAAGTTCAACGCCCTCTTTCACGGTTTGCTCGATCGCGGCGTGTACATCGCCCCGGCGCTCTACGAGGCCGGCTTCGTGAGCGCGGCGCACACCCGAGAAGACATCGACCAGACGGTCGCCGTCGCCCGCGAGGTCTTCAAGCAGATGGCCGTCTGACCGCGCGCTCCGGCGACGCGAAGCCGGGGGCGGCGGCAGTTTCCCATCGGGCTCAATGATGGGATCCATCCGCATGAATGATTTGGGCCGGGGGAGAGCCGGGCCTAGCATGCTCTGAGCCAGAGGGATGGGCCGGCGGGGCCACGGTACCTCCCTGCCCAGAAGACGACGGCCCCTGCATGGAGACACGATGTCCGGATCATTCAGCACGCCCTCCCGCCGGCGGGTCGTCCAGTTGGCGGCCTCTTTCCTGGCCCTGCCCTCTGCTTTTGCACAGACGGCGGACTACCCCAATCGCCCGATCAAGCTGGTCGTTCCCTTTGCTGCTGGGCAAAGCATCGACGTTGTCCTGCGCGCCATCATCGAGCCCCTGAGCCAGGAGGCCAAGGTACCGATCTTGATCGAGAACCGGCCAGGCGCAGCCGGCTTCATCGCGGCCCAGGCAGTGGCCACGGCCCCCGCCGATGGCTACACCGTGCTGATCGGGTCGAACACCACCCACGCAGCTAATGCGTCGATGTTCACCAAGCTCCCCTACGACCCCATTGCCGACTTCGCGCCGGTGACCCTGATCAACAAAGGGGGGATGATCTTCGTGGTGTCGGCAACCAGTCCGATCACAAGCGCGCAGGACCTCCTCGCCAGAGCCAAACAGTCGCCTGGCAAGCTGAGCTACGGAGCCTCCAGCTCATCAAGCCGCATGTCGGCCGAGCTGATGCAGCAGATGGCCGGCGCCAAGGTTCAGTATGTTCCCTACAAGGGCTCTCCGCAGGCCATCACTGATGTGCTGGGCGGGACGCTGGACTTTGCGGTGGTCGATGTGCCCGCCGCGCAGCCGCTGATCCAGCAAGGCAGGCTACGCGGCTTGGCCGTCAGCACCCTGCGGCGCCATCCCACCCTGACCCAGGTGCCCTCCATGGCCGAGACCGGCCTCACCGGATTCGAACTCGCCGCATGGTCCGCGGTCTTCGTGCCAGCCGCCACGCCACGACCGGTAGTGGCGCGTCTGAACGCCATCTTCCGGGCTGCGTTGGGCAGCCAAACCGCACGCAGTTTTTACCAGCAGGCGGGCCTGACACCCGAACCCACCTCGCCGGAGGAAATGGGCGCATTCATGCGCCGCGAGACGGAAAAGTGGGGCCAGTTGGTCCGCGCTGCCGGCGTGCAACCCGAATGATGGCCGCGGCGCGAACTGGCCGCGAGAGGAGCGTATGAGCCTGCTTGATTGGTCCTTCGGGATGAAGGAACTGGCAGATGGCGTTTTCGCCTATGTCCAGCCCAATGGTCCGCACGGCAATGCCGGCTACAGCAATGCGGGCCTGATCGTCGGGGACGACTATTGCGCGGTGGTGGACACCTTGGGCACGCGGTCCATGCAACAAGGCTTTCACGATGCGATCAAGCGGGTCACCAGCAAGCCGGTCAGCCGGGTCCTGCTTACCCATCATCACGCCGACCATGTGTTTGGCGTCAAGCGCTTCATGCCGGCCTGTGTGATCGCGCATCGGGCCTGCAGAAATCACATGGTTCAGGCTGGACAGGGTGACGTGCAGCGGTGGGCGCGCAAGCGCCCCTTTTTCGCGCCTGACCTCGAGGGCATCGAGGTGGTGTACCCCGACCTGACCTTCGATGACCAGGTCACGCTGCATCTGGGTGCACACGAGGTGAAGTTCTTCCACCCCGGGGTGGCGCATACCGACGGCGATGCGGTGGCCTGGCTTCCTGCGACCAAGATCCTGTTCGCTGGCGACCTGTTTTTCAACCGGGTCTGCCCCGCCGCGTTTGCCGGCAGCCTGCAAGGATGGATCCGGGCGGTCAAAGACATCTTGCAGCTCGACGTGGATGTCATCGTCCCGGGCCATGGCCCGGTGGCCGGCAAGCCCGAGTTGCGCCGCATGCTCGATTACCTCGAGCTGATTCTGGCGCATGCACGCGTCGGCTTTCTGGCCAACACCGAGCCCGAGGCCGTCGCCCATGAAATGCCGCTGGGGGAGTTGCGTGAATGGGCCGACACCGAGGAACGCCTGCTCGAGGACATTCGCCGCGCGTATGCCGGCTTCCAGGCGGAGACGGCTAGCGGCGCTTGACCGGGTAGGGCCGGAAGCCCTGCTGGCCCGGTCTGCTAAAAAGGCGTCTCCACCGGAGCCCCCGCATGCATTTGCAGCGACTCGACCTCAACCTCCTCATTGCTCTAGACGCCTTGCTCACGGAGCAAAGCGTCACCAAGGCCGCCCAGCGCACGCATGTGAGCCAGCCGGCCATGAGTGGCGCGCTGACCCGACTGCGGGAACACTTTCAGGACGAACTCATGGTGCGGGTGGGGCGCTCCATGGTGCTGACCCCGTTCGGGGCCGGCCTCATGCCCCAGGTCAGCGAGTTGCTGACTCGGGTCACCGCCGTCGTCACCAGCCGTCCAGGCTTTGATCCGGCGACGACGGACCGAACCTTCACCATCACCGCCTCCGAATACCTGCTGACCGTCTTCGCGCCCTTGGTCACCGCCAAGATTTTGGCGGCCGCTCCCGGCGCCAGCCTCAACATTCAAGTGCGATCGCACGACCACGAGCAGCGCATGGCGATGGGCCATATCGACGCCGCATTGGGAGTGGGCGGGCTCACCCTGCCCCAACACCCCTGCACGCCTCTTTTCATCGATGAATATGTGTGTGTGGCCTGCAAGGACAACCAGGAGATCGGCGAAACGCTGAGCCTCGAGCAGTTTCTCGCAGCCCCTCAGGCGATGCGCGCGATGAGCCGGGACAACAGCCTGACGCTTGAAGACGCCTGGCTGCAGCAACAGGGCTATATGCGCAAGGTGGCCCTGCTCGTACCATCGTTCGACACACTCCCCAGGATGGTGGTTGGCAGTCGCATGATCGCGCCGATGCAAAGGCGCCTGGCCGAGATGAGCGCAGCCGCCCTGCCCATTCGGATCCTGCCCCACCCTGCCGCCGTGCCACCGCTGGTGGCGATGCTCCAATGGCCGATGTTTCGGGAGGAAGACCCTGGGAGCCGGTGGCTGCGTGAGCTGATCGTCGGCACAGCCCGGGAGGCCTTCGGTGAACCGCCAGCCCTGCGGACAGGCGTACTCGAGAAGGACTGAGAGGGCGCGGGGCGATCGGTCTGTCTAGCGGCTCACTGCAGGCAGGATTTGCCCTCGGCAGGGCCCGAACCCGATGGACACCCGCCCCTCACGATGGGCGCGGGCCTCCAGCATGATCTGGTCGCCATCCAACAGGAAAGAGCGTTCAAAGCCGGGAAAGCTCAACTTGCTCCTGGTGGCATCGTAGGCGTCGAGCAGGGCACCGAATTCGTCGGCACCAGGGCCGCTGATCGTTCCGGTTCCGAGCACATCGCCCACCTGCAGGTTGCAGCCGTTGGAGGTCTGGTGCGCCACGATTTGCGCCGGGGTCCAGTACAGGTACCGGGCATGGCTGCGAGAGAGGATGAAGGGTTCGGTAACGTCCGCAGGCTGGATATGCGCGGCCAATGAGAGATCCAGCCCGCCGCCGGCCTGGTCAGCGGCGTCGACGAGGTAGTCCAGAGGCTGCGGGTCGGTCGCCGCACGCGTGAAGGCGGGCAAGCGAAACGGCGCCAGGGCCTCCGGCGTGATGACCCAGGGCGAGACCGTGGTGCCAAAGCTCTTGCCCAGAAACGGTCCCAGGCGCTCGGTCTCCCAGGACTGAATATCCCGCGCGGACCAGTCATTGAGGAGGGTGTAGCCGGCGATGTGCGCGGCGGCCTGCCCCACCGCAATGGGTTGGCCCACCGGATTGCCTTGGCTGATCCAGATGCCCAGCTCCAACTCGAAGTCCAGCTTGCGGGAGGGCTCGAAAACAGGTTGGCTCGTACCCGCGGGCACGATCTGGCCCCAAGGGCGCCGGATGTCGGTGCCAGAGGGCTGCACGCTGGAGGCACGACCGTGGTAGCCGATGGGTATATGCCGGTAGTTGGGAAGCAGGGCCTCCGCCATGGGCCGCCCGCGCCGGAGACCGCCGCGCGCCGAGTGGTAGATCCCCGCGTTGAAGTCTGAATAATTACGCACCTGGGAGGGCAGCAGCAGGGTGCACTGGGCGGACGCCCGAAGAAACTCGGCCTGACGAAGCCGTGCCATATCCCCCTGCGGCCCCTGACCATCGAGCATGCGGAACACCTCGTGGCGCAGTGCCAGACGCGCGCCTGCTGTCAAACCCACCGCATCGCTGGCCGAGGACAGCAGCGCCGCCAGCTCCGAGTCCAGCGCGCCCGGCAGAGACAGCAGTCCCATCGCACGAAGCGCCCCCAGGTCGACGATCTGCTCGCCGATCGCCATGCCCACACGGGGCTGACCGTCGGCCAGGGCAAACCGCCCGAGGGGGAGGTTCTGGATCGGAAAGTCCGGATGGCCGTTGGCTGATTCGACCCAGCTGGTCTTGCCGGGATCATGGGTGAAGTCGATGGCGTTCATGGGATATGGGCTTCGCGGTTCAGATCGGAGCGCGCAAGGCCTCCAGAGTTTGGTTGCTGAGGGTGACGATGTCGGCTTGGGGATCGGGCTTGCCTTCCCAGGCTTGCAATTGCCAGCGCCCGATCTGCAGCGAGTTGTAGACGATCAAGCGGCAGCGCTCCCAGCGCCGAGCCGTATAGGCCAGAAGCGCTTGGTCGATGCTCGGCGCCTCGTCCAACAACTCACTGAGAACCACTGCATCCTCGAAGGCCATGGAGGCGCCCTGCGCGATATGCGGCGTGGTCGCGTGCGCCGCGTCGCCCACCAGCACCACACGGCCTCGATGCCAGGGGGCAGGCATCAGCAGCGGCTCCAAGGGGCTGTAGACGATCTCATTCGAGTCAGGCAGGGCGCGCGCCAGCTCGCCAATGAGCCCGCCGTACTCGCCAAGTCGCTCGGCCAGCATGCCGCGCAAGCTGTCCCGCTCCAGCCGCGGATTGCCCGGCTCCGCCGTGAGCAGCAGCAAGTACATCTTGTCCTGCGTGAGCGGGATCAGGCCTGCCTGGGTACGGGTACCCCGATACATCACTGCGTGGGGAACTTCGGCGGGCCGGTCGGCGGTGAAGCGCCAGCAGGCCTGCCCCATGAAGGTGGGCTGATGCTCGGCGCCAAAGACGGTGCGACGCATTTCCGAGCGGATACCGTCGGCGCCCACGACCAGGTCATAGCTGCCCACGCTGGCGTCGCTGAAGGTGACGTCGACCCGGCCGCCCGCCTGCGCCGACTGACTCACCGTCAAGCCCAGGCGGACAGGCACATTCAGGGCCAGCACCTCGGCGCGCAAGATATCGTGCAACACCGGACGCAGCACCCCCGTCGACGAGGCGAAGCGATCGCCCGACAAATTGGGTTTGATGCGCTCCCGAACGAACTGGCCCTGCGCGTCGTAGTACCGGGTGGTCGAATAGGGGAAGCCCGCCTCCAGGCAGCGCTGCGCGAGCCCCAGGGTTTCCAGCGCACGAAGCGCATTGGATTGCAAGATGATGCCCACGCCGTACACGCCCCACTGGGGGTTGCTCTCGATGATTTCGCAGGCAATGCCGCGCCGGGTCAGCGCAATGGCCAGCGTCAGGCCGGCGATTCCGCCACCGACAATGAGAATCTTCTTGCTTGCCATCACGAGATGGTAGGAGCGAGGCTTAGATGGGGGAAATCATTCCCTCCGATTGAATCCATCGGGCTGGTCGATGCACCGCAGGCATCAGCGCTCATGATGGCTCCGATCGAGCTAAACGATTTCTTGCCGGCCGCCGGGCAGGCTACGCTGGCGGATGGAAAACACCCGAACTCTCTCCAGTAAGGCTGCGCCCGAATGGGTCGCTGGCCAGGCTGACATGATTAGCGGGGGTCGCAATTGGCACCAGGTTTGAACGAAGGGAATTTCATGGCAATCGTGGGTCTGGACGAGGTGACGCTCACCACCGAGGATCTCGCCGCTGGACGGCGCTTTCTGGCGGACTACGGGCTGATCGAAGCACGTGCTGACGACAAGGAGCTCATCTTTTGGGCCTCGGATCGAACGGGCGTACGTGTCCGCCATTGCGAAGACGCCGACCTGCCGCCTGCGCCGGTCAGTGGCCCCACCATCCGCCTGGCGCGCTGGGGTGTTTCGGACCGGGCCGCCCTGGAGCGCATCGCCAAGGAGTTGGGTCGTGACCGGCCGGTGCAGGTCACCGGCGACTTGCTAATCTCCGCGGACGACGACGGCAACGCCATCGGCTTTCAGGTCACGCAGCGGACCGAACTGAAAAACGAGCCCGCCAAAGCGAATGTCCCGGGAGCGCCGCCCCAGCGCGTCGTCAACACGACGATCGACTTTGATGCGCCGATTGTCCCGGCCACGCTGAGTCACCTCGTTTACTACACCCAGGACGTCGCGCGTCTGGAGCGCTTTTACGTGGAGCGGCTCGGGTTCCGGGCCACGGACCGTTTCACCAATATGGGCTCCTTCATGCGCACAGACGGCAACCCCGAGCACCACCAGTTGTTCCTGGTGCAGCGAGCGCCATTCAAGGGGCTGCACCACATTGCCTTCCACCTCCTTGACATGAACCAGGTGATGCTCGCTGGCAAGCGCTTTGCCGACAAGGGCTACCGTACGGCCTGGGGCCCGGGTCGCCATATCTATGGCGCCAATGTGTTCTGGTACTTCAACAGTCCCTTCGGCGGCAACATCGAGTACGACGCCGACATGGACGTCGTCGACGACCACTGGGTGCCCCGGGAAACGATCTCCGGGCCAAACACCTCCAACAGCTGGAACTTCGGATACCCCCCGCCGCCCCGCCATTGAGTACGCCAAGGCAGTCGACATGAAACTCGTGCTTTACAAAGGACCGGGGGACGCGCTCCTCCCGGGATTGCTGGTTGAACGCGGCGTCGTCCCGATCGGAACTTACCTCCCGGCCGGCCTGGCGGGACAGGCCGCGATGGTCTGGTTGATCGACCATCTGGACCAGGTGCGCGCGGCCCTGGATCTGGCGGCCGAGCGCGACGAGGCCATGCCCCATGCCCAGGTGCGCCTAGGTCCCCCGCTACCGCAGCCGCGCAAGATCCTCAATGCCATCGGCAACTACTGGGAGCATGCGCAGCGAGACCCCAAGCCGCTGAACATGTTCCTCAAGAATCCCGACGCCGTGATCGGTCCGGGGGACACCATTCACTTGCCCGCCAATACCGCGCCGTCTTCCTTCATGCACGAGGCCGAGTTGGCGGTGGTGATCAAGGGACCGGCTAAGTCGGTGGCCCGCGCCGACTGGCGCAGCGCCGTCTTCGGCTACACCTGCATCATCGACGTCACCGCACGCGGCGAGGGGCGCCGCACCTGGGCACCCGGCTCGTCGATGAGTTGGATCGGCAAGTCGTTCGACACCTTCGCACCCATCGGGCCCTGCATCGTGACGGCCGACGAGATCGAAAATCCGAACGACCTCCATGTGCAGTTCTGGAACGATGGTCAACTTCGCCACAACTACAACACGGACGACATGGAGCACACGGTCCCCGAGATCGTGGAGTTCGCCTCTGGTGTGATGACGCTCAACTCGGGCGACATCCTCTCGTGCGGCACCAACCATGAGGGACTGGGCTTTCTGCAAGACGGGGAGCAAGTCGAGATTTGTATCCACGGCATCGGCCGGATGAGCCTGCAGGTGGTAGACCCGCTCAAGCGCGAATGGGAACGCGGCGTCTACATGGGCCAGGACTCCACCCACCACGAGGCCGTTAAACGCTACCGACCGAATACGATTCTCAAGCCATCGAGCGTCTGAGCAACTGTCCGCAGGAGGAAATATGGAACAGTTCTACACCTGCGGGATCACCGCCTCCAACCCCACGGCCACGCCGCCCCGGCGAGAGCGCCCCTCCGTCGTCATCGACATGCACTGCCACATGGTGGTGGCCGAGGCGGAAGCACTGGCCAAGGCGAATGGACCTGCGACGCCTGAACCCACCCAACGATGGGTCTCGCCCGAATCGCGCCAAGTCAGCGCCGCCATGCTGGCCCGCACCCGGGGACGCATTACCGGCGTCGAAGAGCGGCTGGCAGCGATGGACGCTGTCGGTGTCGACATCCAGGTGATCTCGCCCGCGCCAGGCCATTACTGCTACTGGGCCGAGGAAGAATTCGCCAGAAACAACGCGCGCATGGTCAATGACCGGCTCGCCCATGTCGCACAAACTCACCCGGACCGCCTGATGGCCTTCGGCACGGTACCCTTACAGTCGCCCCGACTGGCGGTCGAGGAACTACACCGCTGCGTACGCGAGCTCGGGATGCGGGGGGTGGAGATTTCTTGCCATGTGAACGGCGACGAACTCGCCAACCCGAAGTTCCTGCCTTTTTTTGCGGCGGCGGAGGAATTGGGGGCGGTGGTCTTTATGCATCCCACGGGGTTCACCGATGGTGAGCGGCTTTCGGCCCATCACCTGAACAACGTGATCGGCAACCCCTTGGACAGCACCGTCGCACTAGCGCACCTGATTTACAAAGGCACGCTCGATCAGGTGCCGGGGCTCAAGCTCATGATCGCCCACGGCGGCGGGTTCATGCCCGCTTATCCAGGCCGCTACGACCACGCCTTCCACGCCCGGGAAGACTGCTGCCACTGTCAGCACCCCCCGAGCCACTACCTGAAGCGAACCTACTTCGACACAGTCGTCTTCGACCCGATGCAGCTGCGGCATCTGGCCGAGCGCTTTGGCGCAGGGCAACTCATTGCGGGAACCGATTTCCCCTATGACATGGAGGAGTCGCAAATCGTGGACTTCGTGCACCGGGCAGGGCTCAATACCGAGGACACCCAGGCCATCCTGGGGCTCAATGCAGCGCGTCTGCTCGGAATTGACCCCCATAACGCGATGCTG